>JAZOWG010000033.1:0-1669 GCA_045659105.1 Acutalibacteraceae bacterium
CTTTATCGTTGATTATTTTTATTCTGTGTTTACCTACGTGCATTTCTTTAGGATAAAAGAAGCGGACGTAACTATTCCCGGTTGAATCACCTATAAAGGAAAACTCATCGGTAAATTTTTCTATTTTTGCTATTTCGGTAACATAATCTTCTTTTCGTTTATCAATTAATGCCTGAATTACCACTCTATAATGAAGAAGCAAAGCAATAGCAAAATAGCCGATATCCGCTACAATACTTGCGAATATAGAAAAATTAGCAAAAGTCAGCACCATTGGCATCGCTATCATAAGAAGTACGTCCAATATTATCTGTATCAAAACTTCTTGAATATATGGATCAATTCTGAAGCTGACTGTTTTTTTTCTTTATCATTCCGGAAACACTCTCCTGATTTGTTGTAGTATAGCTTGATTGCAGCTTTTGCTGTTTTTCCTGATTGAAAATAGTGTCCCGGCTTTGCAAATTGTTCTGATGCACCGTGTTTGTTATACGATATAATTTCCACTGACGGTAATAAAAACCGGGAGGAGCTTTTTAACTCTGAAATATCTTCCCATTCATATTTCCAAAGCTGTTTTTCTGATTTTTTGCATGTTATGCCTGTTTCATTAATCACAATAAACTCGTTGTGTATTTTCGGATTTACAATTATCAGAATTGCAAACGGAAGTGCAAACAGAAAAGCCTCCCATATACCCGATGCGTAGCTACAGGATAAACACAGTATTATCATAATAATACTAAAAATCTGATTTTGATAAAATAACAAAGAATTCTTTCTGAAAACCATAATCGCACCTTAAAATATTGAAGAAGTAAATCATACTTTTTTCGGTTTTAAATATTGTTTTTTTGTTCATACCAACTAAGTCTCTTTCAAAAATTATTATAACATCTGATGTAAAGTATGTCAAATTCTGCTATATTTCCGAACAAAAAAAAAGCCGTATGACTGAAAGCTCAGCCATACGGTTTAAGTTTTATTTAACTACGATGTTTACAAGTCTACCCTTGACATAAAGCTCTTTAATAACTGCCTTACCGTCAATTGCTGCCTTAACGTCTTCGTTTTCCTTTGCCTGGGCTACTGCGTCTTCCTGAGAAATCTCGGTTGCAACCATAATTCTTGCCTTGATTTTGCCGTTAACCTGAACTGCAATCTCAATTTCGTCATCAACACACTTTGCTTCATCGAATGCGGGCCATTCAGCTGAGGCTAACATGCCTCCGAAGCCCTGCGCCTCGTTGATTTCCTCTGTTACGTGAGGTGCAAAGGGATTAAGAAGAGTGATGAAGGTTTTAAGCTCAGCCTTTGTGACGGAGCCTGCATCGTAAATCTCGTTGATAAGAGTCATAAGTGCGGCAATAGCCGTGTTGTACTTGAGATTTTCAATATCCTCGGAAACCTTCTTTATTGTCTTGTGGAAGGAGGTTTCAAGCTTCTTTGAATAGCCGTCACCCTCTGTTACGATTTCCTGGAGATTCCATACACGGTCTATGAATCTCTTACAGCCCTTAAGTGAGTTCTGTGACCAGGGAGCAGCCTTTTCGTAGTCACCCATAAAGAGAACGTAGCTTCTGAGTACGTCTGCACCGTAAATGTCAACTACGTCGTTGGGGTCAACAACGTTGCCCTTTGACTTTGACATCTTATCGCCGTCGGGTCC
>JAZOWG010000034.1:0-2371 GCA_045659105.1 Acutalibacteraceae bacterium
TGCTATTGACAAGCTCTACTTCAAATCGCTGACAGACAATTCCGTAAACCTCACTAAAGACGATTTCAGAATCCTTATAACTGCCGACAAGGAAAACCGTCAGCTTATCATTTCCGATAACGGTATCGGTATGACCTCAGAAGAGCTTGAAAACAACCTCGGTGTTATAGCAAAAAGCGGTTCACAGAAATTCAAGGCCGAAAACACCGATGAAAATATCGACATTATCGGTCAGTTCGGTGTCGGCTTCTATTCCTCCTTTATGGTAAGTAAAAACGTAAAGGTTATTTCCAAGGCTCACGGAAGTGATGAAGCCAACTGCTGGGAATCGTCAGGTGCCGAGGGCTATACAATAACTCCCTGCGAAAAGGAAGAGGCAGGTACCGATATAATTCTTACCATCTGCGACAATACTGAAGAGGTAAACTACGACGAATATCTTGACAGCTACAGAATTTCCGCACTTATTAAGAGATATTCCAACTACATCCGTTATCCCATTAAAATGGAATTTGAGACTTCCGTTCCCGCAGAAGGCAAGGAAGGGGAGTATGAAAAGGTAAAAGAACTTCGTACTCTTAACTCAATGCTTCCTATCTGGAAAAAATCCAAAAGCGAAATAACCGAAGAAGAATATAATACATTCTACAAAGATGTTTTTTATGACTATGAAGAGCCCTTAAGAGTTATTCACGCAAAAACAGAAGGCAATGCGACCTATAATGCTCTTCTTTACATTCCTTCCCACGCTCCCTACGATTACTATTCAAAGGACTTTGAAAAAGGTTTACAATTATACTCTAAGGGTGTGCTTATTTCCGACAAATGCGCTGAGCTTCTTCCCGATTATTTCAATTTCATAAAAGGTATAGTGGACAGCGAGGATTTATCCCTTAACATTTCCCGTGAAATGCTTCAGCACGACCACCAGTTAAAGCTCATAGCAAAAACACTCGAAAAGAAAATTAGAACTGAGCTTACCAAAATGCTTAATACAGACAGAGAGAAATACGAAAAATTCTTTGACTCCTTCGGCAATTCTCTCAAATTCGGCATTTATACCGATTACGGTATGCATAAGGATGATCTCATTGACCTTCTTCTGTTCAAGAGCAGTAACGATAAAAAATACGTTACTCTGAAAGAATATGCTGAAAGAATGAAGTCCGAGCAGCCCAGCATCTATTACGCATCAGGTGAAACTATAAACAGAATAGAAATGCTTCCTCAGGTTGAAAAAGTCAAGGATATGGGTTACGAAATACTTTATCTTACGGACTATATCGATGAGTTTGCATTGAAGACGGCTATGACTTACGAAAATAAGCCCTTTATCAACATCTGTGCCGATGATGCAGACTTTGCCACGGAAGAGGAAAAAGACGCAATTAAGACCGAAAATGAAGAAAATACAGATATGTTCGGTTATATGAAAGAGGCTCTTGCCGGCATTTCAGCAGTCAGATTCACAAACAAGCTTAAAAATCATCCCGTATGTCTTACAAATGAGGGACAGATTTCCGCTGAAATGGAAAAGGTTCTTAATTCAATGCCCGATTCTAAGGACGTTAAAGCACAGTACGTTCTTGAAGTCAATATGAACCACCCCATTGCCGAAAAGCTTAAATTGCTTTATAAATCAGATAAGGACAAGCTTTCCGACTATGCTAAGTTGCTTTACAATCAGGCAAGACTTATAGGCGGTCTTTCAATTGAAGATCCCTTGGAATTTTCAAAGCTCATCTGTGATTTAATGTAACAAAGAGGGGACTGCAGATTCGTTTGCAGTCCCTTTCAAATTTTTCAAAAAAACTAAAAATAATACTTGACTTTTAAGCTCTTTACCTATATAATAATCAAGCAACCTGAAACGGGGCATTAGCTCAGTTGGTTAGAGCAACCGGCTCATAACCGGTTGGTCCGGGGTTCGAGTCCCTGATGCCCCACCAATTTTTCAGGCGGCAAGTTTAATATTTAGGGGTATAGCTCAGTTGGTAGAGCAGCGGTCTCCAAAACCGCGTGCCGAGGGTTCGAGCCCTTCTGCCCCTGCCAAATTAAAACGGATACCTTTTGGTATCCGTTTTAATTTTATAGAGAATAGTGCGAAGCCAAGGCACGCGGAGCGTGACGGGTGAGGTCGCGAGCGCGTCCTGCGGACGATGAAGCGAGCGTAACGAAGCGCAGCGGTCAAAATTCATAGGCGCTCCAAGCCGTAATGAATTTTGGGCACCGCAAGAGGGACACGAAGTGTTTCGAGCCCTTCTGCCCCTGCCAAAATCCAAGTCTTCTGACTTGGATTTTTTTATTTTCATGTGAATGCTCGAGCCCGAAGGCGCGCGGAGCGTGACGAGTGAGGTTGCGAGCGCGTCCT
>JAZOWG010000035.1:0-3374 GCA_045659105.1 Acutalibacteraceae bacterium
GTGTGTCCCATATCCTCAGCAACATTGACCGCAGAATTAAGAGCTGAATTTGCCTTTGCCGAAAAGCCCGAAAAAATAAACATAAAATCCCCCCGAAGCGTTATATTTCAGTTTATGGCAAAATAGTGAATTCCATTCAACAAATCATAATTTAGCAGTCATTTGCCATTACGGTTTGTAGGGGACGACAACCTTGGCGTCCCGCCTGCGGTAAAATCAATTGTTTATTTTAAGACCAGTAGAACAAAAAATGTTCCTCTTGTAAAATTAATTCAAAAAATAAACTAACTACTTGCGGGACGCCAGGGTTGTCGTCCCCTACATAAAGAATCAACCCTCGGAAACGGGAGGGGAGCCCCCCTCCCCTACGATACATACGGCAAATTATCCGTTAAATTGTGTTTTACGTTTGACTACCTGCAAATTTTGTATTATAATAAATTTGAGTAATCTGATTTTTGTGGTGTTATTATGCTTTGTCAGAATTGTAAACGTAACGATGCAGGTGTGCATCTTAAAAGAATAGTAGGCGGAGAGAGTGCGGAAATTCATCTGTGCTCCGCTTGTGCCGCCGCACTGGGTGTCCGGGATGCAGTTTCGGGCTTTTCACCCTTCGGGGATATGCTGGGCTCTCTCACGGGAACGGGAAATCTCCGCTCGGCAAACCGTGTGCTTCGCTGTGAAACCTGCGGCTTTTCGTTTGAGGATATTGCAAGAACGGGGCTCCCCGGCTGTCCCGACTGCTACAGAACATTTACCGTGAAGCTCCGTCCAACCATAGGCAAAATCCACGGCAGAGCGGTTTTCAGGGGAAAAATGCCCGAAAAGCTCGACAGTCCCAAAGCCGCCGGCTCTGAAATAGCAGTTCTGAGAGCACAGCTTGAAAAAGCTGTTGCGGCAGAGGACTACGAAACCGCCGCACTTCTCAGAGACAGAATAAGACTTCTGCAGAAGGGAGAGGATAACGTATGACCGACACTACCGCCAGACTTCAGGATACGGTGCTCTCCACAAGAGTCCGCCTTGCAAGAAACATTGATTCCCTCCCCTTCCCTGTAAGGCTCAATGCCCTGCAGAAGCAGGAGCTGAATTCCGGTATCTGCAGAATTCTTACGGAAAACAACAAGTCTCTTCAGATAATCGCAATGAATTCTCTTTATCCCTACGAGGCAATTTCCCTTGCGGAGAGACACCTTATCAGCCCCGAATTTGCCTCAAGCTCCGAGGGCAGAGTGCTTCTTCTTGACGAGGATGAAAGGGTCAGCATTATGCTCTGCGAAAGAGACCACATAAGAATTCAGGGCTTTTCGGACGGTCTTGACCCTGAAAGCGCCTATAACGAAGCCGTAAAATATGAGAATATTCTCGGAAGCCGTCTTCACTTTGCCTTTGACGGAAAGCTCGGGTACCTTAACCAGAATCCCAAGGACATCGGTACGGGTATGAGAGCATCGGTGCTTATGCACCTTCCCGCACTTTCACGCACGGGGGCTATGGAAAAGCTCTCCGCAACAGCCCTGAAGCTGGGCTTTGTAATCAGGGGCTCCTACGGTGACGGTGCATCCGTAAAAGGTGACATCTTCAGAATCAGCAATATCGTCACAATGGGAATAAGCGAGGAGGAGGCACTCGGTAATCTCAAAAGCATAGCCTTGCAGATTGCAACAAAGGAGCGCTCCGCCGCTGAAAAGCTTATAAGCGATATAAACATCCGCGACAGAATCAACAGAAGTGCAGGACTTATAAGAAATACCGTGCTTCTCTCCTCTGACGAAATGATGGAGCTTCTCTCCTGGGTAAGACTGGGCGCCCTCTACGGCGTAGTTGAAGCCGACGCTTCGCTTATCAGCCGTCTTTTCGTAACTATGCAGCCTGCCACGGTAAACGTGCTTGCAGGCCAGAAGCTTTCCGAGGCAGCAAGGGACGAAATAAGAGCCAAAACCGTAAAACAGATATTTAAATAATCCGTCATCATAAAGAATCCGGGCACAAAATCGAAGAAAACGGTTTTGTGTCTGTTTTTTTGCACAAATTCCTACGGCAAAATAACAGAAATTTCTTCGTTATTTTTGTAACAAACCGCAAAATTTGTCTTGCTTTTTCATTATTTTATGGTATAGTGTATCTTGGTATAAATTTGAGTTCTGAAATTTTCAGATAAGGAGAAAAATGATGAAAATTAAATTTACGGAAACAATTCTCAGAGACGCAAACCAGTCCCTTATCGCAACAAGAATGCCCTTTGAAGAGTTCAAGCCCATCCTTGAAACCCTCGACAAAGCAGGCTACTATTCACTTGAGTGCTGGGGCGGTGCAACCTTCGACTCCTGCCTTCGTTACCTTAACGAGGATCCCTGGGAGAGACTCAGAAAGATCAGAGCTGCTTGTCCCAACACAAAGCTCCAGATGCTTTTAAGAGGTCAGAATCTTCTCGGCTACAAGCACTATCCCGATGACGTTGTAAGAATGTTCGTTAAGAAGAGCATCGAAAACGGCATCAATGTTATCAGAATCTTTGACGCACTCAACGACCTTCGTAACATCGAGGTTGCAGTTGATGAGGCTCTCAAGAACGGCGCAGAGGTTCAGGGTACAATCTGCTACACCTTAAGCCCCATTCACGACCTTGAAAGCTACGTTAAGACAGCTAAGGACCTCAAGGCTATGGGCGTTCAGTCCATCTGCATCAAGGATATGGCAGGTATCATGAGTCCCAAGGAGGCTTATGACACCGTAAAGGCTATCAAGGATGCAACAGATATGCCCGTTGTTCTTCACACACACTCAACTACGGGACTTGGCTTTATGACACTGCTCAAGGCTGTTGAAGCAGGCTGCGACGTTATCGATACAGCTATTTCATCCTTCTCAGGCGGTACAGCTCAGCCCGCAACGGAAACAATGGAATATGTTCTTCGTCAGTACGGCTACGACACAGGTCTTGACCTCGAGTGCCTTAAGAAAATCAACGACTTCTTCAAGCCCTACAGAAATGCCTGCCTCAAGGACGGACTTCTCAACCCCGTTGTTATGGCAACAGATACAGATGCTCTCGGCTATCAGATTCCCGGCGGTATGCTTTCAAACCTCGTAGCACAGCTTACAGCACAGGGTAAGCTTGACAAGCTTCAGGAGGTTCTCGAGGAAACTCCCAGAGTAAGAAAGGATATGGGTTATCCTCCCCTTGTTACTCCCATGAGCCAGATGGTCGGTGTTCAGGCAACCGCTAACGTGCTCGTCGGCAGATACAAGAATATTTCTAAGGAAATCAAGGCTTATGTTAAGGGCGAATACGGCAGAGCTCCCGGTGAAATCAGCGATGAGCTCAAGGCACTCGTTCTCGGTGACGAAAAGCCCATGGAATGCCGCTTTGC
>JAZOWG010000036.1:0-11355 GCA_045659105.1 Acutalibacteraceae bacterium
AATAAACGAAAAGGGTGAGATTGTTCACTATGCACCCTCAAGCGGAAAGATTCTTCCCGGTGTAAGATATACGGATAACGGCTTCTGGGATACCTACAGAACCTGCTATCCCTTCTATGCGCTTGTTGCAAAGGATGAATATAAGGAAATGTGCCGCGGCTTTGTAAACGATTATCTCGAGTGCGGCTGGCTTCCCCGTTGGCCCTCTATTGGACAAAGAGGCTGTATGCCCAGCACCCTTATTGATGCGGTGCTTTGCGATGCCGCAGTAAAGGGACTTATGGATAAGGAGACTATGGAGCAGGCTCTCGAAGGGATGCTTAAGCACGCCAACGTTAATTCCTCTGACGATGATTACGGCAGAAGCGGTGCGGAAAGCTATGTTTGTCTCGGCTACGTGCCCATAGAAGCACACCGTGAAAGCGTAAACCTTACTCTTGATGCGGCTTACGGTGACTGGTGTATTGCTAAAATTGCTGAGTTGCTCGGCAAAGACGATATTGCAAAGGAATATTACTTAAGAGCTGACAATTACAAGAATCTCTTTGATAAGGAAACAGGCTTTATGCGTCCGAAATTTGAGGACGGCTCCTTCCGTCCCGACTTCTGTCCTATTGCCTGGGGCAGAGATTATACGGAAGGCTCAGCCTGGCAGAATTCCTTTGCAGTACCTCATGATATGGAGGGGCTGGCAAAGCTTTACGGCGGTAAAGAAGAGCTTCTTAAGAAGATTGATGAGCTTTTTGCAACTCCTCCTCATTATGAAAATGCAGGCTACGGCTGTGAAATCCACGAAATGACCGAAATGGCGGCTGCCGACTTCGGTCAGTGTGCAATTTCCAATCAGCCAAGCTTCCACCTTCCCTACATCTATTCTGAAATGGGTGACGTTGAAAAGACATCCTATTGGGTAGAAAAAATGTGTAATGAAGTGTTCTCCTTTGAGGATGATGGCTTCCCCGGTGATGAGGATAACGGCTCAATGGCACTGTGGTACGTTTTCTCCACAATCGGTATTTATCCCTTCTGTCCCGGTAAGAATGAGTTTGTAAGAACAAAGAAGCTGGCAAAGAGTGTTAAGATTCTCGGTAAGGAATTTGATGCGGATAAATTCACGGGAAATAAAATTGCTTACGGCGATATTGTATAAAACACTTGAAAACGACCTTTTTTTTGTGTATAATGCTTTGTGTAAAGAATATAAAATAACAGGAGAAAAGCTATGAACAAGAATTACGAAGAGGAAATTTTTGAAGAAGCAGAGAATGAAGAGGTTGCTCCCGAAAAGGGCAAAAGTGAAAAGTTCTTAAGACTTTGCCTTGCGGCAGTTATTGTTGCAATTGTGGTTATTGCGGTTCTCGCATCCGTTATAATTTCAATGAGCAAGTCAGGCAATGCTGATGAAACAACTATCCCTGCAGATGAAACCACTACAATGCCCGTTGAAATTACAACATCACCGGCTGAAAAGTACGCTCCCGGTCAGTATACCGTAAACGTAGGCGGAAACGGCAAGCTCAATCTCAGAAAAGAGCCCTCTAAGGACGGTGAGCAGATTCTTGCAATAGATAACGCAACGCTTCTTACCATTACTGAAATCAAGTATGATGCAGAGGCTGAAGAGGATTACAAGTACTGGGGCAGAACCGTTTATAAGGGATGGGATGCCTGGGTTTCAATGAAATACCTTGCAAACGCTTATTCCGGAAATATTGTAACTCCCGGTGAAGTAACAACTGCACCCGTTGAAGGAACAACCCTTGCAGAGGAAACAACCACACTTCCCGAAGCAACAACCGCACCCGCTGTTCCTGAAAATACTACAGCAGCTTCTTCAGAGCCTACGTCATCAGGTCCCAGCAGCGCTTTTGCAACAGGTACATATACAGTAACCGCAGAGCCTCACCTCAATATGCGTGAAGACCATAACGTTTCTTCACTTTCTATTGCTCAGGTGCCCTTCGGCTCAGAAATTACCATTGTAGACGTATATCACGATGCAAATACATCAAATGAATATGCAAAATACTGGGGCAAAACAACCTACGGCGGAATCACAGGCTGGGTTGCAATGGGTTACCTCAAATAAGAAAAAACTAAAGTTAAAAGCGATACGGTTTTCCGTATCGCTCTTTTTTATGTAATCGAATCAGCAAAGCTTACTATGTCGTCAAGGACCTCATATCTTTCGTTTTCATTATGTATTTCATGGCGAAGACCTTTGTAAAGCTTGATTGAAACTTTACTGTGACCGCTCCCGAGAAGCTTTTTATAAACCTCTTGGACTCCCTTGCCGTAATTACCTACGGGGTCCGTATCGCCCGCAATAAGGTAAACGGGTATATCCGGTACGGCATTGTACCAGTCCTTACCTGAAACACTTTTAAGAAGTGAGAATAAGTTCTTGAAGCCGTTTGCCGTAAAGCGGTATCCGCAAAGAGGGTCCTTTACATAAACCGCAACATTTTCTTCATTGACCGAAAGCCATTCAAAGCCGGTATCTTTCTCGAATTTCTTGTTGTAGGTTCCGAAAGCCATTTTGTCAAGAAAATCAGAGCGGTGATGTCCGCCGAGAAGCTTTTCGACAGCCTTTGCAAGCAAAATTCCTGCTCCTGCCGCAGGATTAGCGCCTGCCGTACCGCAGATTACGGCACCTGTAACATAATCGGGGTATTTTGCAATAAATCGTCTTGTTACGAATGAACCCATGGAATGTCCCCAGAGGATAACGGGCTTTCCGGGAAATTCCTTGTTTATGATTTCTACGACACTCTTTACGTCATCAACGATTTTTTCATTGCCGTTTTCCTTGGAAAAGTATCCGAGGTCATCCTCACTTGCAACGGATTTTCCGTGGCCTGCGTGGTCGTGCATAAATACCGCATAGCCCTTGGTGCAGATATACTCCGCAATTTCAGTGTATCTGTCAGAATGCTCTGCCATTCCGTGAACAATTGAAATTACCCCTTTGATATTCTCCTTGTTCTCGGGACAGTATGACTGAAGAAAAATATCAGTAATATCCGTAGCTGAGGGGAAGTGATAAACACTGTGTACGCTTGCCATAAAAATCTCTCCTTTTGTACCTGATATCATCATATTAGCATAAAAATTTTTTAATGAAAACACAAATTGAAGAAAGTATAAAATTCTGTGTGAATCTTACAAAATAATGTCGGTTCTTATGTGCAAAGATAATAAGAGGAAGTCGGAAATTAATCATTTTATCTATGGACAAAAATTTCTCAATATGTTATTATATATTGAATTATTGTGACTGCAGAGAGAGGTGTTTTTTCGTGCCGGGACTTAAAATAGGTATAGATTTCGGATCAACCAGCTTTACTGTCTTTGTTGAAGGCAAGGGCATTGTTATGTGTGAGCCTTCCGTTGCTGTTATTGATAAATATTCCGGAAAAACTCTCGCATTCGGCAACGAAGCCAAGGCTATGTGTGAAAAGCTTCCCGAATCAATGTCAGCCGTTTATCCGATAAAAGACGGTATAGTGATTGACCGCAGACAGGCAGGTCTTATGCTTGAAAATTGCATTAATAAGGTCTGCAGAGGAAGATTATTCAAGCCTGACGTTATGATGTGCGTTCCCGGTACCGTAACACCTTTGCAGAAGAAGACAGTTTATGATGTTGTTATGTCATCAGGTGCGGGACGAGCCTGCTTTGTTGATGAGGCGCTGTGTGCTGCTCTCGGTGCAGGTGTAAGCCGCTCAGACAAGAAAGGCACTATGGTGCTTGACATCGGCGGCGGAGTCACAAACTGCAGCGTTGTCGCCTTGGGAAATATCGCACTTTCCGATACCGTGAATATCGGCGGAAATGATTTTACAAAGGCAATAATTGAATATATAGCCAAAAGCTATAAGGTTGAAATCGGAGCATCTACGGCAGAGGATATCAAAATGACCATAGGCTCTGCCGTGCCGAGAAATGTTGATTTGGGGCTGATAGTCTGCGGTAAGAATACGGAAAGCGGCTTCCCCGTACAGGTCGAAATTACCGCAGAAGAGATTTATGATGTGCTTAAACCGAAGCTTGACGGTATTTTGTCGCTTGTTTTCGGAGTTCTTGAGAATACGTCTCCCGAGCTTTGCGGAGATATTGCCGAAAACGGAATAATTCTCACCGGCGGCAGCGCAAATCTCTACGGTATTGACAGTCTCCTCTCACGTAAGACAAAGGTAAAAGCCAATGTTGCCGAGAATCCCGGTGAATGTGCAGCTAAGGGCATCGGCATACTGCTTAAAGATAAAAAGAATTTCGACAGCGACACTTATGCGTTCAGAACTGAAGAAAATGCGGAAGAAGACGGCGGAGAAAAAACGGCAAATGAGCACTAATCCATCAGAAGAAAGAATTTCGGGTATTATAGAAAACGTGGTATTTCATAATACCACCAATCTGTTTACCGTGCTTGAAGTTAATATAAACGGCGAGATAGTAACTGCTGTCGGTACCGTTTCCGAGCCTGCTCCCGGAGAAGAAATGACACTTACGGGGGAGTGGGGCTCTCACGATGTTTTCGGAAGACAGTTCAAAATAAGAGCATATGAAAGAAGTCTTCCCGATACAACGGCAAAGCTTTACAGGTATCTGGCATCCGGTGCCGTCAAGGGAATCGGCCCCAAAACCGCTCTGAAAATTATTGAGCATTTCGGAGAGGACAGCTTCAGAATTCTTGAAGCTGAGCCTGAAAAGCTTGCTGTAATAAGAGGTATATCAAAACCTCAGGCACTTAATATTTCAGCTGAATTCAACAGACAGTATTCTATGCGAAAGCTTATGATTGAGCTTGAAAATGTGGGTGTTTCACCCTCGGAGTGTACTGCTATTTATAAATATTTCGGGGCAAATGCTCTGAAGCTTATAAGAGAAAATCCCTATATTCTTTGCGGTACCGTAAAAGGCTTTACGTTTGAAAGAGCAGAGAAATTAGCCCGTGATATGGGTGTTTCCCCATCCTCTGAAAACAGAAATTCCGCAGGTATTCTGCATATAATACGGCATAATCTTCTCAACGGTCATACCTGTATTCCGAGGCGTAAATTAGCCGTTCCCGCTTCAGCGCTGCTCGGAATATCGGAGGAAGAAACCGAACTTTCCGTAGAATATCTGCTTAATCGCAAAATGCTTATTTCCCGTGAAATAGAAGATGACGAATTTGTTTTTCTTCCGGAAATGTTTATGGCGGAAAGCTCAATTGCGGCAAGAATGAGGAATGTCCTTAAGTTTCCTCCGTCAAAGGTGCTTTTTGCGGATGCGGAGATTGAAAAAACAGAAAGAAAAAACGGCATTTTTTATGCCGAAAAGCAAAAAGAGGCAATTCTTACAGCAGCGGAAAAAGGTCTTCTTATTCTTACGGGAGGCCCGGGTACGGGCAAAACCACGGCTGTCAGAGGTATAATTGATGTCCTCGAAAATAGGGGAGTTGACGTTCTTTTGTGCGCTCCCACGGGCAGAGCAGCTAAAAGAATGAGTGAGGTCACGGGCAGAGAAGCAAAGACCATTCACCGTCTTCTTGAGGTTGAATGGGACAGCAACGACAAGGCTATATTCAGAAGGGATGCATCTGACCCGCTTGTTGCAGGAGCTGTTATTGTTGATGAAATGTCAATGGTTGATGCAGAGCTTTTTTCGAGCCTTCTTGATGCCGTTCCTATGGGGTGCCGCATAATTCTTGTAGGTGACTCGGATCAGCTTCCGTCCGTCGGGCCCGGAAATGTGCTCAATGACCTTATAGGCTCGGAAATTCTTCCCGTAGTCTGTCTTACTGAGATTTTCCGTCAGGCGCAGAAAAGCCTTATTGTTATGAATGCACACCGTATAATTTCCGGTGAAAAGCCTGAACTTCATGTGAATGACTCAGACTTTTTCTTTATGAAAAGAGAAGATATTTCGGTAGCCTCCGATACTGTTGTGCAGCTGGCGGCAAAGCGTCTTCCCGACGCATACGGCTTTTCCCCCTTCGACGATATACAGATTCTTTGTCCCTCAAGAAAAGGTGACCTGGGAACCGTAAATCTCAACAGACGTCTTCAGGCGGTGCTCAATCCTCCCGACAGAACGAAAAATGAGCTTCGCACCTCGGGCGGCAGAGTCTTCCGTGAGGGAGACAAGGTTATGCAGACAAAGAATAACTACGATATTTTCTGGAAAAAGGGCAATGAAGAGGGTGAGGGTATCTTTAACGGAGATATCGGAATTCTCAAAAAAATAAACTATGCGGCAGGGACGATGAAAATTGAGTTTGATGACAGAGTTGCAGACTATCCGTCCGATAATCTGTCTGAGCTTGAGCACGCTTATGCCGTGACCGTACATAAGAGTCAGGGCAGTGAATATCCCGTTGTTATTATGCCCCTTCTTGACTGTCCTCCTAAGCTGATGTACAGAAATCTGCTTTACACGGGAGTGACAAGGGCAAAGAAAATCCTTGTCGTTGTGGGTGACGAGGAAAAGGTCGAGAAAATGATAAATAACAACAAACAGAACAAAAGATATTCTGCTTTGAAGGACTTTTTGTTATATTAATATATTTACAAGAATTAAAAATAGTGGTATAATACCTAGGTTAAGTACTCTGATTTTTTTGAAAAAGAGGTTATTGATATGAGCAAAGAACTTGAAAAACTTTATGATCCTAAAAACGTTGAGGACAGAATTTACAAATCCTGGCTCGACGGAAAGTATTTCCACGCAAAGTGTGAAATGAATAAGCCTACATACACAATTGTTATTCCCCCTCCCAATATTACCGGTCAGCTTCATATGGGTCACGCCCTTGACAATACTCTTCAGGACATTCTTATCCGTTACAAGAGAATGGCAGGCTTTGACACCCTCTGGCTTCCCGGTACGGATCACGCTTCAATTGCTACTGAGGCAAAGATTGTTGAAGCTATGAGAAAAGAGGGAATTTCCAAGGAAGACCTCGGCAGAGAAGGCTTCCTCGAAAGAGCATGGGAATGGAAGAGACAGTATGGCGGCAGAATTATCGAGCAGTTAAAGAAGCTGGGCTCCTCCTGTGACTGGGACAGAGAAAGATTCACTCTTGATGAGGGCTGTAACAAGGCTGTTAAAGAAGTTTTCGTACGTCTTTATGAAAAAGGACTTATTTACCGCGGTGAAAGAATAGTTAACTGGTGTCCCGTTTGTCTTACCTCAATTTCAGACGCTGAGGTTGAGTATGAGGAGCAGGCAGGTCATTTCTGGCATCTCCGTTATCCTCTTAAGGACGGCAGCGGCTATCTTGAGCTTGCAACAACACGTCCCGAAACTATGCTCGGCGATACTGCCGTTGCAGTTCATCCCGATGATGAAAGATATAAGCACCTTGTCGGTAAGACGCTTATTCTCCCCATTCTTCACAGAGAAATCCCCATTGTTGCAGATGAATATGTAGAACCGGAATTCGGTACGGGCTGTGTTAAGATTACTCCTGCACACGACCCCAATGACTTTGAGGTAGGTCTTCGCCATAATCTTCCCGTTATTGATACCTTCACGGACGATGCACATATTGCAGAGGGCTACGGAAAGTACAGCGGTATGGACAGATTCGAGGCAAGAAAGGCTATTGTAGCCGACCTTGAAGCAGAAGGCGCACTCATAAAGACAGAAAACTATTCACATAATGTCGGCACCTGCTACAGATGCCATTCCACAATCGAGCCCAAGGTTTCAAAGCAGTGGTTCGTTAAGATGGAGCCTCTTGCAAAGCCTGCTATTGAGGCTGTAAGAAGCGGTGAAACAAAGTTTGTTCCCGAGCGTTTTGATAAGATTTATTTCCATTGGATGGAAAACATCAAGGACTGGTGTATTTCCCGTCAGCTCTGGTGGGGACACAGAATCCCTGCATGGTACTGTTCTGACTGCGGTGAGGTTATTGTTGCAAAGGAAGCACCCGGAAAGTGCTCAAAGTGCGGTTCTGAAAAGCTTTCTCAGGATCCCGATACTCTCGATACATGGTTCTCCTCGGCTCTTTGGCCCTTCTCAACTCTCGGTTGGCCCGAAAACACCGCTGATCTTCAGCATTATTTCCCCACAAATACGCTTGTTACCGGTTATGATATTATTTTCTTCTGGGTTGCAAGAATGATTTTCTCATCCTGTGAGCATATGGGCAAGGCTCCCTTTGATACTGTTCTTATTCACGGTCTCGTAAGAGATGCTCAGGGCAGAAAGATGTCAAAATCTCTCGGTAACGGTATTGATCCCCTTGAAATTATAGATAAGTACGGCGCTGATGCATTAAGATTCACTCTTGCTACCGGTAACAGCCCCGGAAACGATATGCGCTTCTCCGATGAAAAGGTTGAAGCATCAAGAAACTTTGCAAACAAGCTCTGGAATGCCGCAAGATTCGTTCTTATGAATCTTGAAGGCAACGAGCCCGCACCTTACCTTCCCGAAAAGCTCGCACTTGAAGATAAGTGGGTGCTTACAAAGTTCAATACGGTTGTTAAGGAGGTTACGGATAACCTCGAAAAGTTTGAGCTCGGTATTGCCGTTCAGAAGCTTTACGATTTTATCTGGGATATTCTTTGCGACTGGTATATTGAAATTTGTAAAATCCGTCTTTCTTCATCCGATGAAGAGCTTAAGAAGAATGCAAGAGCTGTGCTTGTTTACGTTATGAGCAATACTCTCAAGCTTCTTCATCCCTTTATGCCCTTTATTACAGAGGAAATCTGGCAGACTCTTCCTCACGACGGCGAATCAATTATGGTTTCTCCCTGGCCTACATATGACGAAGCTTACGTATTCACCAAGGACGAGGAGAACATGGAGCACATTATGACA
This sequence comes from Acutalibacteraceae bacterium, assembly GCA_045659105.1. Lineage (GTDB taxonomy): Bacteria > Bacillota > Clostridia > Oscillospirales > Acutalibacteraceae > RUG806. Next base: position 8,818 of record JAZOWG010000036.1, read on the forward strand.
GCTGTAAGAGCTGTCAGAAACCGCCGTGCTGAAATGAACGTTCCTCCTTCAAAGAAGGCAAGCCTCGATGTCGTTACAAAGGAGGTTGACCTCTTTGCTGACAGTGCAAAGTATTTCCAGCGTCTTGCTTCCGCTACCTCTCTTCGTGTTTCCGATGATGAGAGCGTATTTGAGCTTGACGGCAGTGTAAGCGTTGTTACCGATGTTGCAACAATTTATCTTCCCATGGCTGAGCTTGTTGATTTCGAGGCTGAAAGAAAGCGTCTTAACAAGGAGCTCGAAGAGGTGGAAAAGAAATTAGCTCAGATTAACGGTAAGCTTAACAATCAGGGCTTCCTTGCAAAGGCTCCCGAGAATGTTATTGAGGAGCAGAAGGCAAATCAGGTTAAGCTCAACGAAAAGGCTGAGCTTCTCAGAGCAAGTATTGCTAAGCTCGGTTAAAGGGTGACAGAATATGACACTTAGTGAAGCGGTAAATTATTATCACTCACTTCAGAAATTCGGGATAATGCCGGGACTTGAAAGAATTTCACTTCTTGCGGAAAGACTCGGCTCTCCCCATAAAAAGCTTAAATTTATTCACGTTGCAGGTACTAACGGAAAGGGAAGTACCTGCACCGCTTTAGCCTCAGTACTTCATAATGCAGGCTACAAAACGGGACTTTATACTTCTCCTTACGTAATTGATTTCCGTGAAAGAATTCAGCTCGGAATGAGGATGATTGCCCCCGAAGACCTGATAAGCTGTACCGAAAGAGTAAAAAAAGCTATAGAGGAGCTGTCTGCCGAAGGAATAACTATTACCGAATTCGAAGCGGTGACAGCTGCAGCTTTTCTTTATTATGCCGAAAAGAATTGTGATATTGTTGTTCTTGAAACGGGGCTCGGCGGAAGATTTGATGCTACGAATATTATTGAAGCTCCTTTGTGCAGTATCATAACCTCCGTGTCGTTTGACCATATCGGTGTGCTCGGTGACAGCCTCGGAAAAATTGCCTTTGAAAAGTGCGGTATTATAAAGAAAAACAAACCTGTTATAACGGGCGCAGGGCAACCCGATGAGGTGCTTCAGGTAATTGAAAAAATTGCACAAGAGACGGCTTCTCCGCTTATTTTAAGAAATCCGGAAGAGCTTTTTGTGACTGCTTCGGAGAGTATTACGGGAACTGTTGTAAATAGTTCTGAGGGAAGCTTTGAAATCCCGTTCCCGGGAAAGCATCAGCTCGAAAATATGGCACTCGTTACGGGTGCTGTCGGTGTTCTCAGAGAAAACGGCTTTGTAATCAGCTCAGAAGCGGTGAAAAAGGGAATAGAATCAGCACGTATTCCCGCAAGAATTGAGGTTATCTCAAAAAATCCTCTTGTTATTCTTGACGGCTCACATAATGACGGCTCTACTGCCGCTCTCGGATATCTGGTTCAAAAGCACCTTGCAGGGAAGAAAATTCTTGCCGTTATCGGAATGATGGCAGATAAGGACATAAAAAAGTCTCTCGGTAATCTGGTGCCTTATTTCAGCAAGGTTATTACCGTTGAGCCTTCAAATCCCAGAAGCATGAGCTGTGAAGAGCTTGCAGGTGTTATAAGTGAATTCGGCGTAGAATGTACGCCGTGCAAAGATCCCGTAAGGGGAGTTGAAAAGGCATTTTCGGTTCTTGATGAATTTGATGTGCTTATTGTGTGCGGATCTCTGTATCTTGCAGGGGACGTACGAAAGAAAATGACAGAAATCTGCGGTGAGAGCACCGCATCACAATAAAGGAGGTACCCTTATGCCTATGAAGGTAGAAGCCGCAATAGTAACACAGAAGAGACCTGAGGCGGTTTATAATACAGACAGTGTAAATGTCAACGGTAAGGTAATGCCCCGTGAGGTTATAAAGAACGGATATAAGGGCTCGGGTGTTCTGAGCGGCAGTGTTTATTTTGCACTTACCTCATCCGACGTGGAAGGCTTTGCCGACGCTTCCGTTATGGCTTTCAATGAAAGAGCAGAGCTTTTTGCCCGTTCAAGAGAGCCTATGAGTGTATTCAGCGGATTCTTTGAGGATTGCCGCGGTGCGCTTCTCAATATGGAGCGTTCAGAAAATGACCTTGTGTGCGCAGGCTTTTATGCAAGGGGAAGAAAGGCTGTTATTGCCTGTAACGGTGCAACAAAGGTATATTTACAGCGTCTCGGAGTTACAGCTCCCGTTACAACGGAAAAGGTAGCTGATACAACGGCTGATTTCTCAGGGACCGTGTTTTCTGATGTTTGTGAGGGGGATATTTTTATTCTCCTGAGCCCCGGTGCAGCGGAAGCTCTCGGCGATAAGGAAATTGAGGATATTCTCAGAATTTCCGATGGCTCAGTAAAGCGTGTAGTAAACTACATCCTTAAGGTTGCTCTTGCTGCTGACGGCGACAAGGCTGTAAGCGCTGTTGTTGTAAAGGTGCTTGAAACTGCTCCTGAGGAAGAAATTACCGGTTCTGTATTTGTTCCTGACTACGGTGAGGAAAAGGACGAGGCGGTCGAAAATACAGAGGAAGCCGTTGCTG
>JAZOWG010000037.1:0-11859 GCA_045659105.1 Acutalibacteraceae bacterium
TTTCCGCCTTACAGCTGCCCGAAAAGCCGAGGTTTATAATCTCACGGTTAAGACCTCGCATTATCATATTGGGATAAGCATTTCCAGGCTGAGAAGCACATCCGCCCTGAGTGATGGATGAGCCGTAGAAAACCACGGGCAGTCTGTCCTCAAATTTATTACCCTCTGAAACGACAGCCGTCTCCTCCAGGGATATATATAATTCTTTAACATTATTATATAGGGGGAAGAGAATCATAATATCCTTTTCACCCCCGGGAAGATGCAGCTCCGAGGACCAGGTGCCATTGTATTCTTCAATACCGGGGGCACGGAAAACTCCGAAAAACTCCCCGTCACAGTAAATGCTGAAGGATGACGAGCCCGTAAGAGGCATATGATTCATAAGGCACAGGTCGGGAAGAGTTGCCGTCAGGATGATTTTTTCCGTGTCACTCTTAAAGCGCAGACAGCCGCCTGCGGTATTGAAGTTAAGAGCCTTCACGCCGTCGGAAACCCTATCCGCAACCTCGATATCCATTCTGTAAAAGCCGCGGTCTGTGTATTTCAGGCCGTAAAGAGAAAAGGGAGCACGGTGAATATCATAGGTCTTCATACCCGAAAACTCAGGCAGGGCAGATTTAAAATTTTTATCAATTTCTTCTATTCTTTTCATATCATTCAATTATTATCTTATTTGTTCCCGAGGTAAGGGAAATTTCTGTATTCTTATACTTAAACGTTCCGTCGGCAGGGAGTCTGATGTCAAAATATGCACGGCTTCCGGTATACTCTGCAGAAACGGAAATTTCGCCTGCAGGCACGGTGATTTTACCGCTGAATTTTCCCACATCCTTTATATCAACGGGGGAAATCAGGATTTTTTCATAGCCGCAGCTGTCTTTCTCCTGATTTATACCGAGAATATATCTGAAAAGGTAAGCCACAACCGCACCGAACATGGGATGTGAGTGGGAGCGTCTGCCCGTCCAGTATTCCCAAAGGGTAGTAGCCCCCTGATTCATAAGATTTCCGAAGGAATATTTGCCCTCACTTGAAAGAAGTCTGAAGGCAAGGTCTCCCCTGCCGTGGGTAAAGAGAACCCTTGTGAGAATATCCGTTCCGAAAATACCCGTGTTGTAATAAAGGTGCTTTTCGTCATAAACCTTCACCATATTGTTAAAGGTCTTTTTTGTGCCGAGCCCTAAGTCAACCGCAAATGCGTTTGCGCCCTGAATATTCCGGGCAAAGTCTCCCGTTTCGGGGTTGTAGTAGGTTCTCTCGAGTGCATCAACGAGAATTTTTCTCTTTTCCTTATAGCGTCTTACCTCTTCACGGGAAAGCTTCAGCACATCCTTGCAGGTAAGGATTTCATCAATATACTTTATGTAGAAATATGTATTAACGAAGCGTGGGGGTATTTTAATTTTTGTGGGCGTACACCAGTCACCGAGGCACCACTCAAGGGGTACGTCAGAGGATACGAGATTACCTCTCGAATGATTATCAAGGAAGCGGAAGTATTCCTTCATCTGCGGATACAGCTTTATCATAAAAGAGGGGTCACCGTAGTGCTTATAATACATAAACGGCACGTGAACTATTGCACCTCCCCATCCGCCGGGGCCTCCGCCCGAGCGTACATAAGGCGCCGTATTCTGCACGTGTCCCGAAATTCTGTCCTGACAGTCGGAGATATCCTCTATCCACTTATCGTAGAATTTTCTTGCATCAACAGTTGCCATAACGGCATCGCAGGCAAGCTGTCCGTCACCGGTGTAGCCTCTTCTTTCAAGGTGGGGACAGTCCGAGGGGATACCCGTGTGCATATTTGAAAGCTGAGTATTTATGAATGCATCATAAAGCCACTTAAGCACCTTATTGTCGGCATTGAAGGCGGAATTTGCATCCGTGTCGGTATAAATAACGTCAAAGCGGATTACCTTTATGTCGGCAGGAACTTTGAAAAATCTTGAAGCGTGCCAGGTAAATTTCTGACTTGCCTCTCTTTCGTAAGCACCGCAGATAAACTCTGCCTCCTGCTCCATAATTTTTGTGGGCTCAAGCTCGTTTTCGGAGGTTTTCTCCTCACTTCCCGTGATTCTTACAGCTCTGCCCTTCTCGGCAGGGAGAGCCAGCACGAGATTACCCGTTGTATTCCTGCCGATGTCATAGATTTTATAGTCATCGGTCACCTTTATAATGGCAGGAGAAATAACCTCCTTAATCCTGTCGGGGGGACAGTCGCTTGTCATATAGCGTGTTTCGGGGAATTCGCAGGGCTCTGCCTTTTCCCAGGACGAGCAGTCAGCCTCGGTAATAAGCCAGTTGTCGTCATAGTCCGTAAAATCCTGAGTTTCGCCCTCTGTAAGGTCATATTTCTTAATGAAGCCTTCCTTGCAGACAACATCCCCGTCGGAATTGATATTTGTAACATTACCCTTTGAATCAGTAAGGGTAAGAGAGAAAATAAGCTTTTTTGTGCCGAAATTTTCGTGGTGACAGGAGGCATACCAGCCGTCTCCGAGCATAAAGCAGATACAGTTTCTGCCGTCCTTAATAAGCTTCGTCACATCATACTGAGAAACGTATATTCTGTAGGCAAGCTCTTCGGGCCATATACCGTATTCACGTGTAAGCGTTCTTTTGTGAAATTCTGTATTGAGAGGAAGGAATCTGTCCTCGGAAATCAGCCTTCCGTTTATATATCCTTCAAAAAAGCCGAGACCGATTACTGAAAGCTCAGCCTTTACAATATTCTTTACCCTGAAATCCTTTCTTGCAAGAACAGAAGCAAAGCTCTCGGGGAAGGTCACCCAGGAAGCCGAGCCGAAATATTTTTCCTTTGTCATAACAGCACCGCCCTTATCTTTATTAGGCTGACGGGAGTCGAACACATTACGGTTTCGCTCGTCGCCTTATACCGCATAGCTTTACACTCATTTTTGAAAGGCGTCAAACTTCCTGCAAATTCGTGTATTGCTACACGAAAAATCCGACGGCAGAAACTCTTCGACCTGCCAAACAGAGAATTTTTTGTTTTGGCAAAGCCGAAGAACGTGGGAATACTGCCGTATTTCAAGTGATGAGGCAAAGTCAAACGGAAAATTATCGTTTGTCAGGCGTGATGGGTTCAATTCCCGTCAGCCTAAGTATATAATATCCCCTGAGGCTGAAAAATACAATACCTCAGGGGAAATATTACGGTAATTTAATTGTAATTTCGTGTGCACCCTCGGAAATCTCCGCACCCGCCATATAACCTGCTATGGTGAGCATTTCTGCTTCGGTGCCGTCGATTTCAATTTTAACATCCTTTGCCGGCAGAGAAATAACAAGCACGCCGTCCTTTTCAGAGCTTACCGTGCCCTTTATTTCCTTTTTGCCGAAATCGGTGATTACACACTCACTCTTACGGATATTTTCAATACCCCGGAGGAATTCCGTTGCATGAAGAGAATATCCCTCAACGGAATCTCTGTTCAAAATACCGTTACCCCATATTACGTCGCCGCTGCCCGAAATCCGCTTGAAGATTTCATTGGTAAAGGCGTGACCCGAAAGGCTCATATCAATATTCAGGACATCCTTTTCCGCAACGTAGAAAAGAGGAAGAACAGCTTCATTTTCCTGAACATAGAATTTCCCTGCCGTGCCGACGTTTACGCAGATGTCATCGGTTACGGGAGAGGAATTCACAATATACCTTATGCCGAAAAGGGAATTGAGCACGGGGTTGGGCGCATACTCGGAGCTGACGTTTCTTGCATAGATACTCATGCCGAGCTTTTTAAAGAAATTATAGCAGTCTCCCGACATTGTTGAGGAATAGTGCGAAATTCCGTTGTAGCCGTAAAGCTGTCCGCCGTTATAGCGGTGGTCGGAAAGCTCAATTCTCCAGAATTCGTTTTTATCGGGATCGGGGTTGTAATTCTCTCTTACAACACTTAAATCCCCGTCGTTTCTGAGGGTAGATTCTACGGTAACGCATTTTGTGTCGTTGCAGATTTTGTGAACCGCATTAGCTCCCGTCTCTGCACAGATAAGTGCACACAAAGCCACGGATACAATTGCCCTTACGTAGTTTTCTTCCTTAAGAACGGAAACAATATATCTGTAGCCGCTGTAGGCAATGACAAGACCTAGGAAGGCAAAAATAAAGCTCTGTCTGCCGGGAAGCTGATTGGGAAAATGAAAGCCGTGCCATATAAAATCAAGCAGATTGAAATTAAAGGACAGGAACATAAAAGCAAAAAGCAGAAGATATGAAAGCTTTTTAATTATCCTTTCCCTTGAAAAAACTGCGACAAAGCAGAAAATAAGAGGCACAATGCCGAAATAGATATTGGGCGCCTCAAAGGCAAGGGATGACGGACGGAAGGGAAGAAGCATCATAAGCATTTCTTTTATGCTGTGATAAAAACGAAGTGTATTCCCGAAGCCGAGGTCGGATGCAAGCGTGTTGCCGATTGCCCTTAAAAGAGGAATAAGCACGGGAAGATTGAGTATGCCTGCAAGAAGGGAGCATATTCCGAAGCGGAAGGCAGAAATGAACATATTTCGGATTCCCCTGAACATACACACCGTCTGCAGCATATACCATAAAACCGCAAAGAAGCAGACCATAAATGCAATATAGAAGTTTGCAAATATCGTAAGAAAAAGGGAAACGAAATAAAGCCACATCCCTTTTTCGCCCTTTATTATCTGTTCAATGCCCAGCATTACAAGGGGAAGAAGAATTACCGCATCCATCCACATAAACTGATTTATGAAGGCGAGCGTATATCCCGAAAGCGCATATGCACAAGAAAAGAAAACCATTCCGTAATCTTTTTTACCGTAGTGAGAAGAAAGATAGTGGAAGAAGGTAAGACCTGCAAGACCGAAGCGGATGAATACCATTAAATCCACCTGCCCCGGTGTCAGCTCACCCGGCAGAATAAAAAGCAGGAACCACAAGGGACTGTTGGTATAGTAAGCACTCTGTGCCGTAAGGTCAAAGCCCAGTGCTCCCGTAAAGGAATAGCTGAAATCAAAGCTTCTGAATGCACGCTTCATTTCACGGAGCATCGGGAAATACTGTCCCCAGGCATCAATTGCCATAAGGGTGTTTTCACCGAAGGGTGCAATTTTTCTTGCTATTGCTCCTGCGATTATAAATAAAAAGGGAATGAGAAAAGCAGCTCCGTACCAGGAGAACAAATCGAGCCTTTCATCCCTCGTCAGCGGACTTTTCTTCTCTTTTCTGAAAATGAAAATATCCTTTATAAAAGATTTTATCATAAATTAGCTCCGTTATATTTAATAATTCAATTATATCAATAAAGACGCAGTTTACAAGAAAATATTTCTTAATTTCAGCTTAATTTTTCATAAAGAAGGCTGCAAATCCGAAAATCTGCAGCCTGAATTTATTTGAGTGTAACTATAGTAACACCGTTTTCGCCTTCGCCGTAAACACCGAGGCGGTAGGATTTTACGAATTTATTGTTTTTAAGGTGTGACTGCACGGCGGCACGGAGGGCACCTGTTCCTTTACCGTGAATTACCGTGAATTCACCCATATTTGCCATAAGCATAGAATCAAGGAAGCTATCGAGAGTCAGAAGTGCCTCGTCAACGGTCATACCGCGAAGGTCACAGCGGTTATCCGCACTTGCCGTAAGCCTCGATTCCATTGAGCCGCTTCTTGACATTGAAGCAGTCTTCTGTTTATGCTCCTTCTTTTTCTCTATAAGACGAAGCTTATTTACGTCAACTCTCATTCTCATAGCGCCCGAGAGCACCTCAACCTGATTTCTCTTATCGGGAAGGGACAGCACACTTGCCTCCTTGCCCAGCTGTGTAAGCAGCACGGTGTCTCCCACTTTAAGGGGACGGGGAAGTGTATAATCGTCATCCTCGTAAAGAGAGGTTGTAACAGGATTTACCGCAGTATCAATATCGGAAAGACCCTTTTTCATTGCGGATTTTGCTTTTCTTGCAAGCTCCCCGGCATCCTTGACAGTCTTCATTTCTTTTCTGAGCTTGTCAATTTCCATAAGAAGAGTGTTTGCCTCTCTTCTCGCCTTTTCCGTGATCTTAAGAGCCTCGCCCTGAGCCTTTTCGTATTCCTTCTGTCTTAAATCCTCAGCTTCGGCTAATTTTTTCTCCGCAAGACGAAGCTTTTCTTCATACTCGAGCTTTATTTTTTCGGCTTCGGACTTTTCTGCCTCCATTGAAAGGCGGGATTCCTCAAGAGAATCCACAACGTTTTCGAAGCGGATGTTTTCCGTTGAAACAAATTCGTTTGCACGCTCTATAAGTTCTCTGTCAATTCCGAGACGCTCGGAGATTGCAAAGGCATTGGAGCGTCCCGGCACACCCGTCAGCAGTCGGTATGTGGGACGAAGGGACTGCACGTCAAACTCACAGCTGCCGTTTTCAACCCTCGGAGTTTCAAGAGCATAAGCCTTAAGCTCAGCATAGTGTGTGGTGGCGGCAATCTTAGCGCCGTTTATATGAAGTCTTTCAAGTATTGCAATTGCAAGAGCCGCACCCTCAACGGGGTCGGTACCTGCACCCAATTCGTCTATGAGCACAAGGCTTTCGTCGTCGGCATTCTTTATTATGTCAACGATATTCACCATATGGGATGAAAAGGTTGAAAGCGACTGTTCAATGCTCTGCTCGTCACCGATGTCAGCAAAAATCTTCTTGAACACACAGATTCTCGAATTATCCGCCGCAGGAATAAGCAGACCGCAGCAAGCCATAAGAGTAAGAAGTCCCACGGTTTTTATGGAAACGGTCTTACCGCCCGTGTTGGGACCCGTGATAACAAGGGTATCAAAGCTCTCACCGAGGGAAATATCTGTCGGCACTACCTTCTTGGGGTCAAGCAGGGGGTGTCTTGCTTTTTTAAGCTCCGTTATGCCGTCGGTATTGAGAACAGGTACACTTGCTTTCATTTTGTAGGCAAGCTGTGCCTTGGCAAAAATGAGATTGAGCTCAACGAGTGCCTCAAAATTATGCTTTATTGTCCCTGCATACTCTCCTGCAGACACAGAAAGCTCCATAAGGATTCTTTCAATCTCTTCTCTTTCCTTGCCCTGAAGCACTCTGATTTCGTTGTTGGCTTCAACAACTGCCATAGGCTCAATAAACACCGTTGCACCCGAGCCCGAGGTATCGTGAACAAGTCCCGGCACATCCGCTCTGTGCTCATTCTTTACGGGCACAACGAATCTGCCGTTTCTCTGTGTGATTATTGCATCCTGCAGATATTTCTGATAATGAGTGCTTCTTACAAGTCCTTCAAGCTTTTCACGGATGGACTGTGCCTGATTTCTCATTTTACGTCTTATATCAGAAAGCTCTCTCGAAGCATTGTCTGCCATTTCCTCATCGCTTAAAATTGAGGTAAATATGGTGTTTTCAAGAGTTCTGTTAGGACAAAGTGAAGAGAAAAACACGTCAAGACAGCTCTCTGCTCCCGGCTGTGAGAATCTCCACTCATAAAGAGAACGGATAACTCTTAATACCTCTCCTATGTCAAGCAGCTCTCTCATAGTGAGAACACCGCCTGCCTCTGCTCTTGAAAGAGAGGAATTTACGTTTTTGGCGGCACCGAAGGAGGGTCCTCCGAATTTTGCAAGAAGCACGTATGCCGCATTTGTCTGATTTATAAGCGCCTGAGCATCGTAAAGTGTGGTTGCGGGCTTTAAGCTTAAAGCCGCCTCCTTGCTGTCCTTTATAGATGCAAGCTCCGAAAGACGGGAGAGCACCTTATCAAGCTCAAGTGCATTTATATGTCGTTGTTCTGTCATTTATATCACCTGTGGATGAAGGCGAAAATCAGACCTCTGTACCTCCGAAAGGTCTTATGGCAAGGATATAACAAGATCCCTCGCCGAATACTGCCTCCATGTTGTTTTTATATTCATCCAGTAAGCAGTCGGGGACGAATGCCTGGATTGTACCTGCAAAGCCGCCGCCGTGCACACGCCATGCGCCCTTGCCCTTAAGAATAACCTCACTTATTGCAAGTGCAAGAGATACGGGCTGTGAAAGAGGATCTGAAGAGGAGAACACGTTCTGATTATACATATAAGAAGAATAACCCGAAGCAATTGTCATAGCCTTGAAGGTGTCGAAGTCACCGTTTCTGAGTGCTTCGGCTTCCTTTTCAACTCTCTTATTATCCTCGAAGAAGTGAATTGCACGAAGAAGAGGTCTTTCTCCGAGCTTTTCCTTTATGCCTGCAACATTTGAAAGAACATCTGCTTCCGTAATTTCACGAAGACAGGATTTTCCGAAATAGCCTGCAACAGCTTCCATTTCTCGTCTTATTGCGGCATAGTCGTCTGTTAAATCTGCGTGGTCTGCACGGGTGTCAACTATGCAGAGTGAATGTCCGCAGGAAGCGAAATCAAATTCAACGGGAGTGATTACGGGAGCGGCAGGGTCACAGAAGTCAATCTGAACAAAGGAGCCGACGGAGCAAGCCATCTGATCCATAAGTCCGCAGGGCTTTCCGAAGAACTTATTTTCCGCAAACTGAGCTATCTGTGCAATTTCAACGGGAGAAATCTTTCCGTCGTTGTAAAGGTAATTGAGCATTGTGCCTACAAGCACCTCGAAGGATGCGGAGGAGGACATACCCGAGCCCTTAAGTACGTTGTTTACGGTTACGCAGTCAATACCGCCTATGTTATAGCCGAGCTCTTTAAAGCGTGCGGCAACGCCTCTTACAAGAGATGCACTCTTTTCAACCTCGTTCATCTGAGGCTCAAGGATGTTTATATCAATGATATCTCCGGGATAGTTTTCGGAATAAACACGGATAAAGTGATCGTCTGTTTTAACGGCACATGCAACTGCATCAAGGTTAATTGCGGCAGCAAGAACCTGACCGTGGTTGTGGTCGGTATGATTTCCGCAGACCTCTGTTCTGCCGGGTGCGGAGAAGAAGCGGATGTTCTCCCTGTCACCGAACTTTTCTTCAAAAAGATGTGTTATGTGAAGAAATCTTGCTCTTGCCTTTTCTGTATCAGCACCGTAAAGACGGGCAAGTCTTTCATCAAAAGCGCCTGAGGTAATTTCGTTTCTTACAGTATTGAGATTAGCCATATTTATCATTTCCTTTCGGTTTTCTTAACTGTTTTCGGGATTTTTCTTTCTTCTGATTTTCCACGACACTCCGAGGAAGGAGCGAAGCACGAGAAGACAGATTGCAGTGAACACTAAAAGAACGATCATCGGCACGAAGAAATCTGCCGAGAAGGGGTCGTACACGTTTTCGCCTATGAATGAATAGGATATAAGCTTAGGTATATAGGCTCCCACGGACAGAAGCATATACTTGGGGAAGGAGTATTCAAGAGAGCCGTAAAAATGGCTTATTGTATTAATGGGAAGAGAGGGTACCATTCTGAGCGCCAGCAGAATAATGGGATTGCCTTTGCCGTCCTCCTCCATAGCTTCAAGTATGGCAGGGTATCTTTTCAGGGCATAGTTTATCGTGCCCTCACCCATTTCATATCCCGTATAATATCTGAAGGCAAAGGTGAACACCATACCCAGGACGTTTATAAGAAAGGACTGATACGGGGGGAACACCATAGCCGTGATAATAAATATTGTGGGATACGGATACATCATTGAAAGGCTTCTTAAAAGGAACAGCAGGAAAATAACAATGAGAATAAGGGGACGGCTCTGCAAAGCCGCAACACGCATTTCAAATTCCTGCAGAATATAGAGATACTGGTCATACTTTTCTCTGACGGAATCTATCTGCAGAAGAAAGAGTATAACTGTAAGAGCCGCCGCTACAACAAATGAGGTTACGGCAGACACAAGCAGTATTCTTGATATGGTTTTTTCCTTGCGGACCCTTTTAGTCACATAAATCACCATTTTTCATTATATAACAAATTATACCCACGGTCAACATTAAATAATTATATTAAAAAAAGTTGCGAAATATTAAAATCTGTGGTAATATCACAGATAGTAAAGAAAGGAGATAAGCTATGAATATTGTAATTCTTGACTCAGTTACTGCTAATCCCGGTGACCTTTCCTGGGATTTTCTTGAAAAATACGGAAATCTTACGGTATACGACCGCTCCCCCGTTGATAAAATTTATGAAAGGGCAAAGGATGCGGACATTGTTATTCTCAACAAAACTCCTATGAGCCGCGACACCGTATCAAAGCTCCCCCGCCTTAAAATGATTGCTCTTCTTGCCACGGGCTATAACATTATTGACTGCGAAGCCTGCGACGAATACGGTATTGCGGTTGTGAACATCCCCTCTTACTCTGCCTCTGCCGTGGCTCAGCAGACCTTTGCTTTTATTCTCGAATACGCAAACAGAATCGCCCTTCATTCGGATTCCGTGCTTTCGGGAGAATGGGCAAACTACCCCGATTTCTGCTATATGTTAGCCCCCTTAAGAGAGCTTCTTGACAAGACTATCGGTATTGTCGGCTACGGCAAAATCGGCAGACGTGTGGCTGAAATTGCAAAGGGCTTCGAAATGAACGTTCTTGTGCACACGGCACATCCCGAAAAATATGCAGGAGAGGACATAAATTTCGTTGACAGAGACACTCTTCTTTCTCAGTCCGACTTTGTTTCAATCCACTGCCCTCTTACTCCCGAAACAACAAAGATGGTAAACCGTGAGTTCATCGCAAAAATGAAGGACGGCGCATTCCTTGTAAACACCTCACGAGGCGGCGAGCTTGACGAGGAGGCTGTAAAAGAGGCTCTTGATTCAGGGAAGCTCTCCGGTGCCGGCGTTGACGTGCTCTCCGTTGAGCCCCCCACGCCCGACAATCCCCTTTTCCACACAAAGAATATCTACATCACTCCCCATATTGCCTGGGCTTCCTATGACACAAGAAAGAGACTTATGCAGATTCTTGAGGAAAACGTGAAGTCTTTTGTAAACGGCACTCCCGTTAATGTGGTAAACAACCCCCGTATGTAGTTAATGTGCAGTAATTATTTTCGGTTTTTTCTCGGTTTTTATGGCACTTAACCAAAGTTTTTCCAAGTAGGTGAAATTTTTAACAAAGTCCTTGCAAAGTCGGAAAAAACGGATATAATATACAATGGTAAATTAAGGATTCGCAGTTAATGCGTTTCTAAAAAATGGAGGATATTAATTATGTCAGTTAAAGTTGCAATTAACGGTTTCGGCAGAATCGGACGTCTTGCATTCCGTCAGATGTTCGGTGCAGAAGGCTACGAAGTAGTAGCTATCAACGACCTTACAAAGCCCTCAATGCTTGCTAACCTTCTTAAGTATGATACTGCTCAGGGCGGTTACTGCGGAAGAATCGGCGAAGGCCTTCACACAGTAAGTGCTGACGACGAAGCAGGTACAATCACAGTTGACGGCAAGACTCTTAAAATCTACGCTATGGCTAACGCTGCTGAGCTTCCCTGGGGCGAAATCGGTGTTGACGTAGTTCTTGAATGCACAGGCTTCTACTGCACAAAGGAAAAGAGCATGGCTCACATCAACGCCGGTGCAAAGAAGGTTGTTATCTCCGCTCCCGCAGACAAGGAAACAAAGACAGTTGTTTTCTCAGTTAACGAAGATATTCTTACAGCTGAAGATCAGATCATCTCCGCTGCTTCCTGCACAACAAACTGCCTCGCTCCCATGGCTAAGGCTCTTAACGATTACGCTGCTATCCAGAGCGGTATCATGAGCACAATCCACGCTTACACAGGCGACCAGATGATTCTCGACGGTCCTCACAGAAAGGGCGACATGAGAAGAGCAAGAGCAGGTGCTGCTAACATCGTTCCCAACTCCACAGGTGCTGCTAAGGCTATCGGCCTTGTTATCCCCGAGCTCAACGGCAAGCTTATCG
>JAZOWG010000038.1:0-14454 GCA_045659105.1 Acutalibacteraceae bacterium
GCAATAACAGAAATCCTCTTCGGCGAAACCAACCCTTCTGGTAAGCTTCCCATTACCTTCCCTAAAAGTGTCGGACAGCTCCCTCTGTTCTATTCAATGAAGCCCTCAGGCAGAGGCTACGGATACGTTGAAAATGACGGCTCTCCCCTTTATCCCTTCGGCTTCGGTCTTTCCTATACTTCCTTCAATATTGATAATTTCAGATACAGTATCTGTGCTGACTGTCTCAAAATAAGCTTTTCTGCCGAAAACACGGGGGAATATGACGGCGCAGAGGTTGTACAGATATATTTCTCAGGACATAACTGCGATGTCGTAATGCCCGTAAAGGAGCTTAAAGCATACAAACGAATTGAGCTCAAAAAAGGTGAAAAAGCCGACTTTGAAATTGCTGTTCCCATTGATTCATTCTGTTATTATGACAGAGCGCTGAATTACGGTTTGCATAACGGTGATTTCACAGTATCAGCAGGCACCTCGAGCGCAGATATACTTTCATCATTTGAAGTAAGAATACGCGACAGCAAAATTATCAACTAAAATATACAAGAGGATGTAAAAATCTGTATTTTACATCCTCTATTTTTATTCTGTTATGTTTCCGAGATTTCGTCTTAAAATCTCAAACGGAGCATCAAAAAAATTATCCTTTATTTCCGCTTCCCTCAGATATTCAAGACAAAATGTGTGCTTACCGTGAGGGGGAATCAGGAACCTGTTTCCCTTAACGGTCAATTTTTCGTGCACAAAGCCCTCAAAATCCTCATCCATTACCTTGGGAGTAAACTGTATCACGGGAGCCCCCTGCCAATTATTATTGAAATTGCACGAATCAACCACATTATTTATGAAGCTGATATTTTTAGTCAGCCCCGATTCAAACCAGAAATTGCAGTCATCCTCAATTAAAAGAGCAGGTCCCCAAAGCTTTCTGAAACAGTTATTTTCTATAATAACCTCTCCTCTTGTGGTTGCGAGAATTCCTCTTCCGCAGGTAGGTCCGAAATCACAGTCTCTTACGGTTAAATCAGGAGTATACGAAACATTTTCAAGCACGTCCTTACCGACTATCACGTCTTCGGGAATAAAATCAGAGAAAACTCTTATATCGGTATCATTGAGTTTTTCATAAGAAGTAACCATAGCACTGCCGTAGGGCTGAAGCTTATCCCAGCGGATAAATTCAATTCCGTCGCCCACGGAGAATGCCTGAAAGCCCCAGCTTTCGGGATGCATAAAACGTACAACCATTGATTTTTCTTCGTTATTCACATCAATGATTCTCAGATGCGTTCCGTGAACGTTCACGTAATCGTCCTGCGCACCTCTTGCCCTGCAGTTTTCTATAAGAAGCTTACCCCTGCAGCCCGAAAACTGGAAGAAATCAGCTGTGCTTGCAATGGTTCTTCCCTCCTCCGGGGTAAAATCGCAGTTAATGAAGCTTACGTTTTCTGAAAACTGATTAACCATTCCCAGGCCGTGCATAAACTTTATGCGAAGATTTTCGAAGGTAAGATTTTTGCAGCGTTCAAACATACTGCCTACCTGGTCACGGATAATATTTCTCGTCTGAAAGATTTCACATGCATTCACTTCAACCGTTCTGTCCGAAAGCGTACATCTGAGAATATTATTGCCGAGCTCCTCAATATGAGAAAATGTCAGATCTTCCCTTCTGAAATCCCGTGAAAATTCAGTTTTCGGGTCAAATACCTTAAAATAACGTTTAGGAGCATTACATTCGTTCTCCCAATAATATTCACCGCTTTCGTTTTTCTCACCGTGCCAGAAAAGTCTGTTTCCGTCAACCCGGTAAAGACAGTCATCATTGATTTTTATTGTTATTATTCCGCCATTATTTTCAAGAACGGTAAATTCCGTCATTGTGGGCACAAGGTAGTCAACGGCAAGATTCCTGACCGTAACGTTTTCACAGCCGTAAAAAAGCAAGGGAGTCATCTTTCCGTGCACCATTACGGTAGCACCGTTTCCGTCAATAATTATATTTCTCTTATTTTCGAGGTAAATTGCGGTGTACCGTGTTCCGTCGGGATTCTCATCTCTTTTAGCGGTATTGGAGCAGAAATATCCCTTTAACTGAAAGGAATCCTCAGGTCTTACATCGTATACCGTATCCTTTTCAAGAATTATCTTATCACCGTCGTTTACGTTCTGAAATATAGTGCTGAGTTTGTTCATAAAGACACCCCTTTTCTTCAATTATACAGACTTTTGAACGCGGGTCAACACATACTTGAAAAAATATACCTTATGTGATAAACTGATTAAAAATATTTTTTCGAGGAAAAATTATGACAGCTCTTTTAATTGTTATATACATAGTTTTCGTTTCTCTCGGACTGCCTGATTCTCTTTTCGGAGTCAGCTGGCCCGTAGTTCATACAGATTTCGGTGTAGCAGAAGGCTTTGCATCATTTTACAGCATAATCACAGCTGTCTGTACAGGTGGAGTAAGCTTTATTGCAGGCAAGCTTTTAAGAAAATTCGGCACGGCAAGGGTAACCTTCTTTTCAACGCTTTTAACTGCAGTTGCACTTGTCGGCATCAGCTTTTCTCCCAATATTGTTATAATGATGATTTGCTCCGTTATCCTCGGCTACGGTGCAGGTGCTATTGACACGGGTCTTAATAACTTCATTTCACTTCATTACGAAGCACGACATATGAACTGGCTTCATTGCTGTTGGGGATTCGGTGTTACCGTAAGTCCTCTGATAATGTCAGTTTTTCTCTCTGAGGAATCCGGCTCCTGGCGGAACGGCTACAGAGTCGTAGCTCTGATGCAGCTGCTCATATCGGTTGTGATTTTATTGTCCCTTAAAAAGTGGAACAGAATCGAAAGGAATGCCGCTCCTGAGGAGGACAGCGAAAACACAGAAGGCGCAGGACTTTTTGACTTACTTAAAATCAGAGGCGTTCTTCCCTCAATTCTCTCAATGGGACTTTACTGCGGTATGGAATTTACCCTCGGCACGTGGGGTGCTACCTATGCTGTCAATACGTATTCCCTTTCCCCCGAGGAAGCCGCAAAATGGGTATCTCTTTACTACGGCGGAATTATGCTCGGAAGAATTGCTGCCGGCTTCATTTCAATCAAATTTTCCGATAAGTCACTTATTAAATATTCTATTATTGCAGCCTTCCTCGGAATTTCTGTATTCGCCTTACCTCTCGGCAAAGCATCACTTATCGGCTTCCTTCTGATAGGTATAGGCTTCGGTCCCATATTCCCCACAATTCTTCATACAGTTCCCGAACGCTTCGGGAAGAAATATTCTGCCGACCTTACGGGTTATCATATGGGAGGAGCATATGGAATCGGCTTTTTTATTCAGCTTCTCTACGGCTTTGCCGCTACGGGAATGACCTTTAAGATTACTCCCTTCGTACTCCTTGCCGTATGTGCAGGTGTGTTTATTGCAAATGAAATCGCAACAAAGAAAACACAATCAGAAAAGCAGTAATATGTAAGTTATTGACATCTATTTTCATATATGCTAAAATACCGATACTGCCACCGGGTAGGAATGTTCAGCATTCGTTTACACATCGTTAGGTCTTTGAAGATGTGTATGCGGATGCTTATTTTTTTGGAGGAAATATGTTTAACAAAATAACCTCATATTTTAATAAAACCGAACTGATACTGTGGGGCTTTTCGGTAACAACAATCATAGCCTCATATATAATTTTCTCATCTGATTCCCCGCTTTCACTGACAGCTTCGCTTATAGGCGTAACTTCCCTTATATTCTGTGCAAAGGGAAATCCCTTCGGGCAGGTGCTGATGATAATATTCAGCATCATTTATACAATAATTTCGTATTCATTTTCCTATTACGGTGAAATGATAACCTATTTCTGTATGACCCTGCCTATGGCGACATTTTCCCTTGTTTCATGGATTCGCCACCCATATAAAGGCAACAAAGGTCAGGTCGAGGTAAACAGTATAAAGCCAAAGGAAATTGTATTTCTTACTTTTCTGACTTCAGCAGTCACGGTAATTTTTTACTTTATTCTCAAGAAGCTCGGCACGGAAAATCTTTATGTCAGCACAATATCAGTTGCAACAAGCTTTGCCGCAGCATATCTCACCTTCAGAAGAAATCCGTATTTGTCAGTTCTTTATGCTTTGAATGATGCAGTCCTTATTGCATTATGGATTTTTGCGGCAGGATATAATAAATCTTATATCTCAGTTGTTATATGCTTTTCTGTTTTCTTAATAAATGATATTTACTGCTTCATTAACTGGAAAAAAATGCAGAAACAACAAAAAGAAAATTAAATCATATATAAAAACGGCACAAAGCAACCTTTTGACGTAGCTTTGTGCCTTCTTTATTATTTATGTTTATTTTGCGGGAGTATTGCTCATTTCGAAGACAAGCTTTCCGCCTTCAATAAGCTGTGCGTGAGTTACGTAAGTGTCTGAAAGCTTGGTACCGTTTAAGGTTACAGACTTGACGTAAACGTTTTCTGCACTCTGGTTTACAGCTTCAATTTCAAGTGTCTTACCGTTTCCGAGATTTACAACTGCGGAATCAACGTTGGGAGAACCGATCCAGTACTTATCCGTTCCTGCAAGAGGATAGAAGCCGAGAGCTGAGAATACGTACCATGCGCTGAGTGTTCCGCCGTCATCATTACCGTCAAGACCGTTAACGTCGGAACTGAAGCGCTCGCTGAGAGTCCAGCGTACCCACTTCTGCGTAAGGTCAGGTCTGCCTGCATTACTGAAGAGATAAGGAGTATGAATATCGTGCTGATTACCCACCCAGAAGCCGTGACCGGGGTCAATAGCCGCACGGTTGACGGAGGCGTCCTCCATGAAGGCTTCAAGCTCGGAAATGAAGTATTCTTCACCGCCGAAAAGCTCAATCATTCCGTCAATATCCTGAAGAGCATTCCAACGCCACTGCCTTGCACTGCCCTCGCAGTAGCTGTCAGCGAACTTCTTAATCATAACAGCATCATAGAAAGATGTGATATAGGGGCTGAAATTCCATACGTAGGTGCCGTCAGAATTTCTTGCCTGGAAGTACTTTGTTTCGGGATTGAAGGTGTTCTTATAATACATTGATTTTGCGTAATACTTAGCTGCATCCTCTTCGTATCCGAGAGCGTCAGCGAGTGCAGCAATCGCACCGTCTTCCCAGGAATATTCAATTGTTCTTGCAACAGATTCATCACCGGGGGCAAGATCATCGGGCACGTAGCCGTACTGATTGTAAAGGTCAACGTAATCTCTGCCGACCTTTACGTGCTTAACCTCAGATGCCAGCTTCATATATTCATAGGCAGTTTCAACGTCAAAATCCGTAAAGCCTTTAAGATAGCTTTCTGTAATAACAATATTTGCAGGATCACCGAGCATTGAGCCTGCATAGCCTGCTCCCTGTGCCCAACGGGGAATTGCTCCGCCCGTCTTTGCCATTTCAACAAGAGAGTTAAGACAGTCATACTGAATCTCGGGTTCAATAAGAGTATAAAGCGAATGTGTCGTACGGCAGGTATCCCAGAGTGAAAGATCAGTTCTGTAGGTAAAGCCGTCAGCCGTATGAACCTTTTTATCAAAGCCCAGATATTCACCGTTAACGTCTGTGAAGTTCGTAGGCATTATCATACTGTGATAAAGAGCTGTATAGAAAACCTTTTTGATTTCCTCGTCTTCGGATTCCATATCGATTACGGAAAGTGCCTCCTCCCAATCGGCAAGAGCATTTTTTCTTACCTCGTCAAATGAAAGCTCTCCTGCTTCTGATTCAAGGTTTTCCAGCGCATTATCAGTGCTTACAAAGCTTATTCCGACCTTCATTTCGAGAGGCTTACCGCTGATGTTACCGAAGCTCAGGTCAATACCGAGGTCATCGGAATTGCCCTTAATTTCGTAGCTTACAATTTCCTTATCGGGAACGGCAACAAAATAAACGGGAAGACCGTCATAACGGGAAGAAAAGGCTGCACTGAGAACTGCCGAGCCTGAAATCATTCCGTTTTCAACCTTAACATCACCGCTGTATGCACCGTAATTACCTGCGGTGCTTGTAACGTCAATATAAAGACGTGCGTCAGAGGACTTTCCGAAGGTATATCTGTGAATACCCGTGTGAATATCTGCTGTAAACTCTGCAAGACAGTCGATTGAAGGAAGATATACGCTGTAATAACCGGGAACAGCCGATTCATAAAGATGTGAATAAGCAAGTACGCCTGCATCCGCATTACCTATTGCCGGAGTAACTCTGAACATCTGATAATCCTCAGCACCCGTACCTGAAAGTCTCGAATGGCTGAAGCCCTTGATATGTCCGTGCTCATAATAGTAACCCGAGGTATTGGTCTTAACGATATAAGCACCGCCGATGAATGAGGTATCGGGACCGAGTCTTACACTGCCGAAGGGAACGGTAGCAGCGGGGCTGAGCATTCCTGCCGTCCAGGGTGTACCGCCCGTGCCGACAAACGGATCAACATACTGTGTGTACTCCCCTGTTTCAGTCTCGGGCATCTCATAGGGTTTTACAAGAACTCCTGCAAAAAACCCCGAAAACATCATTTCAAGGGACAAAAACATTGAAACAAAAACTCTTATAAAGGGCCACAACATAATTAAACTCCCCCATAATATATTATTAAGCATATAATACACGATACGTCAGATATTGTCAATAATAAGTAAGAGCCCGAAAGACAAAATTGAACAACAAAAAAACCTGTCACATTACTTGTGACAGGCTTTCATAAAATTGTCGGAATCTTATCTTAAACCGAAATTTTCAAGCACATAGTCCATATCCTTATCGCCTCTGCCGGAGAGATTGATAAGAACAGAGCCGTGTTCCATAGTCTTTGCAAGCTTCATACCGTATGCAACAGCATGAGAGCTTTCAATAGCAGGAATAATACCCTCAAGTCGGGAAAGCTTGAAGAATGCATCAATTGACTCATTATCATCAATAACATCGTACTTTACACGTCCGATTTCCTGCAGGAATGCGTGCTCGGGACCTGATGAAGGATAATCAAGACCGCTGGCAACGGAGTAAACGGGAGCAGGCTCTCCGTTTTCATCCTTGAGCATTATGCTGTTGAAGCCGTGCATAATACCCTCTGTGCCGTATTTAAGAGAAGCTGCGTGGTCACCGAGCTTTTCACCTCTGCCGAGAGGCTCAATGCCGTAAATATCAACAGGGTCGTTAAGGAAGCCTGAGAAAAGACCTGCCGCATTGGAGCCGCCGCCCACACAGGCAACAACTGATGTGGGAAGATGTCCCGTCATTTCAATAAACTGCTCTCTTGCTTCAATTCCTATTACACTCTGAAAATCTCTTACCATCATGGGGAAGGGATGAGGTCCGAGAACCGAACCGATACAGTAAATAGCCGTTTCATATTCCTTGCTGTATGCATCAAAAGCGGCGTCAACAGCCTCCTTGAGGGTCTGCAATCCGTGTGTTACCTCAATGACGTTAGCACCGAGAATCTTCATTCTTGCTACATTGGGAGCCTGCTTCTTAATATCAACGGCGCCCATATAGATGTCGCACTCAAGTCCAAAATAAGCGGCAGCAGTTGCAAGGGCAACACCGTGCTGACCTGCACCTGTCTCGGCAATAACCTTCTTCTTTCCCATATATTTTGCAAGAAGAGCTTCACCCATACAGTGATTGAGCTTATGTGCACCCGAGTGGTTAAGGTCTTCTCGCTTTGCATAAAGCTGAACCTTACCGCCTAAAGAATCGGAAAGTCTTTCAAGATGCGTAACGGGGGTTGGTCTGCCC
The DNA here is from genome assembly GCA_045659105.1 of Acutalibacteraceae bacterium. Classification (GTDB taxonomy): domain Bacteria; phylum Bacillota; class Clostridia; order Oscillospirales; family Acutalibacteraceae; genus RUG806. Next base: position 7,809 of record JAZOWG010000038.1, read on the forward strand.
TGAAATTCCTTTCTAATTCTTCTGAGCTCAGCTATAAACTTTCTTGACTGACAAATTGAAAAATAAGCCTGAGTGATTTCATCCATTGCCTTCACGAGCTTTTCTTCAACGAAAACACCGCCGTATTTTCCGAAGTATCCGTCATTATCCGGATAATTATTGAAATAGGTGTCAAAATTTACATTGTTAAGTATCATTTTTTTATATCTCCTCAAATTATATACTGACTTTAGTTTTTATATACTGATTTTAGTTTTTCTGAAAACCTTAAGGAGCAGCACACCGATAATGATTCCTGCTGCACCCTGCACGGCATTGGGCGGAATATTGACAAGAGAAGCACCGAAGCCGTACATAAAGCCTTCAAAAATATAATAGCCTGCAACCATAATTACCTCAGCAGCAATACCTGATACAATAGCAGCAAGAAGCTCACCTGTCTTGCTTGAAAGCCTCCTGTAGATAAAGTAAGCACATATCGCCATAAGTCCCTTTACCGCAAAGGTCACGGGTGCATAAACAAAGTATCCCGCAAAAACGTCGGCAAGTGCACTGCCGAGTCCTGCAGCAAGAAATGAAAAGCCGGGAGGCAGAAGCCAGCCTGCAATAAGCACCATACAGTCACCTAAGTTTATATAGCCCTTAAGCGGTGACGGAATTTTTACAACCATAGTTGCAACACACGTCAAAGCAGCAAATAATGCCGCAAGAACAATAATCTTTGTTTTCTTATTCATTTTTTGACTTCCTTTTTTAATTTTCTCTACCCGATTAACTTCAGCCTCGCCATCGTTTGGTCAAAAACATATAAACATCCCCAAAAACAAAAATCCCCGACAGATAATTTCTGTCAAGGACGAATAAGCTTATCCGCGGTGCCACCTTGATTCACGTAAAACGTGCACTTTAAGGATACTGACATATCCCCGGGAGCTGACGTGTCCCTTACGTTGCAGAATACTCTGTGCTATACCACATTTGACTGCACCCTCAGCGGCCCATTTGATAAAGGGTATCTGACCTGCATTACACCGCCGCAGGCTCTCTGTACAGTCCTCTTTTACCTTTACTTCCGCTTCATCGGTTTAATATATTTATCATAATATCACCGTGAATTTTTTTTGTCAATACCTGATATATTGTGATTTTTGCAGAAATTTAACGCTTTATCATAGTAAAAATGCCAAACAACCGCTTTTTATTTGTAGCAATTCACAAAACATCAGCAGCATTTAGTCAACTTCTACAGAATTTTATCTTTTTGCTTGAATATTATATATAATTTTCATATAATGTATATATCATATTGTATTCAGGAGGTAAAACAATGGAAAACGGGAAAACACCATTAAACAAGCAAGAGCTCCTATACGACCCGATGTTTGCAAAAAATCCCGATTCACTTATCAAGGATGATCCGTCCAAAGGGATATTCGGAAAGATTATATTAAAAAAGGCTGCATTCATTATTGTTCTAATTTTCTTTATCTGTCTTTCAATGTATTTCAGCTTCAGAACAGTTTCCAAGCCTGTATACACCTACAAGGAAAACGGCACCTTTGACAGCGGCGAAGCAGCATATCAGCTTACAGAGTACCACGGAGACAACCGTCAGGTGCTTGTGCTTGATTTTGTCCGCGACGAAAATGATGTCCCCGACGAAGCAAAGCGTGTCAGAGAGGTCATAAAGTATGCCGTCAACTGCAACGAGTCCTTAAGCTTCATTTTTATCTCGGAAGACGTTGAGACAATTGATCCTAAGGCATTTTACACCTGCAAAAATCTAAAGGCATTTTTCGTTGACGAAAACAATCCCAATTATATTTCAGTAGACGGTATTCTTTACAGAACTGAAAACGGAGTACCCGTTGAAATTATGATGTGTCCGCCCAAGCATCAGGAATATCTTGCTTCCCTCTCCCTCGGTGCAAAGGCCCCCTCTACTCCCGAAGAGACTGCGTCTTATCTTGATGCGCTCGAAAAGCTTCAGGCTGAAATCCCCTCAGTTTCAACAAACAAAAACCGTCTGCAGTCAGAAGCTGAAGATAAATTCTCAACTGTTACAATTCCCGAAACAGTTACCGTAATCAACGAGCTTTGCTTTGCAGAATGCTACGGTCTCAGACATATTGTTTTTAATGATATTATTACGGACATCGAAACTCTTGCATTTTTCAAGTGCTCGAATCTTCAGGAGATTGACATTCCCGATTCGGTTATCAGCATCGGCTCCGATGCTTTTTCATCCTGCACCTCAATCAAAGATATCTTTATTCCGAAATCTGTAAAATCAATCGGACATCACGCATTTTATAACTGCTCCGGTGTTGAGGTTGTCAGAATGGAATGCTCCGAGGAGGAGGCAAAGGATAAAGACCTCGGTTCTGCATGGCTTCCCGAAAAGCGTAAGATTGTAATGCGCCCCATCGGGGTTGCCTATAATGAAGAAAGGGAGGTAAAGTGATATGTCAAAGGCTAAGGATTTTATAACAAATGTTAAAGCTCATTGGCACGAGCCTGACAGAGAAAAGGGCAATTACGTTTCATTCAAGGAATATCTCGACATATTCCTCGGAGTCAGCTTCAACTATGCCGCACAGTCCCCTCTCGGATACATAGGCTTTGCTGCAGGCTGCTTCCTCATAATGTATCATTATGACCTTCCCTATATCGCATTCTCAATTGTAAGCCTTATCGGTATTCCTTTAAGCTATCTCTGGAGCATAGTAGGCTGGATAGTAACCGATAACCTCGGTTTTATGGAAAAGAAGACCGAAAAAACAGTATACACCATATATTTTGCCGCCACAGGACTGGGGCTTCTTCTGCTTATTGCTGACGTTTCGGCTTTTATTCCCGACGGAAATACATTAAAGGAAATGCTGGACGGTCTTACGGGTATCAATGCAAGAAGCTTTTTCAAGATTATCGGTGTTCAGCTTTTAGTCAACGGCTTCGGCGGAGCAAGAAACATTTTCTGGAGAAAGAAGCTTGTGCCGAAATACGGAAGATATAAATTCAATCTTTATGCAAGCGTTATTCAGAAGAGTATTCTTATTATTCTCATCGGCTGGCTCCCCATTTACGATATCACCGACGTAAACGAAAGATTCTGGATTGCATATCTTCTTTTCAGCCTCTTCGGAATGTATGATTTCTCGACAACCACACAGTCCTGCACGGAAACTATCAGCCCGAATCCACAGGAAAGACTCTGGGTCCGTACTTACCCTGTTAAGATAAGCCATCTGCTTAATTCAGTTTTTGTACTTATTATCCCTATTCTCGGAGAATTTGACGATATCAACTTCTACCGCTGGGTAGTTCCCGGAACCTTTATCCCCTGCGCTCTTCTTACCCTTTATTTTGCAAGAAATATTAAAGAGAGAATTCCACAGCCCGCTATCGAAAAGAAGCAGAACATCTCCTTCTGGTACGGTATTTTCAGCGTTATAAGGAACAAATACCATTGGCTCAACACAGCGTCCTCACTTATTGACTCTCTCGGTAACGGTATGCTGTCGCTGACAACGGTTATTTATCTCTACACTATGCGTCTCAGCGGTCTCGAGTATTCACTTATAACACTTCTCTTTACCTTCAGAGGTACCCTTCCCACTTTCATAGCTCCTATGATTATGAAAAGATTTTCATTCAAAACCCTTAATCTTTTCAAGCAGATTGTCGAGGTGGTAAGTGCAGGATTAAATGTTCTTGCCATTCTCTATCTCGGTGATAACATAATACTGTGCGGCTGGCTTATGTACGGCTCACTCTGGGTAAGAGGCTTCCTTGTTGAGGTTGTGAATATCGCAAAGAATGATATGAGCGTCCGTCTTCAGGACTATCAGATGTACCTTTCAGGTGAAAGACTTGCAAGCTTCTCAGGAGTGTTCAGCTGGTTTATTTCTCCTATCACAACCCTCGTCGGTCTCATTATTCCCGTGCTGATTCTTCAGAACGGCTTCAACAGCAACTGGGACGTTCTTTATCTTGACGACTCCCGTGCAGGCATTCTCGTTGTTCCCCTTGTATTCGACCTTGTAGGCCACGCACTTATGATGATTCCGTATCTCTTCTGGGATTACAACAACAAGCAGCATCTGTATGCAATTGACGTTCTCAAGCAAAGAGAAGCACTTGCAGAGGAGGGCTACTACCCTGCTACCTATACAGGCGGTCTCAACTTCAAGGAGGCACATAACGTAAAGCACGGACTTCCCGAAGAAATCAGACATCTTAAAGACGATTTACCGACAAAACGTAAGGATAAAGCAAAAGAAACAGTTAATAGTTAATTCACGTTTTTATAATTGACAAGCACTCCCTTCCCGTGGTAAAATACCGCAGGTAAAAGGAGTGCTTTTTTATGGATTTAGGTTTTTCTTTCTTTTTTAACAGTATATTATTAGGTGTCGGACTTGCAATGGATGCATTCTCCGTTTCACTTGCAAACGGTCTCAACGAGCCTTGTATGAAAAAGGGAAAAATTGTCGGTACAGCAGGTATATTCTCTGTTTTTCAGGCTCTTATGCCCCTTATCGGCTGGATATGCGTTTCCACGGTTGCTCAGAAATTTGAAGCCTTTTCAGCGCTCATTCCCTGGATTGCTCTCATCCTTCTCGGAATCATCGGCGGCAAGATGCTCTACGAGGGAATAAAGAACAAAGACACATCCTGCGAAGAAAAGCCTGCTATCGGCATTACGGGACTTCTCGTTCAGGGTGTTGCAACTTCAATAGATGCTCTTTCCGTCGGATTTACAATTGCGGATTATAATTTTACCGAGGCACTTCTCGCCTGCATCCTTATTGGCATTGTCACCTTCTTTATCTGCTTCGGCGGTATCCTTATCGGCAAAAAGGCAGGCACAAGGCTTTCGGGCAAGGCAGGCATATTCGGCGGTGCAATTCTCATTTTCATCGGCCTCGAAATCTTTATTTCAAGCTTTATTAAATAACAGACAAAAATTTGTTTCCACGAATGTCAGGTTCACAGACGTCGACCATATCAGCTTTTGCAGTATTATTTTTTACGGGACCGATTTAAGGTCCCGTAATTTTTTTGCAGTTTTTCTGAAATTTTGTGTTGACAAAGTGGTTTACAAGCTGTAAACTATAATTGCAGTCTACAATATGTAAACCAGGAGTGATAATTATGGCAGATATTCAATTAGGTACTGTTGAAAGCAGATTCGCTGACATAATATGGAAAAACGAGCCCGTTACCTCAGGTGACATCGTAAAAATGGCAGATGCCGAGCTCGGATGGAAAAAATCCACTACATTTACTGTTCTTCGTCGTCTTTGTGAAAAGGGCCTTTTCAAGAATGAAAAAGGTACGGTCACTTCCCTTATTTCAAAGCAGGACTTCTATTCAATGCAAAGCGAACAGTTTATTGATGAAACCTTCGGAGGCTCCCTTCCCGCCTTTCTTGCGGCTTTTACAAAAAGAAAAAAACTGTCGGAGTCTGAAATTGCTGAGCTTCGCAGAATGGTAAACGAATATAAGGAGGGTTAAGTATGGAGGATATTTTCATTAAATTTCTCAATATGAGCATAACCGCCTCATATTTTGTAATTGCCCTTATAATCTTAAGAGCGGTTTTCAGAAAAATACCGAAATGGCTCAGCTGCGCCCTGTGGGGGCTTGTGGGGCTTCGTCTTATTCTCCCCTTCTCCTTTGAAAGCATTTTAAGCCTTATTCCCTCTTCTGAAACCATACCGCCTGATATTACAATATCAAGAAACCCACAGATTTCAAGCGGCATTCCCGTCTTCAATCACGTAATTAACCCCGTTATATCGGAAAGCTTTACCCCCGACCCGTCATACAGCGTGAATCCCCTGCAGGTGATAACCTTTGTTCTGTCTGTGTTATGGGTTACGGGTATTGCAGCTATGCTTATTTACACTCTTGTAAGCTATATTCTTATAAAGAGAACAACAAGGGAAAGCATAAAAACCGAAGACGGCACATATATCAGTGACAACATCGGCACACCCTTCATTTTAGGCATAATAAAACCTAAAATTTTCATTCCGTCACTTGTTACTGAAGCTGACAAACAGCATATAATTGCCCACGAAAAGGCACACATAACGCGCCTTGACCATCTGTGGAAGCCCTTAGGATTTCTGATACTTTGCGTCTATTGGTTCAATCCTCTTATGTGGGTAGCTTACATTTTCCTTTGCCGTGATATTGAAGCCGCCTGCGATGAAAAGGTGCTGAAAAACGGCGGCACAGAAATTAAAAAGAGCTATTCCGAGGCACTTATAAATTGCTCTGCCCCCAAGCGCCTTGTCACCGCCTGTCCCCTTGCCTTCGGTGAAACGGGAGTAAAGCAGAGAATAAAAAATGTTCTTAGCTACAAAAAGCCGACATTGTGGTTAATAATTACAGCACTCATTGTAAGCATTGTTCTCTCTGCCTGCTTTATGACTAACCCAAGCACCACAAAAATTAACGATGTTCCCGGCTATGAGGCTATTTTCAAGAACGTAGAAAAGCTTCAGTTCTTTACGGGTGAAAGCAGAATTTATACAACAGAGGATCCGTCTGATGAGCTTCGCGCCCTTAAAAAAATCAAGCTGGGCAAAGCAGGAGATGTTCTTTTCGGCTACGATTATATGATTGAAATCAA
>JAZOWG010000039.1:0-9452 GCA_045659105.1 Acutalibacteraceae bacterium
GCCACCTATCACACCATAAGAGAGGTGCTCAATCCCGTTATTGAGGAAACAAGGGCAACGGAGCTGAGAAAAGCCTTCACCTTCGTTGCAGGCGGTACCACCGCATCCATTATGAAATGGGTTGAGGATAACTGCGACACCACCGTGGAAACAGAGGCAGAGTATCTTGCAAAATATTACTTCAGCACCTTCAAGGCACATAATATAAGCATATAATCAGAAAAAACGGCGAAGACACAGCTTTTCAGGTGTCTCCGCCCTATTTTTTACAATATTTATTTAACGGGGATTGTCACATCATAGTCGGTATACCATACTCCTGCCGTGAAGCTTCTTGCACGGACAAGCACCTCATCCTCATACACCTCAATACTGTAGCCACAGCCGTTACCGACTCTTCCGCGGAAATTAACGTACATAAACGAGGGAAGATTAATTGAATGGAAGGAGCCGTCGGATTCAACGGAAGCATAGCCAAAAATGTCCTTCTGTCTGTCATTTACAAAGCCGTTGTGCACGTGGCCCGAAATCAGGAATACGTTTTCGTAGTCCTTGAGAATTGCCTCAACCTCGTCATTCTGCTTACCGAAGCTGCCTCTGAGGCGGTCTGTTTCGCCTGCCTCCCAGGTTTCGGGAAGTCCGTGGCTTTCGGCTATGGGCCAATGGGATATAACGAATATGGGAAGCTCCTTTTCAGCAGCCTTATCCATTTCCTCCCTTAACCATTTAAGCTGTGTCTTGCTGATTGTAGCGGCAGTATTTGTGCCCTCACTTGCCATTACAATGAAGGTATAGCCGTTGATTTCAGTTGTGTAATATGCGTTTTCAAGGTCTCTGTCCGAAATTTCCTTTGAATATTTCAGGAAGTTTTCCTTTGCGGGGCCGTATTCGTCGTCCTCATCCGTCCAGGTATCGTGGTTACCCTCTGCCATAATAATTTCCTTTGCAGGAGCATAGGGGGCAAATGCTTTTTTGAGATTCTCGTATTCGTGAGCCTGTCCGTTATCCGTAAGGTCACCTGCAAGCACAAGAGCATCAAGCTCATCCTCTGCGTTCTCCATATCCCATAAACCGCATTCAAGCACCTGCATACGTGCCCATTCGTCTGTCATATGAATATCGGAAATGGCGGCAAAATTCAGAAGAATTTCTTCATCATTTTTTACCTCATAATTATCTTCACCTGCATAAAAGCCGAACACGGGCCAGGTGAAAATATTGAGAAATGTAAGAACAACACAGAAAAAAGCCTTAAAAAGCATCCACATAAAAACATCTCCTTGTTCTCTTTTATTAATATGATAGCACATTAAAGCTCAGAGTGCAATAATGCAAAGCTCCAGATTTTTTCCTTTTTCAAAAAGCACAAAGGCTCTCGAGCCGTCGGGAGCAAGGGCAATATCGCTGTAGCCACCGTCTGCGCTTAATAAAAGCTCTCCTTCTACGGAAAAATCAGAGGCAAGCTTTTTAAGGGTCAGATTTTCACGCTCACTCAGGGAATTGCAGTTTGTAAAAAGAAAGCCGTCTCGGTATGCTGTAAAGCCTGCACAGCACACGGGGTCGGGGAGATTTTCCCAGAATCTTATATTGCGGATTGAAAAATCCCCTGTTATTTCCGCTATGGCACGGCATTTTTTCTCACTCTCGTGGCGGATATTGGCAAAGATTCTGCCGTCAGGAAGCTCAGCCACAGAAAATTCGCTGGGGTCAGTAAGCTCATCGGAAATCTCCCCCATTTCCCAGCTTTTACCCTTATCACGGGAATAAAGAAGAGCTATTGCCGAGGGATGGTGGCTTTTTTTGTCCTCTTTATTATACGCCAGCCACACGGGCACAAGAAGAGTACCGTCAGAAAGGCTTACGCCGTGGCAGGGGCCCGTTGCAATGCAGGAGAAGAAAAAGGGGTCCGTCTGCTTCCTTATGCTGTCTGTAAGCTCCCTTGCCTCAGTCCAGCTATCCCCCTCATCCGTACTTTTCATATAAAACACACGGCGGTAGTTTATACAGTAAAGAAAATGAAGAGTGTTTCCTTCTGCAATCATAAGAGGATTGTTGACGGTATCCCTGCCCTTCCCCGACACAAGGATTTTAAGATCGGAAAAGCTTTCTCCCCCGTCACGGCTTTTCCGCATCCCGATGTCGATTACAGCCCAGTCGTCTGAGGACTGTCTTAATTCGCAGTAAGCAACAATTGTCCCCGAGGGCAGAGTAACAATTCCGGGAATTCTTGCTCTTTCGTAATTTTCCGATAAAAAAACGGTTTTACAATTTATTATTCTCATATTGTAACCTTAAAAAAACAGAGCTCCCCTCAGGAAGCTCTGCTATATTTTATTCTGTTATACCGTACTGCTCTTCAAGATTCTTGATGAGATCCGAAATTGCACCGCCGGATGCCTTGTCAAGGAAAATAAAGAGCTTGATAAACTTAACAAGAAGCTTGATAAGGTCTACCATAATTATTCCTCCTTAAATTTTTTCTCTTCAACAGCTTTATTATTCTGCAGTGTCAGCAATAGAGATAACACCGTTGAATACGCCTACGTATGCCTTGCCGTTGGGGCCGATTGTGATAGGACCGTAGGAGTTGTTCCAGTTCTTACCGCAGCCTGTGAATACCTTGTAAACGGTTTCGCCTGTTTCAAAATCAACAGCTGTAAGGTACCAAGCAACTGCATCCTCGGGAATGCCGTTACCGTACTCTCTTGTGTAAAGGTAAACAAGACCGTTCTTTGTAGAGAGCTTGGGAACAACCGTGCAGGAGGCTTCATTGCTTTCCCATGCGATGAATGCATCCGTGCAGTCCTCGTTCATATCAATTCTTACAACGCCGGGCTCACTTGTGGGGTCGTTTACAAGGAAGCCTGAGCCTGATTCGGAATAGTTGTTTTCAACGATGAAGGATCTGCCGTGAGCGATAAGGCTGTTTTCACTTACGCTCTTGCCCTTTGTAAATACGGGAACAGCTGCGATTTCCTCGCCTGTTAAACGGTCATAAATAACAACGTGTACCTGCTCGTCAGCATTGTCTGTAATTGCAACAAGCTTTCTTACGCTGCCGTCTGCGCAGGGAACGTCAAGAAGAGTGGGAGTTGTACCTGAGCCCTGGTTGATAGCGCCGGGCTTAAGGGTTGTTCCTCTGTCATAAACAGTTTTCCAAGTGTATACGGGTGTACCGTCAGCACCGATTTCAAAACGGTACATAGCATGGTCGGATACAATGTAGATACCGTCTGCACAGATAGCAAGTGTGTTCTGGATTTCCTCTCCTTCAAGAGTCATCATATGAACGTCGCCTGTTTCGGGATCAACGTAGCCAACCTCACCGGGACGGGTTACAAACCAGATGTTGCCCTCAAAGTCGGGGATAGCATCTGTGATGTAGGAGCCCTCGGGAAGCTCGTCACTGATATTCCATTCCTTTTCAATCTTCCATTCGGGAGTACCTGAGGACTCGTCAACGTAATAGATCTGAATTACGTTGTCGGAGTTACCGATGATGGGTCTGTCGCCTTCAAGAAGATGGCAGTAAGCACCGCCTGAGGTATCGCTTGAAATAGCAGCGAAATTGAAGGTCTTGATAGCTTCAATGGTAGAAGGTCTCTGAGGAAGTCTTGTTTCGCAGAGAATTTCAAGAGTATCTGCATCAAGAAGAAGAAGTCTGAAGCCGACAACGTTACCGCTGATGCACATAATTCTGCCCTGTGAATCAAACATAAGAGTTGCAACAAGACCGCCGAAAACGTTCATTGAACGGGAGGTTACAACGGGATTGATGCCGAGAGGTCCCATATAGTTATATGAGCCTGTGTTGTATGAGTTACCGTGCATACCGTTTGTGCCTTCGGGAGCAAGATAAGGATGCTGGGGAACCTCAATGGGAGCAAGCTCATTAACTTCGGCCGGCTCACCGAAAAATTCAGGACATTTGCTGTCGTGAACTGATGTGCCGATGTGTCCGCCGGGACTTAAAAACATCATAAGAAAAGCTGAGAAAAATGAAAGAATTTTGATAAATATGTCGTACATTTTTATGCCTCCGTTTATTTTTAGTATATTAATTATACACCTGTAAAATTTTTCTGTCAATCAAAAAAATATGTCCGCATTGTAAACAACACGGACACATTCGGGTAAACTTTATTTCATATCAGCAAGAAGCTCGAAGTATTCTCCTACAAGATATGAGCCTGTGTGCTTACCTACGGAAAGCACCTCGTCAGCGATTTCCTCACCGATGATGTGACCCATAAATGCAAAGTTGTTATCGGTAAGAACATAGCCGATTTCATCGTTTGCAAGGGAGATACAGTAAACGTCAACACCCTCTACGGAATCAAAAAGGCTGTCGTACTGCCATTCGGTGCCGTCCCAGTTGGTGTTATTTGTGATATCCGTGCCCCAGAAGGTTTCGGGATAGAATTCACCGGGGGACATAGCGAAGCCTACACGGTTGCCGAATTCGATATAACCCATTTCGGTAGCCATAACAGCAGAAGCACCGTCTGTGAAAATACGGTTATTTACAAGATTGATTTCACATGCAAGAGTAAGAATGCTGTTTTCGGGAGTGATGAAGAGATCTCTGTGCTTTACGTTGAGAACGGGAGAAAGCTCCTCGGAGTAGTCGCCTGCAAGAATAAGCTTTGCAAATGCCTCACCGAGAGTCTTTGCGGATGCGCCCTTTGCTTCCCATTCGGTCATGCCTGTTTCGTCAACCTCGATGTCACGGGAAAGCTGACCGAGAGCGCCTGCAACCATCATAAAGTTTGCACCGCTCTGAGCCTTGATGTAATTATCAAGATGATAGATATAGTCGGAGCTTACAAGACCGTTGCTTGCTGAGAAGGAAGTGGGATGACAGCTGATGTCTGCAACGTATGTAGCTTCGCTGCCTGAAGCAGGAACGAAATAAAGAACTGCTGTTTCGGGGATGTCTTCCTTGGAAATCAGGTCACGCTTGTCGTGGATAATGTCTGAACAGTCAACAGCACCGTAGTAAAGCTGACCCTCTTCCATATCTTCAATAGCGTCAATTACTGCAAGAGCAGATTCCTTTACGAAATGTGCCTTGAATTCGTCAGCCTTTTCAAGACCGGGGTAGGAAGCCTCAATGCCGAGCATATTGTAAACACCTGCAAGAGCAAGCTTTGTGAAGAAGCCTGTGCTTACGCCCTGTGTATCAAGAGCGGAGTGTGAATGTGTAGCCATAATGTTTACACTTGCGATTTTAACGTCGGTTCCCTCATAGTGCTTGAGAACAGCCTTTCTTATAGCTCTTGCGTCTGTTGAGGTAACACCGAGTGCGTCGATAGCACCGAGAACGAGAAGACCCTCGCCTGAGCCGTCGTCAACAGCAACAACACGGATTCTCATATCATCGTAAACGCCTTCGGCATACTTGTTTGTAAGGTCTCTGCCCAGATTATACTTGCCGCAGTCAATGTCAGCGGGGACAACGGAACGGGAAGCGTAGCCGAGAGACCACACGTTACCCTCTTTTGCTTCGGTAGCATAAGTATCTCTGCCCTCGAGGAAGCCGATTTCCTCACGGGAATATTCGGAAATATCTGCCCATGAGGGAGGATTGGGATAAATTGTACATATAGCCTTAACGAGTGTTTCAACAACTACGTTAAGAGTGTTGTAGAAGCCCTTTGTGAAGAAGTCACCCACACCTGCGAGAACCTCTTCGCCCGCTGCTGTATCAACGGCGCCTACGGAAAATGCGGAGCCGGTGAAAAGCACGGAAAGGCAAAGAATAATTGCAATTACTTTGGAAAATCTGTTTTTCATATTAAACCTCCGTGGTTTTATTCCATTATATCATATTATATTAAAGCTATTTCGTCAAGATTTTCTTGCAGATAAAAAAATCCGGTGCTATAATAAAAGGAAAAAAGGAGTGTTTTAAATGGAAAAAAATCCTCTTTATATACTGACTTATGACCACGGCGGATACGTTTTATGGGCTGACCGTGTAAAGCCGAGACTTAAAGACATAAGAGAATGGATGGAAAAATACCCCCGTCTCAGAATCGGTCTTGACTATGAATCCTTTACCTTTGACGAATTTATGAGAGAGGACCCCGAGGTTGTCACAATGGTCGGTGAGCTTCTCAGAGACTTCCCCGACAGAATAGGCCTTGGCGCCACAACCTACGGACAGCCTCTTTCATTATATATATCGGAGGAATCCAACGTAAGGCAGTTAAGCCTTGCGGTAAAGACAAATCTTCATTATTTCGGAATTACTCCCGACGTTTACTGTATTTCCGAATTTGCCCTTAACAATCAGTCCCCTCAGATGCTGAAAAAGAGCGGCTATAAGGCGGCAATACTCCGCTCGCACGTTATGGGCTACGGCTACACAAAAACATTTGACGTACCCTGGGGTACGTGGGTTGGTAAGGACAGCACGGGTATTCCCGCAGTCCCCGTTTACCACGGTCAGGGCAGAGGCTATAACTGTACAACCCTTGACAACTGGATTCTCTCACGCTGGCCCGACGATACGGATATATCCCTTGAGGATTTCAGGGAGACCTTCAAGGACTACTCCCCTCTTCTTGCATCACGCTATGATGACCTTACACAGCCCATTGAAAAGGTTACGGCTGAGATTGAAAAGCACGAGGACTACAAATACGTGCTTCTTGAGGATATTCCCGCCCTTTACGGCGAGCCCACGGAAATACTCGACACCACCGACAACGATTTTCATTCACAGATGCCCTGGGGCTACTGCGGAAACGAAATCTTTAACGGCATCCGCAAGGGCGAAACCGACTGCGTGCAGGCTGAAAAGCTGAACGCACTCTCCGTTATGCTCGGCGGTGAGAATTTTCAGGCAGAAACCGAGGAAGCCTGGAAATATATCCTTGCGGCACAGCATCACGACGTTACGATCTGCGGACTTTTAGACCTTGCAAGACGCTTCATCCCCTCTTCCTTTAAATTCTCGGAAAAGGTAATTGAGAAATCCCTCCGGAATATCGGAAAGCATTTTGCACATAAGGGCGAAAAATCCCTTTTTGTAATGAATCCCCATTCCTTCCCCGTAAGTGCACTTGTAAAAACGGAGTGTGACGGCAGTAATATGCTTGAGGCAGAAATCTCCCTTCCCCCTCTTACTGCAAAAAGTATTGCTCTTTCGGAAATCAACAAGGAAAATACACCCTCCGCCTTTATTGTAAGCGAAAGCACCCTTGAAACACCCTTATATAAAATTTCCCTTGATAAAAACGGCATAAAAGGAATTCTCAATAAAAAGACGGGCAAAGACCTTTTCGCCCACGAAAAGGGTCAGCTTCTTTCGGGACATATTAACGGTAAGGACTGTATTTTTGAGGGTACATATGAAATAAAGGCATACGGTACCTTTGCGGAAATTATTTTCACGGGGCACACGGGCGACATTCCCTGTGAGCTTACTGTAACTCTTTATAACGCCCATCCCCGTATTGACTGCAGACTCTCCTGCCAGGTAAAAGAAACCGACAGAATCGGCAGAACCGACATAACCGAGGGCAGACCCGTACCCCTTACCTTAAACGGACATCACCACCACGACAAGCTCTGCTTCACCTTCCGGCTTAACTGTAATAAGGACAGAAAAATGTTCCGTGACCTGCCCTTCTCCATAGCAGAATGGGACGGACAGTTAAGACTTACCGAGGAATACTGGTATCCGGATGACCGTATTCTTATTGACACCCCCGTTTCCCCTGAAGAAGCCTTTAACGGCATCACACACCTGCAGGGCGTTAACTGGATAGCGCTCCGTGACAAGGAAAAGGGACTGAGCATTATGAACAGAGGCTGTATGGGCAGTGCCGTACACGGAAATAAGGTGTACATCCCTCTTATTTACTCCAACGATTATATGTGCGGAACAAAAATTCTTGACGGCACCTTTACAAATGAGTTTTCTCTTCTTCCCGTGGATGCGGATATTTCAAATATTGACATTCACAAGGCGGCTATGGAGTACAATATGCCCGTAATAAGCTGTATTCTCGGCGAGGGTGAGGGCGATACCGAATGCCTTCAGCTTGCAAGCCTTGAAAGCGATAACGACGGTGTTATTCTCACCGCCCTTTACCCCGAAAACGGGAAATTGGTTGCAAGAGCCTGCAATTTCTCCGACGCCGAAGCAGAAGTAACACTCGGAATAAACGGAAAAGCCGTAAGCAGTGAAGAAGATTTCCTCGGAAACGTCATTTCGGAAATCTCCGACGGAAAAACCTCTTTACCCCCCTGGGAAATTAAAACCCTTTCAACAATTGCCGATTAAAAGTAATCCGGGAGAGCATTGTACTCTCCCGGAAATTTTATGTAATTTACTGCTTGGCACCGTTGTCAAACATCTCAAGAGTTTTTACGGTTGCGGCAAAGCAGTTTGCAATACCTGCTTTATTCATATTGGTATATGTATCAAGTCTTGTGTGATAATATCTTTCAAGCTTATGGTTAAGACCCGTGATGCCTGCTGAGCGAAGACCTGCCTGAGTAAAGGCTGCAGCGTCAACAGCACCGCCGAGGGGAGGAATCCAACCCTTTTTGCAGGGAACTCCAACCTCTTTTGCTGCCTCATAGAAAAGGTCTGCAATATCCTTATCGGATTTAACCGTACCGTTAAGGTCACGGTAGTTTGCCATAAGATATTTGGGGTCGTTGATTGTATCGAAGGAATAGATGAAGGTGGGCACATCGTTGAACTCATCCTTGTGCTTCTCAGCCCAAGCCTTTGAGCCGCGAAGACCGATTTCCTCAGAACCCGTAAGAACAACACCGATTTCTGTGTTTTCAAGCTCAATGCCTGCATCCTTCATAGCCTTGAGAACTGCAATACCCATATAACAGCCGGTAAGGTTGTCGTTTGCACCGTCAACAACTATATTGTAGTTTTCCATAAAGCAAAGACCGATTGTGAAGGGGATGAAAATAAGTCCGATAAGACCTGCCTTTGTAAGAGGGTCTGAAATATCCGCCGCATTGAAGCCGAAGCCGTTCTGTGCAACACGGATAATTGAAATTATAAGATAGAAAAGCGCACCGAGAACAACAATAACCGCATGGGACTCAAAGCCGACACCGCCGAGAGCGTAGTTTACGGGCCATTCCCAGGTTGCATCAGGATGACCGTTGAAAATAATTCTTCTCTTGGTTTCACCCGTGCATTTCTTGAATGCCGTTACGTTATGACTTGTCTTTTTCTTGAAAATACGGTCAATTGCCTTTTTGTAAAGACCGAATTCCAGAATTGTGATAGTATATGCCGCAATAATAAGCGGAATTGATAAAACGGGCACAAAGAAAAACGCAAGCACAGCAAGAAGAACAAAGGCACATACAAAATATACGTAGCCGTAGAAGGCACGGGGAGCAACCTCAAAGGACTCAATCTTTACGTCCTCACAGCCGCACTCATCTTTAAGCACCTTTGCCAT
>JAZOWG010000040.1:0-12318 GCA_045659105.1 Acutalibacteraceae bacterium
GCCTTCTTAACGGCTGTGGGAATATCTGTTCTGAATGAATTAATAATAATACCTATAGGAAAGTTATACATGGGAATCACCTTTATCTGATTTTTATTCTGCGTAAGTCCGTTTAACGCACGGAAAAGCGGGCAGAAATTGCCGTATTTGTTGTTTTCGGCGGTGGCAAGGCGTACAGGAGGTGTACTCCGAACCGCCGAAAACAAAGCACTATTACTTACTGTCAGCGAGGCACAAAATTTATAATTTTAACTGTGTAGAACGGTAGAAGAAAATCATTTTAAAACTGTGCGTCAAAGACGGTGATTTGTGCGCGTCTTTTCCAAATTAATGATATTTGGGGAGATATGTGCCGTGTGCTTCAATAAGATCATCGCAAAGGCTTACGATTTCGTCAATTGAAAGCTCTGAGGAGGTATGAGGATCAAGAAGAGCTGCCTGATAAATAGCATCCTTCTTAAGAGTAACCGCAGCCTCTATTGTAAGAAGATGAACGTTAATCATAAGTCTGTTCATTGCGGCTAACTGCTCGGGAAGCTTACCCTGATAGCAGGGCTGTATGCCGTACTTATTAACAAGACAGGCAACCTCAACGCAAGCCTCAGCGGGAAGGTTGGGAATAAGACCGTTATTTATAACGTTACCGCCGATTTTGTAGGGCATATCGGTGGTGATAGCTTCCATAATATAAGAAGCGTACTCGTGTGTTCTTTCGTGCTTAACGTCGTCGGTAAGATAAATCTTTCTGTCCTCCTGCCAGCGTGCAATCTGATTTATACAGCGGCGGGGATATTCGTCAAGAGGAATGTTGTAGCGGTCAATAAGCTCAGGATACTTAGCCTTGATAAAGAGGTTATTGTATTCTGCATTGTGCTCACTTGACTCTGTGCAGTAGTGGCCGAAGCGGCGGATGTATTCATATCTTACAAGGTCGTGCTTGTCTGTACGGTCGCCGTTAAGAACGTCAATGGCTCTTCTTCTGATTTCGGGATAAAGGTCGTTGCCGTCCGCATCCTCAATTTCAAGAAGCCAGCCCATATGATTGATACCTGCAATTTTTTCTCTTATGGGCTCCTTATATTCCATTCCGAGGTCATTAAGAATACCTCTTGAGCAGCCCTGAACGCTGTGGCAGAGACCTACGGTCTTAATGGGAGTGAAGCGCTGCATATAGCCTGCAAGCTGAGCCATGGGATTCGTGTAGTTAAGGAAGTAAGCATTGGGGCAAACCTCTGCCATATCATCTGCAAAATCCTTAAGCACGGGAATTGTACGAAGAGCTCTGAAAATACCGCCGATGCCGTTCGAGTCTGCGATTGTCTGACGAAGACCGTACTTTTTGGGAACCTCGAAGTCAATGATTGTGCAGGGGTCGTAAAGACCTACCTGAATTGCATTCACAACGAAATCGGAGCCTCTGAGCGCTTCCTTTCTGTTTTCAACACCGAGGTGCTTTGTGACGACTGCTCTCGATTCATTTATATTTCTGTTAAGAGAGCAGACCATTATATATGATTCTTCAAGACGCTGTGCATCAATGTCGTAAAGAGAAATTTCACATTCGCGAAGGGCGGGTGTCATCATAACATCGCCTAAAACGTTCTTGGCAAACACGGTGCTGCCTGCACCCATAAAGGTTATTTTCATTTTTTGACCTCCCGTAGGAAAAAATTAAAGTCATAGACCATAGCCTATGACTTTAGTTTACTGTAATAAATATTATCCGTCAAGATATTATTGGAATTCTTCACGATTTTTTCTGCCCATTGTAAGGAACAGAACTGCACCCGAAATAATAACAACAAGGAACAGAACAAGAAGGAAGGCTATGGGTGTGCCGTTACCTATCTGCTCGGGAATATTGTCGGTTATGTTGTAATTGGGATTTACCACGGGTATATCCGAGGGCTTTGTTGCAGAGACGTCACCGATTACGGGGACTGTCACAATTTCCTGAGGGATATAATTGGGGAAGGTGGTATTTTCGGGAGCGATAACGGGAGCCTTTGTCGTGCTCTCCTCACGCTTTGCTGTGGTGCTTTCCTCTCCCTTGGCGGTAGTGCTTTCTTCACGCTTAGCGGTAGTACTTTCCTCACGCCTTGTTGTGGACTCTTCACCTGCTGTGGTCTTCTCCTCCGGATGCTCCATATCGTAGATTATCTGCTTCTTTTCCTTATAGGGGTCAACCTTGTGAAGCTTTGCCGAGGTCTTTAATTCCTTATCCACACCTACAAGGGAAACAGGGATAAGATCGGCAAGTGCAATTGAAGCTATGGGAGTAAGATGTGCTCCGTCGGGAGTGAAGGAGGGACAAAGTGCATAGGGGTCCGCAGGGTTTGCAAGAGGTGAGCAGTCGATATATCCGTCGGAGTAAATATTTTTCTTTATCCAGCGGGAAAGCTCATCACACATATCCTGCATTTCCTTGTTCCAGACAACGTCAGCGGTCTGTCCGAGGAATGCTCTTTCATAGCCCTTCCAGGGGCTTTTTGTAAAGAAATAAATCTTGATGCCTCTGGCGTGAGCACGCTTTATAAGCTCCTTATAGCCGTCTATAATATCATCGGTTGAGTAATGGGGCACAACGTCACCCATTGACTTTGAGAACTGATGAAGAATATCGTTAAGACCGATTTTCACAAAAATGTATTTTACACCCGAAATATTGAGGGCATCTCTTTCAAATCTGTCAATAAGCGCTTTACCGTAGAGATTGCCCACAAGACCCGTGCCGTCACTTAAAAGCTTATTACCGATAACAGCCTGATTAATGACGCTGATATTCTCAATGCCGCCCTTAACAAGCTTCTCTGCGAAGTAATAGTAGGTATCATTTACAAGGGTTGAGTCACCGATAAAAACCGCAACATCCTTTGTTTTTGCAGGAACAAGAGTATCAATCTGACAAAGGAAGGGGGTTGTGTGATAGGTGATTGTGCTTGCTTCAATATTGATTTCTCTTGCCATCCCTATTTTAGGAGCGTAGCACTGAGAGGGGTCATTTCCCACAAAGGAGCGCAGTCCTAAAAAGGTTCTTGCATTTGAAAGACCTGCAGAGGTTATGTATGTTGTATTTTCAAAGAAAAGGCTGACGCTTATTGCCTCAAGCGCCTCTGTTCTGAAATCAACGGGGTCGGACCATATCGTTTCGCCCTTGGGGATTGAAACGGACTTATTCCCGCCGAAGGTAATTGCCGTAAAGGTTTCCCTCTGAACGGATGCTTCACCTGAGCCGAGAGTTCTTCCGACGGTAGCATCGTTGATTGTTATAGCCGCAGCACCGTGCTCGTTGGAAAACTTGAAGCGCAGCTTTTCACCGCCCGTGGTAACCTTAAGCTCTATTCTTATGGTGCCGTCTGAAGGAATAATATCCTGCACGCTGAGACCTGCCACAGAAATTGAAGAATCAACTATACTTGTTGCCCAGGCACATACCCATTCGCTTGCGGCATTTGCCGTGAAGGAAAAACCGTTTATTACGGGAACAATAAGCATAATGAGTGCAAGAATAAAGGATGATATTTTAGAAATCTTTTTCATTGATTCTCTTCCTTTTAATAAATTCGTAACAATTATACAACATTTGCGGGAATTTTTCAATATAAGAATATTATAAAATTACGGTATATTATCTGCAATTTTCCAGCTGCCACCCGGAGGGAAGATAATCGGGCTCAGAGCAGCAGGGATATGAGGGCGGTGTACCGTCGGAAAGCCAGAAGGGAGAAAGGGTATCCTCTCTGTATGCTTCCCTGTCCTCTTTCCTTCTGAAATCGGGAACGTCGAAGGGACGGCTTCCCTCCATTATGCTTCTGTGGGAAAGAATTGCAACGCTTGAAAGGGCGGTGGCAAAATACACGTCAAACTGATGGGGCTTTCCCGTTCTTATGCTATCGAAAAATGCCTTGATAACAAGAAAATCTCCGCCGCCGTGGCCTGCATTCTTAATCTGCTCGGAATCCTCGTCCTGAAGGTCGGGAGTATAGAAATTAACGGCTTCCTTACCCTCGGGAATCTGCCAGTCATTGTAACGGAGCATTACCTTATCGGTGCCTCTTACGTTTTCAATCTGCCCCTTTTCACAGCAAAGGCGGTAGGAATTCCAATGTGCGCCGAAGGCTGAACAGCCCGTTACCTTGAACACGGAGCCGTCGTCATTGAGAATTGTGATGATTGCCGCAACGTCTGCCACGTGTGAGCCTGTGGGACAGTCATCGGGCAGAGGTGCATATACGGGCATAGCAGTAACTCTTTTAGGAAAGGAGCCCGCCGCCGACATAATGGGAGCAAGAGAGTGTGTGATATAGTATGAGCGGGGCAGAAAGTTTCTCCAGTGCTTTTCGTAAGGACGGATGGAAAGCACCGCCTTCGTGTCGTACCAATCCATAGGATGATTGTATTCACCCTCGGCATAGTAGATTTTTCCGAGAGTGCCGCCCTCATATACACGCTTCATTTCACGGTTGAAGTCCATAAAGGGATAATTTTCCGCAAGCATATAAATAGCCTTACTCTTTTCGGCAGCCTCACAGAGCCTTACGCCCTCTGCCATAGTGCCGTTTGAAATACATTCACTCAGCACGTGTATATCCTTTTCGAGGCACTTTACCGCATATTCTGCGTGCTCGGGGAAGAAGTTTGCAAGGATAACCGCATCCATAGGATGCTTCAGGAATTCGTCAAAATCCGTATAAACGGCAGCACCCTGAATATCATCCTTAATGCCTTCAAGATACTCCGTATCCTTTTCACAGACGGCAACAATTTCACCGCCGTTATATATTATTTCATCAATAAAGCTTGAGCCTCTTCTGAGTCCGAAAATACCGACACGGATTTTTTCCATAAATATCACCTCATACAAACATCAGTATAATAAGGGCGGCAAAAGAGATTGCAACACCCGTAATTTCTCTTTTTGAGGGTTTGTTTTTTGTGAAAAGGCTGATTACGGTGGAGATTATCATAACTCCGCCTGTAACAAAGGGGTACTGCGCGGAGGCAGGCAGGTGTGCGAGGGCAATAAGAAGGAGGTAATTTCCCACTCTGCACAGCACTCCGTAGCCACCCATACTGACGAGGGCTTTTTTTGTAAGCTTCTCTCCGTTCCCCTTGACAAAGGGCAGGAAAAGAAGACAGATAACAAGAGCAATAAGAGCTATGAGCATAGAATAGCCTGCGGCAGAGGTCTTTTCGTAGGGTGCATTCTGAAAAATTGTGGAAAGCACTCCCGACATACCGTTGAGCACAAATACGCCCATATAGTAAATGTATCCCGACTTCTTCTCTCCCTTTTTTGAGGACAAAAGAAGAGACAGCATAAGAAGAGCATAGCAGATGCCCTTGCCGACGGTCAGCTCCTCATTATAAAATAAAATTCCCGCAACAGAGGGCAGAATCATACCGCCCAGCATCGAAAACATCGAATAAAGGGAAAGGTTTATTCTGCCGAGGGCTTTAAGGCTGAAATAGGTGTAGCCGATGGAATCCAGCGCAGCAAAAAATGCCATTAAAGCCGAAAACCACGTGAATTCAAACTTAAAGCCGTTGATTATAAGAAGAATAAGAAAGCCCACAAGTGACGAGCCTGCCGAAAAAACAAGCATTGCACGAAGACCGTTTCCGTATTCCTTTTCAAAAATTCCGTTGAATAAGAACTGGAAGCTGAACATAGTTAC
The DNA here is from genome assembly GCA_045659105.1 of Acutalibacteraceae bacterium. GTDB lineage: Bacteria > Bacillota > Clostridia > Oscillospirales > Acutalibacteraceae > RUG806. The sequence continues at coordinate 5,679 of JAZOWG010000040.1, forward strand.
AGCCGCCAGTAAAACACCATAGTAAATCATTTTTTATTTCCTTTTGCTCATTAGCCAGTCGATAAGCTCTGCTTTATATGTATAATCCCAGGCATTGTGCTCAACGCCGGGAAGACGGGTGTAAATGTACTCCCTGCCGGCTGCCTCCAGCTTTTCGGCAATTTCATCGGAATAGAAAACATTTACCGTAGTGTCGTCTGCACCGTGTATAATCCACACGGGCATTGTGATGTTTCCGGCATTCCAGGGCATACCTCCGCCGCAGCAGGGTGCTATAGCTGCAAATAAATCCTGTCTTGCCATAGCAGTAAGCCAGGTGCCGTAGCCGCCCATGCTGATACCCGTAAGATACACACGGGACTTATCTGCCTTGTAGAATTCAATTTTTTCCTCAATAAATTTTATAATTGACTCGACCCTTGCCGTCCAGAAGGTATCGGAGGGGCATTGGGGCATTACAAAAATGCACTCTCTGTCATTTTCCTTAAGAAATTTTGAAAAGCCGTGCACATCCACAAGGGGAAGCTCGTCCTTTCCGTTTCCTCTCTCCCCTGCTCCGTGAAGCTGAAAAACAATGGGAAGACCCTCTTTCATCTCCTCGGGAGAGTATTCAACATAGCTGAAAATTTCGTTTTCCTTATATTCTTTTCTTATCATATTAAAGCTCCTTTTCTATAAGCTCCTCAATGCTGTGTGTTTTCCTGTCTGCCAGCTTTTTTACGGAATCCACGCCGTTTTCCATAGCGTAGGAATAAAACTCCTTTATCATAGCCTCGTCGTTTACGTTGTCACCGACGGCAATTACGTCCGATTTTTCACCGCCCGCAAGGGAAAGAAGCTTGTATATTCCCTGAGCCTTGTCCATTCCGACGGGAACAATATCTATACACGTGCCGTTCTGCAGGGGGTTCACAAATTCTCCGAATTCTTCCCTTACCCTTTCGACAACACCGGCAGAGCTCTCAAAATCGGGAAGCGCCGTGCTTATCTGATTGAAATACGGTATTTCTCCCACCTCGGAAAGCCGTATTCCCTCGGCATCGGGAAAGGCAAAATTATCAACGCTTATGTGCTTATCATTGCAGATGGCTGCAAAAAAGCCGCCGAGAGAAAATATGAAATTTATAAGAGGCAGGGCAACAGCCCCGTCACAGCGCACATCGGAAACAACATTATAATTCTTGTCAACAATTACGGCACCGTTGCAGGCGAGAAGATAGTCTATGGGGATATTCTTTTCCTTGATTTCCTCAAAAAATTCCTTCTGCCTTCCGCTTACGACACAGAAAAGATTACCCTTTTCCTTCCATTTTCTTATAGCTTCAAGCTTCTTTTCTGTGATTCCGCCGTGATTCAGGGTACCGTCATAATCAGTACAGATAATTTTCATATTATAAAGCCTCGAACATATCCGCCATTTTTCTTACGGCATTATACAAATCCTTTATACCGTCAGCCACGTTTTCTGCCGTAAATTTTTTAAGGTAGCTGTCGGCTTCAAGGGTGAAATATCCCTTGTAATCTATGTCCTTGAGCGCCTTCACGACCTTGGTAAAATCAATATCCATTGAAAAGGGTATCTGATGTGAGTCGTGCCACTTGTCGTTATCGTGAATGTGAAGCGCCTGAAGGGAATCGCCGAGGGTATGTATCATTTTCTCAGCCGTTGTATCAAGTCCCTTCATTTCGGCATGTCCTATATCAAGGCAGGCAACAAGGAAGGGATCGTTTACCGCTTCGAGGTGAGCCTTGAAATCATCGTGGTGCGAGCAGGCGGCAGTACAGGCACAATCCCTTTTGTTGTCCCAGCACCACATATTCTCCGTGGCAATTTTCACTCCGTGCTCCTTTGCGAAGGGAAGAAGCTCAAGGTACATTTCCGCATTTTCTTCCGCACTCTTATAGTTATCGGGGTGAATTACGCAGATTTCAGCCCCTGCCTCAGCCGAGCACTCAATTGCCCTTTTCATATGGTCCCTTATGGGCTTTACCCTTACGGGAAAGGGGGCGTGGGTCTGGTTGCATACAATGCCGTTATCAAGACCGATTTTCTTTAATTTTCTTGCAAAGGCAAGGTAATCATTTCCTGCAAGAGGATGAGAATTCGGACGAAGACAATTGTTGTCCCAGTCGTATTTACACATATCGAACATGGAGAAATCCCAGGCATCAAAGCCTGCCTTTGCAATAAGCTCAACAGCCCTTTCTTCACCGATATATCTTGAAGCTATTTCTATCTGTGTTGATGTTTTCATACAATATCTTCCTTACCTCATAATTTATCTTCGCAAGGGGCGTAAAAAACAACCCGTTTGACGGAAAATGTTCATATTTTGTCCGTATGTGCCGATTATCCGCAGATAAGCGGATACAGACGGGCGGAATATGGGCATTTAACGGAAAAAGATGTTGTAAAAGCTTTGTGTCGGATAAAACTAACCGAACAAAATCTGATGTAAGTTCGTTAATGGCACGGGAAAGTGCGCAGAAATCAGCGTATTTGTGTTTTTCGGCTCTGGCAAGCTGTACGAGGGTACCGCGAAGAGCCGAAAAACAAGCACCCTATAATTTACGGTGTGGATTATAAGTCAAAAATTTCAACTTTATTTTTTCGCGGAACATACCCATAACTTTTTTTGTGCGTATCTTTCCCCAAATTATGATTTATAGGCTTCAATAACCTTAAGAACGGCACCCTCGAATGCCTCGTCCATCATCGTTTCAAGGTCGGGTATCATCGCCTCAACCTCTCTTGCGAAAGCCGGTGTGGGACGGGTTCTGGGATGACGGGGAGTGAATACCGTACAGCAGTCCTCATAAGGACGGATTGAAATATCAAAGGTATCAATTTTTCTTGAAATCACAACGATTTCGTTTTTGTCCATACCGATGCAGGGACGGAAAACGGGAAGAGAGGCACATTCGTCGGTGCATTTGAGTGCGTGGATGGTCTGGCTTGCAACCTGACCGAGGCTCTCACCCGTAATAAGTGCATCTGCACCCTGCCATTCGGCAATACGGGAAGCAAGCTTCATCATAACTCTTCTCATAGTAACGGTGAACATCTCTTCGGGGCAATAGTCTCTTATTGCCTCCTGAAGCTTCGTGAAGGGTACTGTGAAGAGATTGATTCTGCCCGAATACATTGAAACCTTGCCCAGCAGCTCGTGAACCTTCATTTCGGCAAGCTCCGAGGTATAGGGAGGAGAAGCAAAGTGAACGGCTGTAAGGCGGACACCTCTTTTTGCCATCATATATGCGGCTACAGGAGAGTCGATACCGCCGGAAATAAGAATACAGGCTCTTCCTGCCGTGCCCGTAGGCATACCGCCGGCACCGGGAAGCTGTCTGCCGTGAATATATACGCCGTTGTCTCTTACTTCGACTGCTACGGTCACCTCGGGATTGTGCACGTCTACCTTAAGACCTCTTATTTTTGAGAGAAGGAAGCCGCCTACCTCATCGCAGATTTCGGGTGACTTATAGGGGAAATTCTTATCGGCTCTTTTTGCGGTTACCTTAAAGGTCTTTGCAAACATAAGCTCGTCTTTAAGGTATTCGTAAGCGGTATTACGGATAATCTCAATATCCTTTTCGCAGACTGCGGCACGGGCAATGCCCACGGTACCGAAAACCTTGCCGATACGCTCTACTGCCTCGTCAAGGTCGATATCCTCGTTTTCGGGTGTTACGACAATTGTTGACTGAGCCTTGCGGTATGTAAACTCACCGAGGGAAGAAATTCTTTCCTTGATGTTTTTGATAAGCATATCCTCAAAGGTTGAGCGGTTAAGCCCCTTGAGAGCAAGCTCTCCGTCTTTAAGTAAAATTATTTCCTTCATTTTATACCTCTTGATATCAAAGTTTTGTTCTTATATTGTTGATTGCATCGTTTACTGCCGAAACGAAGGCTTCAACCTCTTCACGGGTTGTGTATCTTGAAAAGCTGACTCTTATTGCGGAATCAATGTAATTTGCACCGACACCCAGAGAGGAAAGCACCTCGCTTCTGTGTCCCTTTTTGCAGGCAGAGCCTGCGGAGACATAAATACCTCTGTCCGAGAGATAATTAATAAGCACCTGCGAGGGAATTCCCGTCACGGACATATTCACAATGTAAGGCAGTGCATCCTTAGGGGAATTAATATGTATTCTCGGGTTATCATTAAAAAGAGAGAGCATATAGTCTCTGAGCTTCACGGTTTCCGTCAGCTTCTGCCCGATATTGGGGAAGCTTCCCACCGCTGCCGCAAAGCCTGCAATTGCGGGAAGTGCCTCGGTACCCGAAAACAGTCCGTTTTCCTGACCGCCGCCGAAAATTACGGGCTTTATATTTTTTGCATTTTTGCTGACGTAAAGTGCGCCCACACCCTTCGGTGCGTGTACCTTGTGACCGCTGACTGTCAGAAGGTCTATTCCCATCTTCGAGGGCTTTACGGGTAATTTTCCGAAGCCCTGAATGGCATCCACGTGGATAAGTGCCGGGGCAGATACCCTTTTTACCGCTCTGCTTATCATTTCCACGGGGTTTACGGCACCCGTTTCGTTATTTACAAGCATTGCGGAGACCAGAATCGTGTTTTTATTCACAACGTCAAGCAGCTCCATAGGGTCAAAGGTGCCGTCCCTTGTGGGGGTGAGCCTTACGACCTGAAAGCCCTGCTCCTCGAGAGCATCCATACATCTTGCAACGGACGGATGTTCAAGTCTTGTTGTAACAATGCGGTTGCCCATTTTCTTACGGGCATTCACCGCACCGAAAATTGCCGTATTGTTGGCAAGTGTTCCCGAATGGGAGAAATATATTTCCGTCGGATCCGCACCGAGTGCATCGGAAAGCACCCTTCTTGAATTCTCAAGCACGGTTTTTGCCTTAACACCGAAGGAATGCACCGCCGACGGGTTGCCGTAGATTTCCGTCATAACGGATACTGCCGCAGAGGCAGCCTCGGGACACACCCTTGTGGTGGCGGAATTGTCAAGATAAATTTCCAAATGTGTTTCACCCTTTAAATATATTACCGATAAACGGCAATACGTTTTGCATTACATTACATTATACTGTGAAAGAATGAAACTGTAAACAATTTTTTGAATATAAATCCCGCAAACTGCCCATAATACCAATGATTGAATCTGATGACAGGAGAAAAATATGAAAAGACGAAAAAAAATCAGAATCCGCTCCTTTCTCGGAGCGCTCATTTTAGGGCTCGGCATATGGGGAACCGTGGGCAACATAAAGGCTATGGGCTATGAAAAGGAAATAAATTTAAGCAATCAGAACTCCCTTTTTCAGCTGTGCGAATATATGGACAGCATTGAAACGGACCTTATGAAAAGCACCTATGCGGTATCGGGAGAGATGCTGGGCACCATCACAGACCGTCTTCAGAGAGATACGGCAGGGGCAAAGGAAAGCCTTTCCTTTCTCTCTCCCGGGGAAACACCTCTGTCAGGCACCTATAAATTTCTTTCTCAGGTGGGAGATTACACGGCATATTTAAGCCGTAAAACGGAAAGAGGAGAAAAAATCACCGAAGAGGAAAGAGCGGCTTTGCAGGAATTATCAACCCTTGCGGCAGGGCTGTCCCTTAAATTTCAGTATATGGGAGACCTTTTATCAAGCGATTATTTCAGCTTCAAGGAAATTTCAGACGCTGTGGTAAACTCCTCCCCCGAAAGTGAAGGTACTGTTTCTTACCTTGATACAATATCCGATGCGGAGGAGGCCTTCGGAAACTACCCTACTCTCATATACGACGGTCCCTTTTCCGATAACCTTCTCAACAAGGAATCCGTTTTTCTTGAGGGAAAGGAAGAAATAACAAAGGAAAAGGCAAAGAAAATTGCCGCAGAAATCCTCGGCACGGAGGAAAAAATGCTTGTTGAGGAGAATGATACGGACGGAAGGCTTGCCGCTTACTGCTTCAGGACGGAAATCTACAGTATTTCAATTACAAAAAAGGGCGGCTACCCCCTTGAAATTATGTCCGTTATAACGGCAGGGGAGGAAAAGCACTCGAGAGCAGATGCTGTAGAAAAGGCGAAGAACTTCTTAAGGCTTCAGGGCTTTCCCGATATGGTGACGACCTATACGGCATCAAACGACGGAATCTGCACCGTGAATTTTGCCTGCAAGCAGGGCTCCTTCATCTGCTACCCCGACCTTATCAAGGTAAGTGTCAGCCTGTCTGACGGCAGGATAACCGCCTTTGAGGCATCGGACTACCTTATGAACCACAGAGAAAGAGAGATTCCTCCCTTCGGAATTACTCCCGAGGAAGCCATGCAGGATATTATCGGCACGGTAACAAAGGTCTCAGCGGCGGTAATTCCGCAGAAGGACGGCACGGAAAGGTACACCTATGAGCTTCTGTGCGAGGGCACGGACGGCCAGCATATTCTTGTGTATAAGGATATAGAAACGGGCGAGGAAGCCGATATTCTCATACTTTTATATTCAGACAACGGAACATTAACAAAATAGAAAGGAAAAAAATATTATGAAAAAGCTTATTATTTCTCTCACGGCAATTTTAATTGTAAGTGCAGTATGCTTCACATCCTGCAGAAAGGACGGGGGCGCAACCTACACCACCAAGGCACCCGAATCCACCACCAAAGCACCCGAAACAAC
>JAZOWG010000041.1:0-7295 GCA_045659105.1 Acutalibacteraceae bacterium
AATGCTCTCCTGCTTCCAATGGGTGTCGGTGGTGTAGTAATCATCGGCAGAAAGAAGGGGCTTTATGTCAATATACTCTGCAAAGGGTGTCTTCTCACTCATCTTCTCTGCAAATTCATCGTAATTGAAAGAGAGATAGCCATTGTTTTCTGCAATAAAGCAGTTCTTATCGGGTATAACGCTTAAATAAACCTCAGCCTTCGTGCCCTCAAGATAAGTTTCATAAATATAGGAGAACTTCTCCCCTGCATAGTCTATCATATCATCCTTCATAGGATATTCGAGCTTTGAAAGATGACCTTCTGCCTGAAAAATCTTGTTGTTATCCATTCTGAAGAACAGATACTCTGAGGCGTAAGCCTTTATGCTTCTGAACAAATCGCGAAGGGGGAACTGGTCGGGAGAAGCATCCTCAAACTCACTCATATATTTGCCCGAAAGCACGTCTTCAATGCTGAATTCGGGAAGAAGCTTCAGCGCTCTTCTTTCGGATTCCGAATACTCCGTGGGAGCCTTAAGAAGGAACCACCCGGAGAAGCCGAAAATAATGGCGGCTGATAATACTATTGTGATAATATACTTTAACTTGTCTTTCATATTCTCAGCCTCCTCTTAAAATCTGAAATAAAGGAAGGGATTGAAGGAGCCGTCAACAAGGTAAGCCGTGCAGAGCACAAGAATACCTGCGGCAAATACGGGAGCAAGGATATTCACAACCGTCTTTCCTGCCTTTGTTTCGTTCATTTTCTTTACAATAAGCTTGGGAACGGGTGTAGCACCGATACATGCTGCCACAAGAATCAGCGCAAAGCTCCTGATGTTGTAAAGCCACTCGGCACCTGCAAGACCCGTAGCGCCTATACCGAACATACCGCCAATATACTGCATAGCCTCACCCATACCTGCGGCATTGAAAATTACAAAGCTTATGGCAATAAGGATAAGCACGTACACACGGGAGAGAACCCTGCTCTTCTTGAGATATTTTCCGAGGAACATTTTTTCAAGGGTAAGAAGCACTGCAAAATAAAGTCCCCACACAATGAAATTCCAGTCGGCACCGTGCCAGAAGCCCGTAAGGAACCACACCGTAAAGATGTTTCTTAAATGCTTGAGGGTTCCCACTCTGTTTCCGCCCATAGGGATATACACGTAGTCTCTGAACCACTGTCCGAGAGACATATGCCATCTTCTCGAGAACTCCGTTACACTCTTTGAAATGTAAGGATAGTTGAAGTTTTCCATAAAGGTAAAACCGAAGATTTTACCGAGGCCTATTGCCATATCGCTGTAGCCCGAGAAGTCGAAATAGATGTGAAGCGAGAAGGCTATAGCGTAAAGCCAATAGTAAAGCACTGTCTTTTCGTCGGTTGCCTTGAAGCCTTCGCAAAGCTCACCGAGGGCATTTGCAACGAGAATCTTCTTGCCGAAGCCGACCGAGAAGCGAAGAATACCCTCATAGATCTTCCCGAGTGTGTGCTTTCTCTCACGAAGCTCCCTTTCAACATCGGAGTAACGCACAATGGGACCTGCAATAAGCTGAGGGAACATTGTGATGTATGCACCGAGATTCACGGGATTCTTCTGTGCAGGAACATCCCCTCTGTAAACGTCAACGGTATAGCTTAAAATCTGGAAGGTGTAGAAGCTGATACCGATGGGAAGTGCAATTCTCAGAAGCGGAATACCGAGCCCCGTAGCGGCATTGAAATTATCAATAAAGAAATCTACATATTTGAAATATACTAAAAGTCCCAGGTCAACACACACGGACATTATCATAAACACCTTGGAAAGCTTCTTTCCGCGGAATTTTTCGATTAAAAGTCCGAACACGTAGCCCACAAGTATGGAAATTACCATAATAACTACGTATCTAGGCTCACCCCAGGCATAGAAAACAAGTCCCGAAACCAAAAGGACCGTGTTCTTAAGCACCTTCGGCACTACAGCGTAAAGCAGAAGCACCGCAGGCAGGAAAAAATATAAAAATGAAATACTTGAAAAAAGCATTTTTTAATCTCCCTAAACAAAAAAAGGTGCAATATCCGAAGATGCTGCACCTTTCTTTTTCAAAGTACGGAATTAAACTTAAGCAGCAGTTGTTTCTTCAACAGTTTCGTCTTCTGCTACTGTTTCGTCAGCTGTTGTTTCAGCTTCGGGATCGAAAGCTGCGGGGCCGTCAAGCTCGTCGCCTGCGATGTCGCCGCCTTCAACTTCACCTTCAACTTCGCCTTCAGCCTCGGGCTGCTCGAAGGAAAGAGGAGCCATGATGAAGAATACGAAGTTGTCAACTGTTTCAACTACCATTTCTTCAGCAGCTGTGCAGATGTTCCAACGAAGGTTTGCGTTGTCCTTAAGAGTTGTAACGAAAGCATCCTTGTCAGCGTCTGCTTCAAGCTCGAAAACATAGCTTACGAAGGGGATTGTGCCGATCATGGGAAGGAATGCTGTGCAAGCCTTGAAGCCTGTGATGTCAGCATTGAAGCCTGCAAGGTAGCCTGCTTCCATATCCTGAACCATGGGCATGAATGCAACGAGCTCGTTTGTTGAAAGAGCTGTAGCGATTGCGTTTGCTGTTGCGCCTTCCTTAGCAGCTTCTGCCTTGAAAGCCTCTGCGAATGTGTTAGCAACTGTTGCTGCGATAGTTGTTTCTTCAAGAGTTGTTGTTTCGTCGTTGTTGCCGCCAACTGTAGCGCAAGCTACAAGACCGATAACTACTACGAGTGCGAGAACGATAGCGATTACTTTTTTCATTTTGATTTTCTCCTTTTGTTATGTTTGTTTTTTCTTTATTTTGTCAAAGAGACTGTCCAGCTGTCAGTCTGTTTGTCAAAGTACAGATTAATTGTGTACGTGCCTTTTTTATCGGAAAGACTGAGTGTATAAGTCATTTCCCTGTCGGCATCAGGCACAAGCCACTTGCACTGAAGGCTTTCGGAAAAGGTCCTTTCCTCTCCTTCTGTCAATATAACCTCACCGGAATCCGAAAGCAGAATCCCGTTTACTGCAAAGACCTCCGTATCCTTCTTTAATCGGAGAGTCATTTCACAGCCGATTTCTCTGCCCGTTCTTGCGAGCATTATGCCGTCATTGTTTTCACTTGTAAGAGTGATTTCTCCTGTCAGTCTTTCGCTGCCGAGATAAATATCGGGAGCAGCACCTCTGCCTGTAAGCACAAATGCACTGCAGATGATGACCGCAAGAGCAGCAGCTAATGCCGCATATCTTCTGAAAGGAATAACAACAGCTTTCTTTTCCCCGGGTCGGTCGGTGTTCAATATACGCTCGTAAAGCTCTTCGGGAGCCTTTATTGACTGATATTCAGTCCTTATCTTGTCGTTAAACATTGAACTCCTCCTTCTCAAGAATATCTTTCAGCATTTCTCTGCCTCTGGACAGTCTCATTTTCACCGCGGAGGATGAAATTTTAAGTGATTTTGCGGTCATTTCCACACTTAAACCTTCAAGGTAGTGTAAAACCACAACGCTTTTAAGCTTCTCCGGAAGCTGCTCTACCGCCCAAAGCACTTCCTTGGTTTCATCAGATACACCCTCTGATGCCACAAGGTTTTCCATTTCCGATATATCCTCGTGATTTCTCACGGAGTTCTTACGGTAAATGTCACGGCAACGGTTTATTGTCGACCTGATAAACCACGCCTTTTCGTGCTCCTCGGAGGAAAACAAAACGTTCTTCTGCATATATTTCAGAAATACGTCCTGCACAGCGTCCATAGCATCCTCATGATTACGAATCTCTAAAAGAGCGATTCTGTAAAGCATATCGGAATACTTTTCATAAGCCTTTCCGATGTCGGAATCGGGCTTCGGAGTTCTTCCCACCTGACTGCCTCCTGTCTGTAATACGTCTGAGAAAAGAAAAAGGTCACATTTTTCCGAAAAATTTTTTAATTTTTCAAAAATTTTTTCGCATACCCATATATTATGCCTTATTTTCCTTCATTTGTAAAGGAAAAATATATTTTTTGCCAATCATTTCCCCTATATATTTAATAAATTAAAAAACCTTATGTATTTCCGCTTGAAAATCTCTGCCGTGATGATTTATAATTACTGTGTATTTTTATCGGAAAGAGAGAATAAAAAATGCTGAAACGTTTTTTAAGCTACTACAAGCCTCACAAGAAAATGCTTATTCTCGACATGGGCGCCTCGCTTCTTATTTCGGTAATAGGTATGGTGTACCCCATAGTCACAAACAAGATGTTAAATGAATACATACCCGAAAAAATGTATTCCACAATTGTTATTGCGGGTATTATAGTCCTTGCCCTTTACGCCCTTCGTATGGGTCTTCGATATTTTGTTGACTATTACGGACACATAATAGGCGTTAAAATGCAGTCACAGATGAGAAAGGATTTGTTCCGCCACCTGCAGAAGCTGCCCTTTAAGTTTTATGACAATAACGAAACGGGTAAAATTATGACCCGTATCACAAGTGACCTTTTCGAGGTCTGCGAATTAGCCCACCACGGCCCCGAGAATCTTCTCATAAGCTCCGTGATGATTATTCTTTCCTTCTCCTATCTTCTTTCAATCGACTGGATTCTGACGCTCATAATCTTCCTTTGCGTGCCCGTGCTTGTAGTAGTAACCTTCTACTGCAGAAGGGCTATGAAGCAGGCTTTTGACGACAGAAGAAAAAGCAATGCCCTTATTAACGCATCCGTTGAAAGCAGCATTACGGGTATCCGTGTTACAAAGGCTTACACAAACTCCGAAAAGGAGGTTGAAAAGTTTACGGTAGGCGACGATTCCTTCGTAAATTCCTCAGGCAGAGCCTATTCCGCAATGGCACGCTTTCATTCCTCAACAACCTTCGTTACGGACGTATTCAACGTATTCATTCTCATAGCAGGCGGACTTTTTCTTTATTCGGGAAGAATTTCCTTCGGCGATTATTCCACATTTATCGTTTCCGTAAACCTCTTCTTAGGCCCCGTAAACACACTTATCGGCTTTATGGAGCAGTTCCAGAACGGTACCAGCGGCTTCAGACGCTTTGTTGAGGTTATGGAAGAGGAGCCCGAAGAGGACAGAGAAAACGCAAAAGAGCTTGAAAGCGTGAAGGGTGAAATCGAATTCCGAAACGTAACCTACGCTTACGGCGACAATGCTGACGTGCTTAAAAACGTGAATATGCACCTTCCCAAGGGCAGAAAATTAGCACTTGTCGGTCCCTCGGGCGGCGGTAAAACCACCATCTGCCATCTGCTCCCGAATTTCTATAAATTAAAGGACGAAACGGGCGGCGCTATTCTTATTGACGGCACGGATATCAGGGATATTTCCCTAAACTCACTCAGACGCAACATCGGTATCGTTCAGCAGGACGTGTTCCTTTTTGTGGGCACAATAAAGGACAATATCCTTTACGGAAAGCCCGATGCTACCGAGGAAGAGATAATTGAAGCCGCAAAGAAGGCAAACATCCACGACTACGTAATGACCTTACCGAACGGCTACGACACCGAAATCGGTGAAAGAGGAGTCCGTCTTTCGGGCGGACAGAAGCAGAGACTGAGTATCGCAAGAGTATTCCTCAAGGACCCTGCAATCCTCATTCTCGACGAAGCAACAAGCGCACTCGACAACACCACTGAGGTGCTCATTCAGGAGGCTCTCGACGAGCTTTGCAAGGGCAGGACAACCCTTGTTGTTGCACACCGCCTTTCCACTATCAGAAATGCAGACGAAATTGCAGTTGTTATTGACGGTGAAATAAAGGAAAAGGGCACACACGAGGAATTGATAGCTCTCGGCGGTACATATAAGGACCTCTATGCCCTTCAGTTCAGAGATAACGATTTTATAGAATAAACCAAAGGAAGACCCGAAATGCAAACAGGCACAGCTCTTAAAAAACGTAATATTTACCTTATTTCAGGTGTATTTTCAATGCTTTTCTCAGGTGTTTTATACGCCTGGTCAATACTCAAGGTCCCCTTCAAGGAGGACTTCGGCTGGACGGATTCCGCCCTTGCACTTAACTTTACCGTAACAATGTGCTTTTTCTGTCTCGGCGCCTTTTTCGGCAGCCTTCTCGCAAGAAAAGCAGGTGTAAAAATAACCCTCATCACCGCAGGCGCCCTTGTGGGTGCAGGCTTTGTGCTGACGGGCTTTCTCACACAGAATATGCTCCCTGCCCTTTATATCACCTACGGCTTTCTTGCCGCAACGGGCATCGGTATTTCCTATAACGTAACCGTTTCCACCGTTAATGCCTGGTTCCCCGACAAGAAGGGAGTAAGCTCCGGTCTTCTTATGATGGGCTTCGGCGTCAGCACTCTTCTTCTGGGAAATATCATAAGCTCCCTTTTTGAAGCAGAAGACATCGGTGTTACGAGAACCTATATCCTCTTAGGAATTATCACCGCACTCGTGATTATTTCTTCGGGCTTCATTCTTAAAAAGCCCACAGAGGACACGGTGCTTCCCGAGGCAAAAATCACAAAGACAGCTAAAGCCGAAAGCTTTGAAGCCGTTGATTTCACGCCCTTGCAGATGATAAAAAGCTTTACCTTTATAAGAGCATTTATCTGTATGGCATTTATAACCGCCGTGGGAAACTGCGTTATCAGCTTCGCAAGAGATCTGATGCTTTCCGTTGATGCCGCCCCCTCACTTGCCACAACACTTGTAGGTGTGCTCTCTGTTTTCAACGGTGTGGGCAGAATCCTTACGGGTATCCTCTTTGACAGGGCAGGCAGAAAAATCACAATGATTTCCGCCAACATCCTGACAATTATCGCAGCAGGAATCACTCTTACGGCAGTTACAATCTCTTCACTTCCCCTTTGTATTGTCGGTCTTTGCCTTACGGGCATCTCCTACGGCTCATGCCCCACGGTAACCTCTGCCTTTACTATGGCCTTCTACGGAAAAAAGAGCTTCGCAACAAACTACAGCATTATGAATTTCAACCTCATATTCGCTTCCCTTTTCGCTACCTTCTCGAGCACACTTCTTACGAATACGGGCAGCTACGTCGCTCCCTTCATAATGCTTCTTATTCTCTCTGTATTAGCCCTGGGACTTAATTTCAGTATCAGAAAACCGTAAAATAAAATTAACATAAAAAGGAAAGGTCCGGCACAAGGTCGGACCTTTCCTTTTTGGGGAAGAGAAAATAAATAAAAGGAATAATTGAATTTCAGGCAGTATTCACTGCACGGAAATAATATCACATAGTGTTTACAGAATAAGTGCAAGTTTATGAACAATTAATAAATGTTTTAGCATAAATTGTCACATTTTCGCCACAATTC
>JAZOWG010000042.1:0-24612 GCA_045659105.1 Acutalibacteraceae bacterium
CCACCGATAATGCTAACGCATATCGGTGGTTTTTAACGCATTATTGTGATGCTATTTCACTTTTTAAAGAAATACTGCCTTATGTGGTGTCGGCGTTATAAGCGGGGATTTTTCTAAAGAATTGCTTATTCAATTTCATCAAGGCTTGTGCCCTTGGTCTCCTTGACCTTGGCGGTAAACATAACCGCCGCAACAATAACTGCGGGCAGAGCCACCGCAAGACAAGCCCACCAGATAGGCATAAGAGTCATACCGACAATTGTGAGAATGTAGCCAACAGCAAGACCTATAATAACAAGCAATCCCTCTGCACCCACAACTGAGGCACGGATATCCGTGGGTACCTTTTCAGTCATCATAACATTCATATAGTCTCTGCCAATCCAGTATGAGCCCTGATAAAGACCCGCAAGAGAGCCGACGAGAAGTGGATTCCAGCCGCAGAGAATACCCGCAACAAAAAGCGCATATCCGATAACACAAAGGCAGGAGAAAAGAGTAACGGTGGTTTTTCTGCCCCACTTATCTGCAATGAATCCCGAAAGGAAGGTGATCAGTGCATAAATAACGGGCACCATAAACAAAGCCTGAGTAATTTCTGAGGTTGACATACCTGCGCGGTGCATTGAGGATTCAAAATAAAGAGCAATGGCAGGCATAGCTGCGTCAAAGATGATATGGGATATAATCAGAATCTTTGTGTCCTTGTTGGCAAAGATGTATTTCACTCCGTTGAATACACCTGACTGATTTCTCTGAGCCTGCTTCTGCTGTTTTTCAAGAGCCTTTCTTGCCTGTCTTTCTTCAAAGGGCACTGAAAGATATTCCATTCTTTCTCTGACAAAAACTCCTGTATCCTTTGCAAGAAGAACAACCAGCACAACAGCCGCAAAGCCGATGAGAGCGGGGACAAGGAAAATTTCTCTCCATTTTGTGCTGTCATCACCCATAAGAGCATTACGAAGAGCAGGAATCAGAATGACGCCTAAAATGCCGAAGCTTTTAAGGAAGCTGTAAATCTTTGCTCTGTGCTTAACGGGCGCTTCTTCAAGAATATAAATAATCTGAATATCATGACCCATAAAGAAGCTGATAATTGCAAAGCCCACAAGGAACATTATGTAGCTCGAGGAAAGATGAATCACAAGAAGCCCCAAAGCCATACCCAAAGTGGAAATTGCAAAAAGAGGCTTTCTGCCCCACTTATCTGCAAGAGCCTTATAAAAAGGAGTGAACAGACCGAGCACATAGGTAAAAACACCGATACCTGAATGGAAGGCAAGTCCATCCTCATAAGTATAATATTTGCCCATAAAGGGATTGTTGACAAAGAACTCCGTCACAAAGGAGGACTGAACGGTAACAGTAAGATTACTTGTTACCTCGTCGAGAATGTTGACAACGGCAATAAGAAAAAGAAGGATGAAAAAGTACTTGCTGCCAGCGCTTCTGTGCTGCATTTTTGAAAGCCTTGCCATTTCCTTTTTCTCACCTTTAAGAATTTTTTCCTGAGTTTTCATATTCATCTTCCTTTACAAAATATATTGCTGATTGATTTTAACATATAGTAAGAGAAATTGCAAACGCAAAAAGCTTCATCTCAGCTCCTCTTTTGACTTATAATATTCATTTACAAGAGAACGGAAGCCCAGCTTTTTTATCTGCTCATATTTATAATCGTAGCGCTTTTTTGTGTGCCTTCCCGAAAGGATAAATCTTATCAGGTCAACCTCATACCGATCAATAATTTCAAGGGAATCCGTTGTTGTGATAACAGGAAAATACCAACGGCTCCAGGTCAGCTCATTATATACGGGATTATTATAAAATTTGGCATTGAATCTTTTGATGAACGCCCTTGCGGCATATTCTGCAGGGTGGTTGTTTTTCTCCGCCCACCGTCTGAGCGCTCTTGCCTTCCTTTTCATTTTAGCTTTGATTTTTTTCAAAGACACCTGACTTATGTCAACTGTGCCCTTATTATAGGAAAAGCCGAGAAACTCCCACTGACTCATTGGCGGATGAACCGATTCCTTATCCTTGTTGACAGACAACTCAAGCTCCGCCAGAGCTTTGTGTATGATTCCGATATACTCCGAAAGCTCTTTTTCACTGTCAGCCATAACAAGAATGTCATCGGAATATCTGATATAATCAATTCCCTTATCATAAAAATAAAAATCAAGGTCGCTCAGATAAAGATTTGCAAAAAATGAGGCCGCGGGACAGCCGGGTATAATCCCCTTTTCTTCACTCTGAATTTCACCATCGAATAAAACCCGTCTGTCTGTCAGCAAAGACTGAAAAAAATCAAACAAAGGCTCATCGTCGTAAAGGGCCTTTTTCAATTTTGGAAGAAACTTTGCCACATTGACAGAGTTGAAATAACTGCTTATGTCACAGCGGTAAACATATTTTCCTTCTGCACCTGTTATTCCCGCAACTCTTCTGAAGGCGGATTTTGCCGTTTTGTTTTTGCGGAAGGAATACAGATTCGGAGCAAACAAACCGTCATAATCCTTAAGCAGAAAGGCAATCATGCTGAGAACAAAGGTCTCTTCCTTTGTGAAGGTATAAACTGTTCTCTTTTTTCCCGCACTTGACTTGTTCACAAGAAGCTTCTTCGGAACAGAAAGGCTCTCTCCTTCTTTAAGCTTCAGTGCATAGGATATATATTTTTTCTCTGAGATGAAAGCATAAAGCTCTCCCAAGCGTCCGTCGGTATCCTCCTGACTGCCTTTTCTGTGCTCATAAAACTCAAGCCAGTAGCCGTGATCCGCAAGTTTTTCAAAAGCTCCCATAAAGTCACCATTAAAAAAACAGAGAGAAACAATTTAACATCGCTTATTGCGATACAAAACCGTACACAGACCAATTGCCTGCAAAATTCAAAAAACGGTCTGTGCTGGGTTCTCCGCAGGCGCCGGGCATTCTCTCTGTTTTTATACTAATTTATTGTTTTTACTTTAAATTTGATTTTACTCTGCCGATAACATAATCCTTTTCATTGTCAAAGCCTCTGAAGAAGCGGATGTAAGGAATGTTATTATCCTCAAGCACCTTATAGCTGCCCCTTGCAATCATTGCACGGTACTGATTAGGCTTCATCAGATACACCGCAAGAACGGGCTTTGAAGCTTTGGAAAACAAAAACGAAACGGGGAAGCAGGCAGGATGAGCATTTTTGTCATATCTGCTGACGTGAACATTGCGCTCAACGGTAAAGCCAACAAAATTTTCCTCTGACAGAAGCTGCTCAAAATAAGCCTCCTCTGTGCCGAGAAAATCTTCGGGAGAAGAAAAGCCGCAGACATCCTCTGCAATTTTTTCCTTATCCTGATTGTTATTAAGCTGCTTAAACATATCAAAAAATCCCATATGTTTCACTCCTTTTTATTGCCTTTATTATAAATAAACCGACCACTTAAGTCAATATATTTCATTCGATCTTAAGCCTTTCTCTCTCGGCCTTAACTGCCATTGAAAGCACCGATTCCTCACTGGGAGAATCTGTCTTGCCCTGAAGCTCGGCAATCAGAGACTCAGCGGCAAAGCGGTCAAAGGCTGTACGCTTTTCGGCAAGAATTTCGAGAATTCTTTCGTCAACTGCATTTTCGGCAATCAGACGGTAAACAATGACATCTCTCGTCTGACCCATTCTGTGCGCACGCTTGAGTGCCTGATCTTCCGCGGCGGGAGTAAGCTGCGGCTCACAGAAAACAACAACGCTTGCCGACTGAATATTAAGTCCCACTCCGCCCGCAACAATCTGACTGACAAGCACAGAGCCCTCGGGAGAGCTGTCAAAGACATCTATCATTTTCTGTCTCTGAGCGGAGGATAAGCTGCCACTTATAACTCCCACAACACGCTCACCGAGAAGCGCCCTTGCTTTTTCGATAGTATCGAGAAAGAAGGAAAACACAAGAATCTTTCTGCCCTGAAGCCTTGCCGTATTACACACCTCAAGAAGACGGGCAGCCTTTGAGGACTGCTCAATATTTTCTGCATTCCAGGAAACTCTGCGCACATCGGAATAAGAACCGAAGCGTACGGTCTGAGAGTATATTGCTTCCTCCTCAGCACCAAGAGTACACCACTGATCCTTTCTGATAAGAGGCGGAAGCTCCTTTGAAACCTCAATGCTGAGTCTTCTAAGATAAACAGGAGCAAGGGAATGCTTGAACTGCTCAGCATTGGCGGCACTTTTTACAAGCTGAAGATTTTCCGCAACCTCAGGCTGAAGACAACCCACAAGAAAGCACATCTCCTCAACTCTGTTGACAAGAGGAGTACCCGTCATATACACCGCCCTTTCACTTCTTTTAAGAAGCTTGAGGACAAAGACTGTGCGCTTTGATTCGGGATTTTTAACATAATGTGCCTCGTCAACGGCTAAAAAATCAAGACGGAAATCTACGGGAAATCTCAGCCTTGAAACCGAGTCAAAGGTTGTAACGGCAACACCGCCCTTTTTATACCACAGATCAAAGCTTTTCTGATCTGCACCGCGGATTCCGTAAGCATCAAGTGTGGAAAAGCTGTTTATTTCTCTTAACCAGTTTGTCAGCACCGAGGCAGGGCAGATAACCATAAAATGAGTTTTTCTCTGACTTTTCAGAGCCGCCATTGCACCGATTGCCTGAACGGTTTTACCAAGACCCATTTCATCACCGAGAAGTGTCTTTTTCTGAGAAAGCATAAACTGCACACCAAAAATCTGATAGGGTCTCAGGGGGTGCTTCATTGCCGAAAGGTTAAGGCTCTGCTTTTCAATTTCGGTAACAAATTCCTTAGATACTGTATTTCTCAGCTTTTGTGCTGCGCTGATTCGTCTGCAGTATTTTTCAATTACCGCATAGTAGAAATTGGAATAATGCTCAAAGTGAGCCATATAAACTGAGCTTTGCGCACGGCTGATTTCCTCATAGTCTTCAAAAAGCTTTTCAAGCTGAGAAAGCTCACCTTCAATAAGAGCCTTAAGCTCCGCTGCCGCAGAAGCAATTTCTTTCTTTGCATCAGATGAAAGAAGAAAAAATGAAAGCTCTGACTTACATCTGTCAGCCACCTCCAAAGCCGCTTCAAAGACCTTCTTTTTTCCGTTATAAAGCTTTTTAAGCTCTTTTCTTAAGTCCTCATGACAAAGGAAAATGCAGATAACCCTTACAATATCCCTTTCGGCTTCATCGGGATTTTCACTCTTTATCCTCAGGGACACATCGTTTTTCACCTCATCGAGCACGGTATGCTTAAGGTTATTTATTTTCTTTGCACCCTGAGGACCGATGCCCTCAATTTTTCTTATCTGTGAATAATTAAGCTGAGAAAGCTCATAGAGGTTGTTTATCCCCGCCGCCTTAAGATAAGCCACTCTTATACCCTGCTTATCCGCAGAAAGAATATCAACGCTGATATTTGTCAGATGCTCACGGTGCTTCTGCTGAAAAAGAGCCTCACCCTTAGTACGTATAAGAGCAATCTCATCCTTTCTTTCGTCGAGAATTTTATCTACCCTCTCCTTCAAAAAAAGCCACTTATTTATTATTTCCTTTATTTCTCTGTATCTCAGTTCCATTTCAAAAGCTCCCGAAATAAAAATAAATAAACTCTTTTTTGATTATAACACTCATTATGGTGAAAGTAAAGTTCAGCCGCTTAAATAAAAAGGCCTCGGGGTGAATACCCTGAAGCCTTTGAATTATTCTGATTTTATCCGCACTCAGGAATTAAGATTAATGTTAAGACCTGAGCCACCACTTTTTACATTTGTGCTGACAGTAGGCATATAAGGCATAACCTTCTGAGCAATAGCAGCTGCAGGCATTGACTGAACATAAACCTTGCCGGGACCTGTAATAACAGTGTTGAATATACCTTCACCGCCGAAAAGAGCATTTTTCAATCCGCCTGTTGACTGCACCTCAAGTGAGCAGCTTTCGCTCATTGCGGCAAGGTAGCCCGTATCAACAATAATGCTTTCCCCTGCAAGAAGCTCATATTCCTTGCAGTAGCCGTCGATTTCAACAAACACAACGCCTTCACCGCTCACCTTCTGCATAACAAAGCCTTCACCGCCAAGCAGACCCGAGCTGAATCTTTTCTGGAAGAAGATTGAAAGATCAAGACCCTTTTCCATTGCAAGAAAGCCTGATTTCTGAATAATGATACCGTTTCCGGGTGTCACGTGGAAAGGAATAATTTTTCCCGGAAGTGATGCGCCGAAGGCAATCATACCCTGACCCTTGCGGCAGGTGTATTCATTAAGAAAAAGAGACTCACCTGCAAAAAGTCTGCCGAGAGCTTTTTTCACTCCGCCGCCTGAGCTTGTTGACATTTGCATATTAGGACTCATCCAGCTCATTGCACCGCTTTGAGTGCAGAGAGTTTCACCCTCTGCGGGATAACAGATGAGCACGGGAAGGCTTCCGCCTTCAATTTCATATTTAATCATATTTTTCCTCCTTATATTTTATACTTATCAAAGCTTTTCAAATTCATCAGCAAGACGTCTTGCGCTTTCCTGAAGCCTTTTGACTCCCTCAAAAGCATTTTGCTTGTTATATGCTTTCATATAAGTGTCAGCCTCAAGAGTGAAATAGCCCTTGTAATCAATTTCCTTCAGAGCCTTCACAACAGAAATGAAATCAATGTCCATTGAAAAGGGAATCTGATGGCTGTCGTGAATGCGGTCATTGTCATGGATATGCAAAGCCTGAAGACGCGGACCGAGAGTCCTGATCATATTCACCGCACCGTCGCCCGAGCCTTCCATTTCAGCGTGACCGAGATCAAGGCAGGCAACAAGAAAATCATCACCCACAACATCAATATGCTTTCTGAAATCCTCTCCCGTTGAACATGCGGCAAAGGATGATCGGTTTTTCAGAACATCCCAGTTCCACATATTTTCCGTTGCTATTTTTACCCCGCAGCTTTTTGCAAGAGGCAGAAGCTCAAGAAACATTTCCGCATTTTCTTCAGCGGTTTTATTGTTATCGGGGTGTATAATGCAGATTTCACCGCCCGCCTCAGCGGTACATTCAATTGCAAGCTCAAGAACATTCCTTACCGCAGGCAATCTGACGGGAAAGGGAGCATGGGACTGATTGCATACCATTGCGTAATCAAGACCTATTTTCTTAAGCTGTCTTGCCAGAGAAAGATATTTACTTGCCTTTAAGCTCCTTGAAAAAGGCAACGGAATACCTGCCGTCTTATGCATATCAAACATTGAAAAATCCCATGCATCAAAACCTGCTTTACCGCACAGCTCAACAGCCTTTTCCATACCCGTAAGCTTTGCAATTGATGCAATCTCTGTTGAAATCTTCATAAGCCGTCTCCTTCTGCTGATGACTTTTTTATATTATATCATCGGAGAAAATTAATTGCAAGAAAAAACAAAAAGGTCATCCCACGAAATGTGAGATGACCCTTGTTATTAAAATTATTCTGCTGCCTTTTCAGCTGCACTGAGCTTAGCTGCGGCTGCCATTTCATCCTCTTCCTTCTTGCCGATGTTGTAGATAAATGCCATTGAAAGGAAAGCAATGACAGAAGCTATCATAAGCACGAGAATGTAAAGCTTTATAATACCGTTACCGATACCCTCGGGCTGAACTGCATTTTCACCTTCAACGAAGCCGACTGCCATAAGACCGATAGATACAACTGCCTGACCGATACCCTGAGCAAACTTACGGAAGAATGAATAAATCGCGTAGAGAGAACCCTCCTCACTCTTACCTGTCTTCTGATAGCTGAGTGCGATACAGTCAGCAACAAGTGCCCATACTGAAATCTGGAATACAGCATTACCGACATTGAGTGCAAGAAGAATTGCGATATAAAGAGCCATATTGAGCATACCCTTGGGGATAAGCGCAAAGGTAAGAAGAAGACCTGCAACGCCGCCGATGGAGCTTACAAGCATTGTGAAGGTAAGAAGCTTTTTCTTACCGAATTTCGCGGTAAGCTTACCGATAAGAGGCATTACGATAATCATGGGAGCATAGCTGACAACAAGTGCAAGCTTAACCTTTGATACATCCATAAAGAAGTACTGGAAAACAAGGTTGTTGAGTGACATTGTTGAGTTGAAAAGAGCTACGCAAGCAAGCGTCGCAATTGTAAGACCAACCATTGCACGGTTTGTGAAGAAGGTCTTGAGTGATGAGAAAATAGCCTTCGCACCCATTACGTTATTGCTTTCGTCACGGTGTACTCTTTCCTTAACAAGCTTTGTTGTTGCAAAGAGGATGAAGAAAGCAACAATTGAGAATACAACAGCAACAGGGAGAAGCTTTTCACCTAAAAGCACCTGCTCGGGTTTACCTGTAGAAGCATCGATTACAGTGTTTCCGAGCTCGTCAAGCTTATCTGTATAAACGATATCGGGAAGAATCAT
This sequence comes from Acutalibacteraceae bacterium, assembly GCA_045659105.1. Classification (GTDB taxonomy): domain Bacteria; phylum Bacillota; class Clostridia; order Oscillospirales; family Acutalibacteraceae; genus RUG806. Next base: position 8,408 of record JAZOWG010000042.1, read on the forward strand.
CATAATGATAACTGCAGGAAGAGCCGCGCCGATTGAACGGAAGGTGGAAAGAGCCTGTCTTTCATTGGGCTTATCTGTGATAACACTGTGGAGTGAACCGTAGGGTACGTTTACCATAGTGTATGCAATTGACCAGAGGCAATAGGAAATAAGGCACCATGCTATCTTACCCACGTCGCTGAAGCCCTTGACGGGAGCGAATACTGCAACGGTAAGTACTGTCATAATGAGACCGCCTGCAACAATCCAGGGCATATACTTACTCTTCTTACTGAGTCTCTTTGTGTCAACGAGGTTACCGATGATAATATCGTTGATAGCGTCAAAAAGCTTTGAAACAATGATAATCCACCAATAGTGGGCATTGTCAAGACCTATATACTGAACATAAAAAAGCTGCATATAGGTTGAGATAAGCTGAAAGGTAAAGCCGCAGCCCATGTCACCGAGAGCATAGCCGAGCTTATCCATCCAGCCAAAGGGTCTGACTGCTCCTGCGGGAGCATTCGTTTTTTTACTCATTTTTCTTTTCTCCTTGTGATTTATTTTGCAGTATTGCCTCATTTTTTCCAAATGCACACAATACAGCTATTTTAAATATTCTATCACATTTTTTCAACAATAAAAATAGTTAAGATTGCTAGACTGATTGTTAAAATTGCTATGTAAAACACAAAAAACAACCCCACCGAGAAATCGGTGGAGTTAACTCTATATAAGATAGATTACTTATTAGCGATAGCTGCCTGTACAGCAACGCACAAAAAGAGGAATTTATGACTCGTAATCAAGAACATTTCCGATAATATCTTCTATATGTAAAAACAGATTATCTAAAAATACCTTTTGGACTTCGGAATAATCATTTTTGGTGAATTCAGCATTAGAACAATACGACAGTACTTTCGTCTCTTCTTGTAGATAATTGCGAACAACGGTATGCTCACCATCTATCATTATAACTCTTTTTAACCATTCTGTTTTTGAAGGCAGACAACTTACTAATTCGTTTATTAGCGCATTGCTTTTAGCGAGCCTTTTAATACCACAAATAATCTTTCCGACCGAACCGTTGTGATTTTGTGCTTTTGCACAATCCTTAAATGTGTACATAGCAATATGAAACCCAAAACGGTCAGCGATAAATGTTTTGGCATATAAAATTATATATTCTTTTTCATTTTCAAATAGTTTGCAAAAAAATGCCTGATGATTATGCGACGGAACACAATATACATCGCAAACCATTTTAGCATCACGAACAATATTGTTTAGCATTTGCTCTTGCAACTTTTGCTCTGCTATTTCAATTTCTTCAAAATATTCTTTTTTATATTGCTCAACCAAATGATTAAACTTATCGCTCATTTTCTCACCTCATAATAACAGTATAAATCACCCTAAAATAAAATTCAAGAAAAACATGCTTCTGCCAGTCCGCAAAAACGCACTACAAACAAAATTCCCCGCCGATTTCTCGGTGGGGATTAACATTATCAGAACGATAATTACTTATTAGCGATAGCTGCCTGTGTGGCATCGAGGGAATGCAGGAGATTAATAATTAAAAAGCAAAACTAAAATTTCCTTTTTATCAGCTTCACAGACTCTGTCCCAAATGAAGAAGTTACCACACATATAAGCTCTATGTGCGAGCCTGCCTCAGCAACTTTTTTCATACTTTATGCCATCAGAAACCGTTATTTATAACATCATCATATTCATCGCTGAAATTCAGCTTATAAAACATCAGTCTTATTGCTTCCTTCAGATAGGCTATTCCGTGAGCTTTAGGAAACATATACTGTATCTTTTCTATAAAAAATATAAAGTCCATATCAAAGCCGAGATTTGAAAGAGTAAGCAGTGTATCTTCATCTACACCGTCATTTTTAGCATAGTAGCCTTTTCTTGCTTTTTCCGTCGCCTCGTAAGCAAAGCCCGTTTCATAAATGCCGTTTTTACGAAGCTTATCACAAATCATATCATAAAGATCTTCACGGAAAGCAGGGATATCTCTGAATAATATTTTATGATTATAAAACAGATTTTCCGCATTATTCCGCCACACCTCAGTAGAATGAGCCAGTCCTATCACCCTGAGCAAATCGGCAGCACATTGTGGTGGTGCAGCATCGAAAACCTCAGAAAAAAATGTGCCCTTAAATTGCGGAAGAGTGTCTAAAATATCACCGCAAAGCATATCATGCGAAAAGACAAAATCATTACGATTGCGTTTCTTCCATTTATCGCCTGTAGTTTTTTCCAGCTCACGGAATTTATCGAGCATTGCATAAGGTACAAGTGTAATCCTCGGATACTCGCTAAAGAACTCCGCATTATCCGCCGCCCCGTACTGTATATCCCCTTCTTTGCCCTCCTTATCGAAGCAAAAGCGTACAGGAGTTATACCTTCACTTTGAAAAACAGTAATGCTTTTACCCCATTTTTCATCAAGTATCAGCTTCTTGACTTCGTCGAAAAACGCATGAGAAACACACACCTGAATGAATTCACTCAGTACACTTCTTAAATCCGATTCAAATGGAATATTATATCCGTCAATTATATTCGGGGTTCCGCACGAGCAAACAGTCGATGCTCTGTCGTAAGGATTTCCGGCACCGAGGAATTTCGTTGTTTTGCAATGCGGACAGTATTCAAACAACGGCAAGGGATTTATATCCGTTACCCCCAAAAGAAAAGCAATAAACGACGAGCCTGTAGTTCCTCTGACCGTTACCTCTTCGCCCTTTCCTTCTGCAATTTCTCTGAGTCTTCCTATAAAATCAAGGAAAAAGACATACATCTCACTTTCCTGTAAAATCTTTTTTTCGTCATAAAAACGGCTGATGATTCTGATATCGGGAGCATAATATTTTCCGCTGTAAAGCTCGGTGAGCTTTGCATATGCCTTATCAAATATCTGTTTCTTTTTCATTCTGCATATCCTCCTCTTATCAATTCAATTATCTGTTCAATGATAGCTTTATTTCGAGTGACGGATATCAGTTCTTACAGTTACAAGCAAATTATCTCCGTCATCAAGAAGATTTCCTCGGTTTATGAAAACAGGCTTACTGTTTCCGAAAATATTACGGTAACACTTTTTTACGCCGTCTTTACTTTCACTAAAAAAGCAGAATGCCTCAGTCACAAATCCGATGCTTTCGATAAAGCTTCCTATTTCATTGGCACTGTCTCTTGTTCCGTTTTTGTTTATAACTAAAATCTGTTTACTCTTAACTGTGGGATTACCTGTCAACACGCAAATGTCCACTTCTTTAATAATTGCATCAGGATTGATTTCCCATATTCCCGAAAGTAGTTTGTATCTCCACCTGCTATCGGTGATTTTTTCTTTATCAACGTCGAAACAGGCTGAAAAGCTGTTATCAAAGGCTTCTTTTATCTCAACAAATGTATATACTCTGTCTCTTTTTTCCCTGAATAATTCAAGATTAGATTTATTGTTTTCCACCAGAGCTTCCCCCTATATTATATTGAAGCTTCATAAAGCTTCTTAAGAATTTTAACCACTGCAAGTGTGTCAAGGGCGCAGTATTTTTCTAAATCAATACTGAGCTGTTCTCTTTCCTGTTCGGTTAAATCCTTAGCCTTCAGATAAGCGTTCATTGCCTGGGTACCGTTTTTTACATTGCCCTCAAGGTTAAGATAATCCATATCCTTGTCCTCGGGATAAAGAGCAGGAGCGACACTTTTAAGAGAAAACTTCTTTCCCATAGCCTTTACATAATAGCTTCCGCAGGAAAACAGCTTAAGAGGATCCTTATAAGTAAAGCTCAACAGATGGTCGGATAAATCAGGACAGTATGCCGCAAGACGGGCAACAATATTTCTCTCTGTGCTTTCATGGTAAGCCATTACCTGTGCACCGTAAGGAATGTTTTTCACAAGGCTCTCAGCAATTGCGCGTCGGGTATCCTTACCTGACAAATCAAGAAAATGGCACTCTTTAACCTCTGATACATCTTCATCAGGTGATTCTATAATATGTAAAGAATACTGAAAAGGCACCTGCTCATAGGTTTTAATACCCTCAAACTCAGGAATAACCGCCTGATAGGTTTCAAAGTCAAGAGAATATACAGGATATATAAGCTCATCGAGGAATTCCCTTATTATATCTTTTTCAATGTACGCATCATCAGGTCGGTTATAATATTCAATCTGGCGAAGAGCGGCAGTTTTAATTTTTTCAGCATATTTCGGAACATCAAAGAATGAAACACCCTGATTATAAAGCTTACACTTTTCACTAAAATCCAGATTGTAAACATCGAACGGTGAAGGAGATTTTATACCTTTACTGCAATAGCTCCAATAACTGCAGCCATTACAATTCTTTATGAACTCTGTTTTCGGCTCATCAACCTCAGATATTACTGAACGAAGCTCAGCAATCTTATCAATAACATAGTTCTGCAAAGCTTCTGCGTCTTCGGTTATGTCGCATATCTTAAAATACTTATCGAGCTCAAGCGTTTTTCCTCGCACATAATCTCTGTCAAGAAGCACAACATAAACCCTATCAATTGTAACACCGCAATTTTCGAGTACATATTTTTGGTAAGCCACATCAAGCTTATGCTCTTCCTTGACGCCGATCGGATCCTTCCTGGTCGGTTTTTCGTTAGCAGAGCTTTTAACTTCGTATATACTGTATGTACCGTCACCGTTATTCACCAATAAGTCAACGGAGCAGAACAGCCCACCGAAGTTGAATGATGCTTCTGCAATGGTTTTCGTGCCGAGCTTCAGATGCTTTTCGGTTGCGTTTATCATTCTATCAAGGTCAGAGCTTCCGCTTCGGGTTAAAACGGTTACATCAACATCTGCATTGAAATATTCCTTTGCGAGCTCACCCACCTTATGACCGCTTTCAATCAGCGACTGCGCAAACTCATCAACAGGAGATTTTTCTTCAGGCTTGTTTAAATCCAACCATGCATATTTGTTACAGCTTGTACAGGCTGTAACGAATTTTGACTTGGAAAAATAAAGGCTCATATGACTACCCCTTTCATTCTTTCAGAAATGCTTTTAATTACTACGCTAAGGTTTATCAACCTTGCATATGTATTATATCAAACTGATTAGGTCAAATTTGGACTATAATTCCATAGATATGTTTTCTTGTGCTGCAAATAAGTCAAGGAGGCCGAAGCCTCCTTGATTTGAATTATTCGCAAAGAAACCAAAACGGAGAATCTTTGTGGGGTTTAAGAGTAATGCCTATATGACGGTTTCTGATGTTTTCCTCTCCGATTTTCTTTAGAGCAGATTCGCCGATTTCCAGATATTTAAGACGCGACTTCGTTTTGAATAATGGAGTATAATCTACAATGGGACACGCAGTGATATTCAACTCTATCAAATTCGGAAAATCTTCGATGAAGCTGATATCTCTGACATTCGTACCGCCGATATCGAGCTCAGAGATTTCTTTGTGCCCACTTAATACAGATAAATCTGAAACTGTAGATTCAGTCAACATCACTCGTTTTAATTTTTTCATTTCCTTCATCCAAGAAGCATCTTCGATCTGTGAATTCATTAACACAAGAGTCTTTACATTAATCAGTTTCGAAGCCCATATAGGATCTTTGATTTGCGGCGCTAACGCTAAGCACTCGGCATCAAAGAACTCTCCAAGGTAATCCAAATTATCTAAATCATCAAAGCTGGAAATGATCACCTTATTAACGGCATCAAGCTTATACATTTTTGCAAGCTCTTTGTAGGTTGAATACGCAGTATTTTCATCAACCTTGTAGGATATCTCGAAGCATCCTTCCTTCAACACATAATCAATATTTTCACGCACCTTGTCAGGCAGCGTATGAGTATATAACTTATAAACAGGCTCGGCAATTCTGGCTATCCTGTCTCTAATATCCTGCGAGGTTACCTCAACTACATCTGCATTAGCGAGTGCCCAGCGGAAAGCCTCCTCATCGGTTGTTCTGACATCAACTCTTACAACCTTTTCCTCGTGGAAGCCTTCTCCCGAAGTATCTTTAACCATCCTTGTTTCTTCTGTAACCTTAAATTTATCCGGTGTTACTGCAAAAGCATCAACAACTCTGTCAAGCGCAGATTCCACGACCTTAAAGGTTATCTGAATTTCCTTTCCGGCCTGCATTAGCGGATGCTTCTCAACAACTCTTGCTCTCTCTATTGTATCAAAAATGTGTTTATCCCAGTTAGATAGCTTAGCTTTCGGTTCTGTACAATGCAGCTCAAACATCAAATCGACCCTGAAATACGCAACCTTATCAAGTCCGGGAGCATTCTCATCGATTCCTATCAGATAGTATTTTCCGTCATTGAAAACAAGACTGTGAGGCAGAACACTTTTCGCTTCGTTCTTTGAATCAATCTGATTGTTAACAACACCGTAAGAGCGGTACAGAAAATGAAGACATTTTCTATCCGCTATTGCGCTCTTAATGGTAGGTATATTGACAAACAAGCTGTCTAATGCGGTCTTATCACTGTCTGTTTCTTCGTCATAACAGCTGACATCTTCGTAATTTTCATATCCGTCCGCATCAGTATCGTAAATGCGTATTTTATCGAGTGAAAATTTACGGTATTCACCTTTGACCTTAGCATCAAGATAGCATATTCCGTCTTCATAAATCCAACCGAGGGGAGTTGCTGTGACAGATTCTTCATCTTCATAGTCAAAAACTAAATTTGAACTGTAAAAATAATCTTCAATATATTCCTTCTTCCCTGCAAGATCCTCATTAGGAGATTTAAGCCACGCTTCCTTTTGAATTGCACCTAACCTGCGTGCTCTGTCTTCAGCAGAAATTGTTGTTTTTTTCAGAAGCTTATCTATCAGACCCCGTGTACCGTAAGAATTAAGAATCTTAGTGGACGATATAAGATCAACCAGAAGCTCGACTTCAGTCTCGGTAAGCGATTCGTGAGACACGGGTTCTTCATCAGAGGTTTTGTCCTTGAATGCGTCATAATACCACTTATGTCCGTTTCTTGTTTTGCCCTCTGTCATTTTGATACATCCGCCCCAGTAAGATTCATGAAGAGTAACCAGATGTCTTCTTACTTTCTTCCTGAGAGCTTCCGATTTATCGATAGAGTAATCTTTTTTCAGATACTCCATAACATTCTGAGTTGACAGCTGATTATCAGAAGAGCTGTATTTTTTCAAAATATGAAGTATATAAATAACCAAAAGTGAATCTTCGCTGTTTCCTTTACTTTTGTTTCCGTTTTGAAGCTGTACTGATTTCTCCATACTGACCTCCATACATTTTCTCATCTTATTAATACATTATACCGAAACTTTCTCTGCCTTTCAAGATGTTTCACTGGCTTCAGAAAAAAGGCGGTCCGTCATGAACCGCCCCTTTAAACTGTAAGATGTTAAAGCTTGACCTCTGTTACTTCCCAGATGGTAACAATATCCCAGCCGCCAAGCTCATCACGTGCACGGATACGGGCGAAATCCGCACAGGCTGCCTCGTAAAATACCACATGTCTTCCGGGCTTGTTTGCAATGCTGTAAACTATTTTGTAGGTATGCATAATGGTTCCTCCTGTTTAAAGTCCTGTGGACTGTTATTTACAATTATATTTTAGCATACATATTAGGATAAATTTGGGTGAATGTGTATTTATTCTTTGTTTTCAGACACCCCGTGAAATGTTTCCTGAGCAATTATACGACCTGTATCATCATAAGCTCGAAGTTTACACCTTTTAGGATCTGTGCGATATTTATCCTTCTGCGCTTTAATCGCATCAAGGAACTTCTTATTTAATTCCTCGCCTGTACATTTTCCGGACCACAGTTTAATCTCTGTATTATCAGCAGACTCCAATGTAATCTTAAAATTCTGTTTTGTTTCCATATTTTCAAACCTTTCTTTCATTCAATTATATAAATAATCAGCCAAAGCAATAAGCTCCTCAGACATATCCGTAAAGCTATGGTCTGCGCCGTCAACAAATTTCAGTTCAAGCTTATCACAAGTCATTTCACTGAGCATCGGGGCAATCTCGTCAAAATCGTCATCCTCTGTTCCGTAAATGAGCACCTTATGTACATCAGGCAATGCCCTCAGTCTTTCCTCAAAATCAGATATATCTATAAAAGATGTATTTATACCGACAAGCTTCACCGTTTCGGGAAACCTCTTTGCAAGTAAAAGGTTTTGGTACGCACCGTCAGATGTACCGATGAAATAAACCTCAAAATCAGAGAAACTCTTTTCCGAGACAATACGACGGATTGCCGCTTCATCAGACTTCTCATGAGGCATATCAGGATTGGAAGAGCAAATCACGGTAGCACCGAGACGGTCGTGTATTCTTTGAGCCATACGTATGTATTTATTTTTATATCCACTTGCATTTCCACCGGCTCCCGATTTGATGAATACTATTTTTTCGTTACCATAAGCGATTTTATATTCAACCTTCATACAAGCACACCTTTACATTATCATTCCCACACAAGCGGCTCCTCTTTGCCGAAGTAATAGAGCACCATTTCTTCGGCAAGCCAGCGACCTTCTTCGGTTATAACGATTTCAGGTGCTCCCAGGCTGATAAATCTCTCATATCTCATAGCTCTCTCAATCATATCAGCAGCAGATCTGCGATTAAAGGGAATTCTTTTCTGACTCTGCTCTTCATTCCACTTACAGTACTGCTCCCAAAGAAGCTCCTCCTCTTCAATAATATCTCCCAGCTGACTGCGGTCGTGAATTGAGTATATAAGTGACATCAGTTCATCAGGTTCACAAGGAGGAATGGGATAGAGTTCTTCCCAGTTCACCTCCATGGGCTCATAGGGACGGACATATGTATTCCAGATTTCAAGGTCCGATTCAGAAAGAAGCTTCTTTCTGCTTTCTTCATCTAAAAGCTGATCGTGGACTCTGCCGATTCGTGCAAGTGCAGAAGTCAGCAAATTATAACGCTGCACGATAGTGTCAACATCTTCTGCAGTCCAATTCAGCCTAAGAATTCTTTCTTCTTCTGCAAAGCCATTATACGGATCCTCGTATCCGACCCTGAGAATACCGTTCTCGGTTTCAGCAAACATTCTGCGGATGTATCCCTGGGGTGTTAAATCCTTACGTGTCTGTGCGTTCATAATCATCACCTCTCATTTCAATTTATTTTATGAATATATTATACAATATGATTTGGGATAATATTGTCCTTAAACTGAATTAATGAGAATATGAAGCTCTCCCGAGAGGCAGTTAACCTCTCGGAATGTGTATAAATTATTCAGCTGAGTATTCACCGAATTCACGGTAAAAGGGTGCAAAGTGACCGTCGAGTCCGTGAGGTCTGCGGGGACGCTCTAAAATAGCGAATACAAGAAGCTTGAACTTATTCCTGAACTTAGGCTCTTCCATGACCTCTCTGAACAAGGGTGCAACAGCAGAAGGCAGAAGCGCATAAGCACCGCAGCCGAAAGCACCGAGAACAAGTGAATCCTTGCCGTGCTCAACGCCCATGCGGAAAATGGTACGGATTTTATTGAGCATAATCTCTTTGCCTTCAGAGGTAAAGCCGCCATCTTCAGACTGATATGAAAGCTCGTCAATGCCTGCATAGTGTGACTTGCCGTTGAAGCACAGTGCCGCTACCGTGATAACGTCGCATTTGAAGGACTCGTTTCTGAGAGTGTAGAACTTTGAGATGTTGTTCCTGAAAAAGGTAACATCAGGAGTGTAAATTCCGCCGTAGTTCATATCGTGAGGATAGCCGATTTCCTTCAGAGGCACACCGCTGTCACGGACATTCTTATACTTGGGGTCGCCGTACTGATACAGAGACTGACTGAGGTTAGAAGCGAAACAGAGAGACTCTTCCTGAGCACCCATACCCGCATCCCAACCACCGCAAGGACGCTTGGCAGAAGCAAGATTAAGGATAGCAGGATTATATCCCTGAGCAGTCAGCTGCTCGGCAATATCAATACAGTCGGCATTGATGCAACCGGTCCGAGTGTAGTTATATGTCTTACCCATACCGATGACATCAAAAGGCTTCTTATAGAGTTTCGCACCGTCAAGGTAGGTCTTGTAGTCACCGAAGTCAATGTCTGCTGTGCCGTTTTTCCAGTCGTGGAACATCTGAGTATTGAGCTTGTAAATCTCTTTGCGGGCATTCTGACGACCGAATCTGCCGCTTGCCATAGTGACCTTCATGCGCTCCTCAAAGGAGATACTGAAATCCGAAGGTTTGTACTTACCCATAACCTCGACAACCGCAGAGGGTACGAAATCGGAAAAGTCCTCACCTGCATAGAAGCGGTTACGAACCTCAGTTGAACTGATTGCTTCAAGGGGAGAGAGAATAACAAAGGAATCTCTAAGCTTGCCGAGCAAAGAATTTTCAAGGAACAATGTATCAAGGTCAATGCCGTATCTCTCAAAGACAACAAATCGGAAGGCGCTGACATATTCTTCACCGTGGGCGGACTTAAGAAGTGTGTGCACCTTATCTGCACCCTGAATCTCATAAATCTCGGCACCGGGGTATTGCTTCTGTATCTTACAAAGTGTCTTAAAACGATTGGGATTGATGCCGCCGAGCTCAAAACCCCAGAACTCAAGGTCAGGCTCAGCTTCGCAAACCTTCTCAAGAATTGCTTTTCTCTCGTCCTCTGAGAGGTAGAAGGGATCGTCGATCTTTACGGTCTTTCTCTTAAGGTACTTACCGTTGGTAGCAACGAAGAGCCCCTTATCTGCGCTGATGGACTTAACTGCGGTGCGAAGCGCTGTAATGTGAGCATTAGTGAGTGGATTGAATGAACCGAATAAAACTGCAATCTTCATAAGTGATACGTCCTTTCAGATAGATATTATTTCTTTTTACCTTTGCTGGTCTTGGGATTAGAACGATAATGATTACCGACTGTTGTGCCATTGGATTTGGTGTACTTGTGAACGTAGGTTCTCTTATTGCCTTTCGCTGTCTTGGCCATGATTGTGTACCTCCGGGAATGTTGTTATTTTTTAGTCACCGACTTATACTTGTGTCGGATTACATTTATATTATATCAGGTTGATTAGGACAAATTTGGACAATAAGCATTGTTTTTTCGTAAAAACAAAAGCGACCCGATAAACGAGTCGCTTCGTGATTAACCATAAGCCAAATAATTATTATTCTATATCTTTCTTGAATACGTAAGCATTATACAGCATATTATTTTTGCCTTCAGAAACATAAAAACTACCACAAGGAGTAACAGAAACAAGTTCCCAACCTAATTCTCCGATTTTTTCGAGTGTTGTATAATATCCAGACCCCTTTTTAGTCAGCTCAAGCTCTTCAACATAGGACTCAGGTTTTTCTGTAACGATATATATACGCCCTGTTTTTGGCATCATTTCGTGTAAAAAACCATCAGTGAACTCAATGTAACGATATTTTTTAATAATAATTCTCCTTTGTGTTCATTTTAAACATTATAATTTTACTATCATTGTAACTTTTGCGAATAATCAGAGGACAAGGGTTTTATAAAATCGTAATCCTTTTTGCGCAATTAATATCACTGAAGCCCCTGATTAGTCGATAAAAACTTCAACTTTTACAAGACCTTCTTTTGTCTTATTTCTCCAGAAAGGTCGACTTTGAACATTTCCTTTAAGGTTAGAATCAGAATTAAAAGAAGTCGCAATCCATGGTGTAGTTATTTTCTTTCCGGATGCATAAGTCATATATCATAATACTGATTATCAGAAAAGCCTTTCTGATTAAGTGAGTTTACAATTTTATTCAGTGGACCGATCCACAATTTTTTAAACCACTCCGTATTACCAAACGTTTTTACAATTTTGGGGCTAATGGTGTAGTACAATAATATAAACAACCTACCATACCATGTTTTTGCAAGTACGCTATCACGAAAGCGGCGAAGCGTCCAAACTTGAGGACAATCATAAGAACCATAAACACAGGTTGCTATGTAACAACCCGATTTTTTGGGAACTGTGTCAGGATACACTTCGTTAATAGCGTTTAAATATCTTATATTAGGATTTTTTATTTCTCTATTTATTGCCGAGCGTTTTTTTTCATTTTCATAAGAAGCTTTGCTCACTTCCTTAAAAGAATCATTTTTCGGAACAACTCTTTCTATCTCTTTGTATCTTTCTTCTTTGCTTGGAGCGTTAGCATCGATATAATTTATATGCCTGGTATACATAGGTCGACTTAAAAAATCACATAATGTAATTTCTTGTTCCACGTGTTTAATATAACCATCATCATTATAAGGTTTTAAAAATAATACTTTTGTATTTGCTGACAGGCCTTCTGTCAACAGTCTATGAAAAACATGTAAGGGTATCACACTTAAATGATATTCATACATATAATATATGTGTTTCCCATCGCTTTTGCTCGAACATTCTAAATTATATGCATTAAGATGCAAACAATTAAAAATTTCAGTTGGAGTAAAACCAGCTTTTAATAAATATTCTATTATATCTGTTTTTCTTCCCTTTTCTAATATTTTACTAACTTCTTCTCGATAGTTTATATGAATTCTATTAAGGTATTTATCTCCGATAAGTCGATCTTTTTTTTCGAAGCCACAATTCAAAACCTCTAATGAAAGAACTTCCGGGAACCTTTCTAAAACATAATCAACTCGTTCTTTATCATCGCAATTAAAGTAACATGAAAAAAACAACTTGCTATTTTTACTGTTTATAAGATTTTTCTCATATTCTGAAATTTTCGGATATTTTCTTTTCAGTAAATCGTAATAACTATATGACGACACCAGCATTTTTCCTATAATAACAGCTGTATCTTCGCAATCATATTCTGAGGCTTTTTCAAAATCTTTAGCTGCCGCACTAAGATCACCGCGTTCAATGGCGATAAAACCTTTTTTACATAAATTTTCAATGATTGGTGAACAATTAATAGAAACTGAACCAGTATGTTCAACACACACTTTTTCAACTAATTGAATTTTAGCACCGCAATAAGTACAAAAGCCGAATTCTCTCGTATCATCTAAATCAATATTTGCTCCACACTGTGGACATATTAATGCTTTCATATACATATCCCCTTAATATAAATTTACACAGCAAATATATCACACATATATTTAAAAATCAAGTATTCACAAACACAAAAACCCCCACCGATTTCTCGGTGGGGAGTTCATTTTAAATATAAAGTTTTACTTCAATATCTTGCCATTGTTTTACTCGGCGTTTTGTGGAGAGGGAATCGAGATATTCCTTTGCGTCCTCAACTGTCAATGTAAACTGAGTGAAGTTGAAATAATCACTTATTGCGTCAGCAACAAGGGACCGGGGCTCCATAGGAATCTCTGATTCCGTAATGGGTCGGGTTCTTATTTCCTGCCATTGGCAATAGCTGCCTGTGGGGCAACGAGGGAATGCAGGAATTAACCTTCCAATAAACCCAATGCTTTTTTATACTTTTCAACTCTTTGCAAAGCCTTTTGGTCTACGCCATCTAATCTTGTTAAATCCGAATTATGTTTCAAATCTGCAAATTTTACAATTCTTGCAACAGGATTGTTTTTTATAAGTGCAATATAATCCATATATGGTACATTGTCATTATGTGTAAGCAGTGCAAGGGCATCAACTACCTCTTTTGAGAATCCCATATCCGACAAATCACTCAAAGTGTACTCCGTATCCTCAACAACATCATGCAAAAGTGCAACAACGGTAGTTATTTCATCTTCCATCTGCTCAGCAAGATGAAACGGATGAAAAACATAAGGCATACCACTTTTATCAACCTGATTTTTATGCGCTTCAACACTAAGCTACATAGCTTTTTTTGTTTCTGTTGTATATATCATATTGTCACCTCATAATACCACAAAGTAAGATTTAGCAAAATAAAAGTCCTCTTGAATTGCTCCAAGAGGACTAAACGGATTACTTGTTAGCAATAGCTGCCTGAGCTGCTGCAAGTCTTGCGATGGGCACACGGAAGGGTGAGCATGATACATAGTCAAGACCGATCTTGTGGCAGAACCCAACTGATGTGGGATCACCGCCGTGTTCACCGCAGATACCGCAGTGGAGAGCGGGATTAACAGGCTTACCAAGCTTAAGAGTCATATCCATAAGCTTGCCAACGCCGTTCTGGTCGAGCTTTGCAAAGGGATCGTTTTCGAAGATCTTTGCATCGTAGTATGCATCAAGGAACTTACCTGCGTCATCACGGCTGAAGCCGAATGCCATCTGAGTAAGGTCGTTTGTACCGAAGCAGAAGAAGTCAGCTTCCTTAGCAATCTCATCAGCTGTGAGAGCTGCTCTGGGAATTTCGATCATTGTACCAACTTCATACTTGAGATCTGAACCTGCTGCTGCGATTTCAGCATCAGCTGTTTCAACAACAAACTTCTTAACGTACTTGAGCTCCTTAACGTCGCCTGCAAGAGGAATCATGATTTCGGGAACGATGTTCCAGTCGGGATGAGCCTTGCTTACATTGATAGCTGCACGGATAACAGCAGCTGTCTGCATCTTAGCGATTTCGGGATATGTAACTGCAAGACGGCATCCACGGTGACCCATCATGGGGTTGAATTCGTGAAGTGAAGCAATGATGTTCTTGATCTGTTCAACAGTCTTGCCCTGTGCTTCTGCAAGAGCAGCGATGTCAGCTTCCTCTGTGGGAACGAACTCGTGGAGAGGAGGATCAAGGAAACGGATGGTAACGGGGTTACCTTCAAGTGCTTCGTAAAGTGCTTCGAAGTCGCCCTGCTGCATGGGAAGGATCTTAGCAAGAGCTGCTTCTCTTTCTTCAACTGTATCTGAGCAGATCATTTCACGGAATGCTGCAATTCTGTCAGCCTCGAAGAACATGTGCTCTGTACGGCAAAGACCGATACCTTCTGCACCGAGTTCAACAGCCTTCTTAGCGTCAGCGGGTGTGTCTGCATTTGTTCTAACCTTAAGAGTTCTGAATTCGTCAGCCCAACCCATGATAATTCCGAAGTTACCGGAAATTTCAGCATCTACTGAGGGGATGATACCGTCATAGATGTTACCTGTTGAACCGTCGATTGAAATCTCTGAACCTTCAACGAAGGTCTTGCCATCAAGAACGAACTTCTTGTTTTCTTCGTCCATTGCGATTTCCTGGCAACCTGATACACAGCAAGTACCCATACCGCGAGCAACAACAGCTGCGTGTGATGTCATACCGCCACGAACTGTAAGGATACCCTGAGCAGCCTTCATACCTGTGATATCTTCGGGTGATGTTTCAAGACGAACAAGGATAACCTTCTCGCCCTTTTCGTTCCATTCAACAGCATCTTCAGCTGTGAATACAACCTTACCGCAAGCAGCGCCGGGTGATGCACCGAGACCCTTGCCGATGGGAGTAGCAGCCTTAAGTGCCTTTGCAACGAACTGGGGATGAAGAAGAGTGTCAAGGTTTCTGGGATCGATCATTGCAACAGCTTCTTCCTTTGTCTTGTGACCTTCGTTAACAAGGTCAACAGCAATCTGGGGAGCAGCCTGAGCAGTTCTCTTACCGTTACGTGTCTGAAGCATATAGTGCTTTTCGTTTTCAACTGTGAACTCCATATCCTGCATGTCGTGATAGTGATTTTCAAGAAGAGCACAAACCTCTGTGAACTGCTTGAAAGCTGCGGGGAACTTTTCTTCCATTTCAGCGATGGGCATCGGAGTTCTTACACCTGCAACAACGTCTTCACCCTGTGCATTTGTAAGGAATTCACCCATAAGCTTCTTTTCACCTGTTGCGGGGTCACGTGTGAAAGCAACACCTGTACCGCAATCTTCACCCATGTTACCGAAAGCCATAGCCTGAACGTTAACAGCTGTACCCCATGAGTAGGGAATATCGTTGTCACGACGGTAAACGTTTGCACGGGGGTTGTCCCATGAACGGAAAACAGCCTGAACAGCGCCCATGAGCTGCTCTTTGGGATCTGAGGGGAAGTCTGAACCGATCTTAGCCTTGTATTCAGCCTTGAACTGTTCTGCAAGCTCCTTAAGGTCAGCAGCTGTAAGCTCTGTATCCTGTGTAACGCCTCTGTCTTCCTTCATCTTGTCGATAAGCTCTTCAAAGTACTTCTTACCAACTTCCATAACAACGTCGGAATACATCTGGATGAATCTTCTGTAGCAGTC
>JAZOWG010000043.1:0-1650 GCA_045659105.1 Acutalibacteraceae bacterium
GGTACGTCTTTATAAGGGCGATTATTCGCAGATGACAGTCTATTCCGAAAATCCCGTTGAAATTGCTCTGGATTTCAAAAACAAGGGAGCAGAGTTTATACATCTTGTTGACCTTGAGGGTGCAAAGGACGGGACAACCCCGAATCTGTCCGTTGTAGAAAAAATTGTTGCGGAAACGGGACTTAAGGCAGAAATCGGCGGCGGTATCAGAAGTCGGGAAACACTTAAAAAGTATATTGATGCAGGCATTTCCCGTGTTATTTTAGGAACGGCAGCCGTAACTGACCGTGAATTCCTTTTATGGGCAGTGGAAAACTACGGTGAAAAAATTGCCGTAGGTGCCGACATTAAGGACGGCTACGTTGCAATCAAGGGCTGGGTCGAAAAATCGGGGATTTCCTGCGAGGATTTCTTCTCAGATATGGAGAAAATCGGAGTAAAAACAATTATCTGTACCGACATTTCCAAGGACGGTGCAATGCAGGGCACAAACCGTGAGCTTTATAAGAGCCTTTCCGAAAAATTCAGTATAGATATCGTGGCTTCGGGCGGTGTAAGCTCCCTCGATGATATAAAGGCTTTAAGGGAAATGAAGCTTTACGGTGCAATTGTCGGTAAGGCTTATTACATCGGTGCAATTGACCTTGAAGAGGCAATTGCTCTCGCCCGATAAAGGAGAAAATATGATAACAAAAAGAATTATTCCCTGCCTCGACGTTAAGGACGGCAGGGTAGTAAAGGGTGTAAATTTCAAGTCTCTTTCCGACGTTAACGGCCCTGTGGAGCTTGCCTCATTTTACAGCGACTGCGGTGCGGACGAGCTTGTTTTTTACGATATAACAGCCTCAGCGGAGGGCAGACAGCTGTTTACGGATATTCTGCAGAAGGTAGCATCCACCGTGTTTATACCTCTTACCGTAGGCGGCGGTATCAATACCGTAGCAGATTTTGACAGAGTGTTAAAATCGGGTGCCGATAAGGTAAGCGTAAATTCAGGCGCCATAAGAAATCCCGAATTGATAAGAGAAGCCGCACGTCTTTACGGCAGTCAATGTGTGGTAATTTCCGCAGACGTAAAGCGTGTTGACGGCGCGTTCCGTGTATTTTCAAAGGGCGGAAGAGAACAGACAGACCTTGAAGCAATTGAATGGATAAAGCGGTGTGTTGATATGGGAGCAGGAGAGGTTGTACTTAATTCCATTGATACGGACGGTGTGAAAAAGGGTTTTGACATAGAGATGCTTGACGCTGTTTGCAATGCCGTGAATGTTCCCGTAATTGCATCGGGCGGTGCCGGATGTATGAACGATTTTGTTGAGCTTTTCAAAAAGGTTCCGAGAGTTGATGCAGGTCTTGCCGCATCCGTTTTCCATTTCGGTGAAATTGCAATAGCCGACTTAAAGGCTGAGCTTAAAAAGAATGACATCAGAGTGAGGATATAAAAATGCTTGATATAAATGCACTTAAATTTGATGAAAAGGGACTTATCCCTGCAATTGTGGTTGATGCCTGGACAAAGAAGGTTCTGACCCTTGCCTATATGAACCGCGAAAGCCTTGAAATTTCTCTTGAAAAGGGGCTTACCTGCTTCTACAGCCGTTCAAGAAATGAATTATGGCTCAAAGGAGAAACAAGCGGAAATTATCAGCA
>JAZOWG010000044.1:0-4103 GCA_045659105.1 Acutalibacteraceae bacterium
GACGGCTTTCCTGACAACCTGAATTGTGTATTCCGCAGCCCGCAATTATGGTGACGTCGGCATTTTCTCCGATGTAAAAGTCATTGTATACCTTATCGGAAACGCCCTCCTCCGTTATGATTACGGGGATATATATCTGCTCACCCGTAGTGTCGGGTAAAACGGTAATGTCGATTCCCGGTTTATCTGTTTTGTTGGTTATCTGTACCTTTTCGTTGGTGCTTCTTTCAACACCCTGACCGTTTTTTCTTATGTTGTAGGTAGCGCCTACGGGGATTGAAGAAAAATCGGAAATTCTGTCAAGCAGGTTCTTGTCTGTGATATTAAGCATTTGCGTCACCTCTCAATGAACATTTGCTGTCAAATTCTCCCAGAAGTGTGGGGAGAATCTCCTCTTTTGTTCCGAATGAACGGATTTTGCCGTCGGCGATAACAAGAATATCGTCTGCAAGCTGCATAATTCTCTCCTGATGGGAGATTATCATAACGCTTTCGTTTCTTTCTGCTGCAATATCCCTGAAGGACTGAACGAGCATTGAAAAGCTCCAGAGGTCAATTCCTGCCTCGGGCTCGTCGTATATTGCAAGACCTAAATCTCTTGCCATAAGGGTTGCGATTTCGATTCTCTTTACCTCACCGCCCGAAAGGGATGTGTCCACCTCACGGTTGAGATAGTCCATTGAGCAAAGTCCCACTCTTGTAAGGTAAGAGCAGCACTCATTTTCGGGTAAATCGCTGCCGTGAGCTAAGGATAAAAGCTTTCTTACGGTAAGTCCCTTGAAGCGGGGAGGCTGCTGGAAGGCATAGCCTATGCCGAGCTTTGCTCTTTCTGTTATTGAAAGATTTGTTATATCTGTTCCGTTATATAAAATCTGTCCCTTTGTGGGCTTTTCTATGCCCATTATAAGACGTGCAAGAGTTGACTTGCCGCCGCCGTTGGGGCCCGTGATCACAAGGAATTTTCCGTCCTCGAGTGTGAAGGAAACGTCCTCTATTATTTCAAGACTACCGCCGCCGTTTTCATTTTCTACGGTAAAGCCTATGTTTTTAACTTCTAACATCTGTTGCTCCTAAAAATAAAATCTGTAAACGAGAATTCCTGCAATAATAACGTGAAGGACAATCATTGCAGGAAGTCCTCTCATAAAAATTTTATGCCGTGTTTTGTGGCGTATAATTTTCATTGTGATAAATTCTGCTGCCGCACCGCCGATGAAGCCCGTAATAAGAAGCACCTTTTCGGGAATTCTCATTCTCGGAAGCAGCTTTGCCGCAAGCTTATCGTATACGGTAATTATTGCCGTTATTGCGGAAATTACAATAAAATATTCAGCCATTACAGCTCAACCTTTACAATACATTCGCCCTTGCCTGCGTATACGGACAGAATGTTATCCTTATACTTCCAGCCCTTTGTGGAATATACCTTCTTAGGCTCCGAGGGGAGATAAATAAGGGTGGGAGCCTTTATTGTGCTTGAGCCAGTATAGGAAAGAGTGAATTCCCGGTTTTTTCTGTCGTAGGAATAGCTCTTGATTTCACCTGCTACGGCAATTGGAAGGGGACGGCAGATAACGTTCATTATCTCACTGTTTTCAAAGCCGCCGAAATAGTGCCAATAGGTGTGGCTCCACTTGTTATTGTCAAATTTCTCAATAAGATGCTCGAGTGCGGGATACTCGTCGCTTCCGGGGACCATGCCGCCCCATTCGCCCACAAGCACGGGAACATCCATTCTTTCCTGAGTTCTCTTATGCTCGTTGAAAATGAAGTCGATTCTGTAGGGACTTGCATTGTTCGTAAGGGGAGTGTCAACGGTTATGTCATAGCCGTGGGGGGAGAAAAGGTGATTTTCCTCGCGGGTGCCGTCCTTGTAAACAATTCTCGGAACCGAGCAGGGAATACCGAGATTTGAGAAATAACAGTTTTCGGAGAAGATAATGCCTGTTTTATCAATCTTTCTTATTGCTTCTGCTGCTGCAACAAGGAAGGGATAATATCTTTTTGTATCGAATTCGTACATAAGATCCTTTGTCTTGCCGATGATTCCTCTGTAAACCTTATGATCATCCGCAACGGAAAGCATCTGCATAACTTCCTTTGCAAGTGCGTCCTTTATGAGCTTCTTTCTGTCAACGCGCTTGTTGAAAAGAATAGTTCCCACACCGTTCTTTACGAGATCGCGGAACATTTTTCCGCCGGGTGTGCCGGGGAAGGGCTCATTGAATACGTCGTAGCCGAGAATGCATTTGCAGTCCTTGATGTAATCTGCAGTAAAGGTCAGCATATCGCAGAAGCTGTCGCGCATGCCCTTGCCGTTTACTTCTCTGTTTTCCCAGAAGGCATCAAATGACTGATGGATATCCTTATGGAAGAAATATCCTTCAGCCCAGATAAACAGGGGGTCCTGACGTTTTTTTGTGTAAATACATGCCCATTCGGGTGCACCGTCTCCGGGAGCGGAGCAGAAATGGCTGAAAAGGTCCTGATGCCAGTCAACAAAAACATACATTTCGTGCTTTTCGCAAAGCTTAAGGATTGCCTTATATCCGTCAAGATACTCGGTGTTGTATTTGCCGGGCTCGGGCTCGATTCCTGCCCAGGTAAGACCGAGTCTTATTACGTTCATACCCTTTGCTCTGAGAGCCTTCAGTACGTCCTCAGTAAGGTCGGTTCTGTATCTTATAACGCCGTCTTCGTCCTTTTCAACGCCCTTATATACGAAGTTAATTCCGTTAAAAATTCGCTCTCTTCCGTTGTCGTCTATAAGTCTTTTGCCTGCTACTGATATAGTGTTCATAGTAAGCACCTCTTACAAAAAAATATTATTCATAATAATATTAACATTAAAAGAAATTATTGTCAATATAAATAGAAGGAACGGAAAACCTGAGTTCTCCGTTCCTTGTTTGTGCTTTTTTGTTAAAATGCCGAAACCGTCATTGCTATAACTACCGAGGCGGTGAAAACACCGGAAATTACGGCAGCGGAAACAATTTCCCATCTGTTCGACCTTATAAAGCGTTTCATAAATTTATCTCCGTTCTGCACAAAAGAGTGCAAAAATAATTGTGCGTAATTCATAAGCCTCACGCATAATACAACAAAAAACTGCGTTTGTCTACAGTAAAATGATTACAAATGGTTACAAATTTTATGTTCTTCTGAAAAACTCAGAAAGTGTGATAATTTCTTTGTAAATGTAAAAAATTTTTTGTATAAACTGACAAATTCGGTACACAATATGTATGAGCAAAAATTGAAAGGAGTACAAAATAATGGATTTTACAGAAAAAGAAAGAACCTGGCTTGAGGAGCTTAAAAGCCACGAAAAGCTCTGCATTGAAAAGTACAAAAGACACTCGGAATGCGCTCACGACGAGCAGCTTAAAAACCTCTTTTCCGACCTTAAAAATGCAGAAACAGAGCACCTTAATTCCCTCGAGCAGATCGGTATGGGTACGGTCCCTCCCGTCAACTGCGAGGAGAAGCCCCTGCCCTCGTTTACCGCAAAATATAAGGCAATGCTGTGCCCCGAAAAGACTGCCGATATGTATTTATGTACCGATGTGCTGTCCGGGGAAAAGCAGGTGTCTCACTTATATGATACTGCAGCCTTCGAATTCCGTGACCAAAACGTCAGAACCTTCCTGAATCATATTCAGAAGGAGGAGCAGACCCACGGAAAAATGATATATGACTATATGTCTGCCAACGGAATGTACTGATCATAACCTGCAGGGCTGAATGCTCTGCAGGTTATGATAATTCCGAACTCCGAATTCCGAAATTTCGGCGGTAACGCCAAATTGTTTTGTTGTTTTTTACTAAATTTTCTCTTTTTATTTTTATATGAGAATTTATATATAATAATTGAAATTTCCGTTTTTGTGTGGTAGAATCGAGAATGTATAAGTATAATTCTATCTTTGCACCCCGATTTCTCTGAAAACGGGTGCAGGAAAAGGAGAGAAATCTATGAAAAAACACAGAATGACAACGAAGGCTCTCTCAGTGCTTCTTACCGTTATTATGTTGTTCACAACAATTTCGGTAGGCATCATTGTGCCCGACGCAGACCTCACTGCATCCGCAGCAGAGGT
>JAZOWG010000045.1:0-13098 GCA_045659105.1 Acutalibacteraceae bacterium
CGTGTATTCATAACCGCAATCAGCACAGCTGAGTGTCTGAGTACCTGCAGTTTCGCACTTTGCTTCGGTTGCAGGACCCGTTGCCATCATATACTTGTGTGCACCGAAGTTTTCAGCCTCAGCAAGCACCTTTTCGCAGACAGCGCACTTTTCAAGTGTCTTACAGGAATCACCGTTTGCATAGGATGCACCTGCATACTGTACTGTTTCGGGAGTGTGGGGAGCAAAGCCAAGCTCCTCGGTCATCTTGTCACCGCATACAGTACAGTCAGAAACCTTCTTTCCTGCCACAAGACAGGTAGCATTTACGCTTTCTCTTACGTTCTTCTTATAGCTGTGTCCCTTAGCGGAAACGGGATTTGTTCTTTCCTCATAGGTACATACTGAGCAGGTCTGCACATCGTAGCCTTCATCCGTACAGTTGGGGGCAACCGTGGTCTTTGCACCGAAGGTATGTCCCTTTCCTTCGGGATACTTTCCGCTCATTTCAATTCTGTCGGCATCAATAGTTTCACAGTAAATACACTGCCATACAATATATTCGTCAGCAGTACAGGATGCCTCTACCGTATTCTGTTCATAACGGTGTGCATTTTCAAGCTTGGGGGTTGCTGTTCCCGTCCCGGTAACGGTACCGCAGACGTCACACTTATAGTCACCTGTGTAGCCGTCTTCCTTGCAGTTAGCTTCTTTAACGGTGCTCTCATCAAGTGAGCTGTGAAGATGTCCCGTAGAAGGAATTTTTGAACCGATTTCGGTTACAGCACCGCAAATACTGCACTTACGGTCGCCCGTATAGCCTTCTGTTGTACAGGTGGAAGCCACAACCGTGCTCTCGTCAAGCACGTCCTGATGTGCCAGAGCAGGCTCTGACATACCGGCTTCTGTAACGATACCGCAAATGCTGCACTTGTAATCACCTGAATAGCCGTCAACCTCACACTTAGGTGC
Source organism: Acutalibacteraceae bacterium (assembly GCA_045659105.1). Classification (GTDB taxonomy): domain Bacteria; phylum Bacillota; class Clostridia; order Oscillospirales; family Acutalibacteraceae; genus RUG806. The sequence continues at coordinate 952 of JAZOWG010000045.1, forward strand.
AACAACCGTGCTTTCGTCAAGCACACTCTGATGTCCGAGAGCATTAACAAGCGCCTGAGGCTTTAATACCGCATTACATACCGAGCAATGTGCACCCTCAGTCTTACCGTTTGCGGTACATGTGGGAGCCACAGCCTTATCTGTTACCTTTGTATGACCCTTTGCAGGGATTGTCTCCTGAGCCTTTATAACGGTGTTACAAACTGAGCAATGTGAGCCCTCTGTAAGACCTGCTTCGGTGCAGGTAGCCGCTACTGCCTTATCCGTTACAGCCTTATGTCCGAGAGCCTTGACAGTCTCCTGAGCCTTTATAACAGCGTTACAAACTGAGCAGTGTGAGCCCTCTGTCTTACCGCTTGCGGTGCAGGAGGGAGCCACAGCCTTGTCCGTTACGCTCTTGTGTCCGAGAGCAGGAACCTTTTCCTGAGCCTTTAATACCTTGTTACAAACTGAGCAATGCGTACCCTCGGTCTTACCGTCCTTGGTACAGTCGGGAGCTACTGCCTTATCCGTTACGCTCTTGTGTCCGAGAGCGGCAATTTCCTCGGTGTAACTGTCACCGCAGGAGCAGGTAAAGGTCTTTATACCCTTGCCCTCGCAGGTAGCCGCAGTCGTAACTGCATCCTTGTAGCTGTGCACGTGAAGCTTTTCAAGGCCTACGGCAGCACGGAGAATAAGTCGAGCATCGGTAGCATCAACATCACCATCAAAATCTACGTCTGCAAGAGAAACCTGCTCAGCCTTGAGCTTATCAAGACCTACAGCCGCACGAAGCGCCGTTCTTGCATCGGTAGCGTCAATCTTTCCGTTCCCGTCAACGTCACCAAGCTCTGCAGCCATTACTGCAATGGGAGCAACGCTGAGAAGCATAAGAACGCAAAGAATAATTGAAATAATTTTCTTTTTCATAATCTGCCTCCGTTTAAGAGAATTCATTCTAAATAATTATACAACAAAAATAAATATCCCGCAATATATATAATAAAAAAAGACACGGCACTTTTTACCAAAGTTCCGCATCATATTTTATCAACAATTTATGAAGAATATTTACGTTTCGTTTCTCCGTGGCAACAAATTTCTCTCCTCACCTTCTGAAGAGCTGCTTCTTACGGTAGGGGGAGGGGGCTGCCCTCCCGTGATTTGTTCCGCACGGGTATTTTCTTCTTAAACCTCAAATTTAACATCACTCAGAAATTCCGAAGAAAATTCATCGTGGGTAATTAAGACGGCTGTTTTGCCCGAGATTTCTTCCTTTATAAGCTCAGCCACGGCTTTTAACGTCTCCCCGTCAAGCTCCCTTAAGGGCTCGTCAAGGAAGAACAAATCTCCCCCGTAGGCAAGGGCACGGGCTATTGCAAGTCTTCTTTTCATACCGCCGCTTAAATCAGCCGCCCTCTTATCCTTATCGGGAAGAAGTCCCGTTCTTTTAAGAAAATATTCTGCCCTTTCACGGTCGGGCACCACAGTCAGGATATTCTGGAGCACCGTCTTGTGCTCTAAAAGTCTGTTTTCCTGAAAAACGAAGCTGCACCTCGGCTTTTCACGGTAAATAACCTCTCCTGTGTCAGGCTCCGTAAGTCCTGCAATAATCCTCATAAGCGTGGTTTTACCCTTGCCCGAGGCACCCGTCAGCGCCGTGCATTTCCCTTTTTCAATAACAAGGGAAACATCCTCAAGCACCGTTTTTCCGTCAAAGCCCTTTGATATATTGCGAAGCTCAATCATACTGTCTTCCCCCTTCTTCCGAGAATCCGTCCGAGGATTTTTTCAAGTATCACGCTCAGCACGATAACCGTTATTGTCCAGGCAAAAAGCTGAGGAGATTCAAGGTAAACCTTCGCATCGGAAATTCCGGCGCCTATGGTGTTTTTCGGACTGCATATAACCTCTGCCGCAATTCCTGCCTTCCAGGAAAGTCCCATGGCGGTTATTGCCGCCGCGGAGAAATAGGGCTTCACGGCAGGGATATATATATCTCTTATTCTGTTTTTACGGCTCATATTGAAGCAGTCCGCCATCTCTAAAAGCTTCCTGTCGGGAGCGCCCAGTCCCTCTGTCACGTTTGCCCAGATAACGGGCACGGTTATGAGAGCACAGGTAAAGGCAGGCACGGCCTTGGAGCTCATAAGCACAAGCGCAAGAACTATAAAGGAAGCCACGGGCGTTGCCTTTATTATGTGCAGAAGCGGTTCACAAAGGGCTTTCAGCAGACCGCTCAGGTGAGTAAGGATTCCCAGCACCGTGCCCAGCACCGTACCTATTACCCATCCCGTCAGCACCTTGTAAAGTGAGTTAAGGCAGGAAATATAGAATTCCTTTTCCCGAAGAAGCTGCGAAAAGGCACCGATTACCGCACGGGGCGAGGGCACCAAAAGCTCCATACCCACCCATTCGCACGCAAGGAACCACACCCCGAGCCAGAAAAGCACGGCAAGGGGTGTTTTAAGGTATGACGGCAATCTAATTCCGTGTTTTTTATTTTTTCCCTTCATCAGGAAATTACGGCATAGAAGCCGTCAGAAGGTAATTTTCCGCCTACTGCCTTGGGATTGGAATCGAAAAGCACCTGAAGATAAGCGCTGACGTTGTTCTTCATTTCCTCACCCGTCATAACGGTAATATTGCAGTTGGGGATAGCCTTTGAAGCAACGGCAGCCTTTGCAATTTCAAACTTTTCAATAAGTGCGCCTGCAGCCTCGGGGTCAGCATTTACTGCGTTTACGGATGCCTCGTAGTCCTTTAAGAAAGCGGCAACAGCATCGGGATTCTGCTCTGCAAAATCCTTTCTTACTGCGATACAGCCCATTGTAAGCTCACCGCCGCCGAGAGCCTTCCATTCCTTAGTAAGGTCAAGAGCTACCTTGAAGGAGGCATCCTGACCCTTCATCTGTGTAACAAAGGGCTCGGGAAGAAGAATAACCTCATAGCCGCCGGACTTTGCCTTGGAGATAACCTCTGCGTGCTCGCTTGCATATTCAACGAATACGTCGGTATCAAGGGTCAGACCGTTTTCAGCGAGAATGTAGTTGAGCACGTACTCTGTTGTTGTACCCTGACCTGCGGAAAGAATGGTCTTGCCCTTAAGGTCTGCCACGGTCTTTATTGTCTCATCGGCACTCATAAGATAAATTACGCCGAGAGTGTTGACTGCAAGAATCTGCACCTTACCCTCAGTTTTGCCGTGAAGAACAGCGGCAACGTTTGTGGGAAGCGCCGCCATATCAAGCTCGTTGTTGATAAGTGCGGTCTGCAATACGTCGGGAGCGCCTGCAAGGGTAAGATTATAGTCTGCATTTGCAGTACCCTTTTCGTCATTGTCAAGAAGCACGGCAGCACCCATACCCGTAGGCCCTTTAAGAAGACCGATGTTGATAACAGCCTTTTCGGCTGCTGTGGTCTCTTCAAGAGTTGTCTCCTCAAGAGTTGTCTCCTCCGCTACGGTACCGCAAGCGGTGAAAACAAGAGCTAATGCAAAAATAAGTGATAATACAGATAATACCTTTTTCATAATTTTCATTTCCTTTCAATGGTTACACTTTTGCCGTTTTTAGTCAGAAAGCCTTCCGCGGAAAGCTTGTCAAAGGCTCTGTAAAGGGAGGTTCTGCCCATCCCGAGAGCCGATGCCAGACGGCTTCCCGACAGCGGAAGAGTGAAGGTATCCGCACCTGTTTTTTTCGAGACCTCAAGAAGATAGGCTCTTAAAGCCTCAGAGGAATCAGGTGCCGAAATACTCTCAATCTTTCCGCCAAGAAAACAGATTTTACGGCATAAAAGGGACAGATATTTCTCTAAGATGTCGGGGTATCTTCCGAAAAGGGACATAAGCTGCTCCTTCGTTATAAAAAGAAGCCTTGAATTCTCAGCCGTCTTCACCGTTGTGGGAAAGGCACCGCCCTCACCGAAAAGACAGGACATTCCCGAAATTGCGCCCGCATTCAGCCGGTTCATATAAAGACTGCCCTTTGAAACCTCCAGACTGCCTTTAAGAACCAGGCACAGCTGTACCTTCGTTTCACCCTCTGAGAAAACCGTCTCACCCTTCGGCACGGAAATTATCCCGTAATCTCCCGATGTAAGAAGCTCCTTAATGAGCTCCTCGGGAGCATTCCCGAAAAGAGGACTTGCAAGCAGAGCGCTTACGTCATTTTTTCTCATAATACACCGCCTTTCTTCAAAAAAATATCCGTTTTCTGTTCCTTTTGGAACATAATATCACATTTTTTCATTTTTGTCAATCCCGTCGTCCGCTTCACCCTTTTTTATGGGTTCCGACGTTATAATCCCTCTTATATGTTAATTATGTGTTAAATAATGGTATTCACAAAAAAACACTTGAATTAGCAGATTAAATTATGTATAATTGACACATAAAATGCCCTATTACATCAATTTTTCGGAGGTAAACCAATGAACAACACCGTAAAAAAGGTTATCAGTATGCTTTTAAGCGTGCTTATGATAACAGCCGCACCCTTAAGTGCACTCGCAGTAGAGCTTAACAGCGTTCCCGTAATTTACGTGGGCGACACCGCAGATAACGTGCTCTACGTAAACCCCAACAAAAACGGTGCATCCGTCGCCTTTGATATGAATTCTACAAAATTCACGGGCAACGTTACAAATATTCTTATGGGCGTGGTTCTTTCTGACTTTGCGGACGTTTCAACCGGCACCACATCCGTTATAACAGGCGTAAAGGCTATGCTTGACCCCATTCTCTGCGCCCCCACGGGTGATTCTCTCTCCTCTGACGTAGGTCCCTGGAGCTACACAGAGCCCCTTTCGGAGCACTCTGAGGACAGCATTATGAACGACAATATGAAATCCTTCCTTGCAGCAGCCGCAGGCTATGTAAGTGCAGATGAGGTTTTCTTCTTCTCATACGACTGGAGACTTGACCCTATTTATTCTGCAGAAGCTCTCAGAGATTTCATTGACCACGTGCTTACGGTAACGGGCAAGAACAGCGTTGCAATCTTAAGTGTGGGCACAGGCGGTGTTATCACAAACTCCTACCTCTATGCACATCCCGACCACGCAGAGGATAACGTATCAAGCGCAGTATTCTACGGCTGTCCTCTTCTCGGCAATGCAATTATCGGCGACCTTATGACGGGTCATATAGTTAGAACAAGAGACGACTACGACAGCTTCATTGACAGCGTAACCGACGGTATCACAGCCGAATACAGAGGCAAGGCATTTATGGATTACCTCTCCGACGACTCCACGGGCGCACTTTACGGCATCGGCGCAACGCTTATCGGTGATGGCTCGCTTACGGCTCTCATAGTAAAGCTTGCTGTTCTTCTCGGCATCACAATCGGTAACGCTCAGGATCTTCACAGAACCTTAGGTCAGGCATACAACAAGCTTGCAAGCAGTGCGGACGGCGTTATTTATGATGACTTTTTAAAGGAATACTTAAGAAATATGCCCGGTCTCTGGGCGCTTGTTCCCGAAGCAGACTATGAAGCAGCAAAGGATTTCCTTTTTGACGGTGATTTCATAAACAGAACCCTTGAAAGCAGAATCGATGCATACAGAGAAATTCAGAAAAGCACCGACGAAACCTTCACAAATGCAAAATTAAGCGGTATCAACGTCTGCATTGTAACCGGCTACGGTTATCAGATTATTCCCATCACCTCCTGCGTTGACGACGTTTCCGACGGAATCGTATCCGTAAAATATTCCGCTGCGGGCGCAGTTACCACAGATAACAGCAAGGAGCCCGACCACCTTATTTACTGCACAAACGAAAAGCACAGCCACGTTTCCCCCGATAACGACATCAATGCGGCTTACTGCATTCTGCCCGAGAACACCTGGTTCCTGCAGAATGTTCCCCACGCAGATATGACAAAGACTCCCGTTGCAACCTTCCTCGTATGGCTCCTCTTCGGCTTCTCACAGAGACATATAAGAGAGAACTCAAATTACACTCAGTATATGTCATACTCCGAGTATTCCAAGAAGCTTACTCCCTACACCACTCCCGGTGATGAATTCAACGAAACAAAGCTCGGTGACATTGATTTCAGCGATACTGTAGATGCAGCTGATGCAAGAGCCGCCCTTCGTATTGCAGTAGGTCTTGACACGGTAAGCAAGGAAGTAAAAATTATAGCCGACGTTGACGGCAGCGGTACTGTGGATGCAGCAGATGCAAGACTTATTCTCCGCTATGCAGTCGGACTCGAACACAGCTTTTCAGCATAAAATCCGCCACGGATTTGTATGCTGAAGAAGTAAAAAGTAATAGTGAATAGTGAAAAAGTAAGTAACAATATTTAAAACATAAAGGACGGTGCAATCACGCACCGTCCTCTTCGTTTTATTAATCAGTGTAAATCACTTATTCACTTTAACTTCTTACCTATTACCTGAAAAATTTGCGGGGCAAATTTTTCATATCCACCATGCAGCGGTTGTATCCTCTGTAATAAGGCAATTCTTAAGAGTGCCGACAGCCTTCCTGAGACCCTCATTCTGACTCATAAGAGAATCCTCGTGCTCAATGGAAAGAGCCCAGTCGTAGCCTACAAGACGGAGATTGGAGATAATATCCTTCCAGTAAAGCTCGTCGTTGCCGTAGCCGACGGAGCGGAAAATCCAGGAGCGGTTGATTTCGTCGCTGTAAAGCTTTGTATCAAGCACACCCGTTCTTGCGGTGTTGTACTTGTCGATTCTTGTATCCTTTGCGTGCACGTGGAAAATAGCATCACCGAGAGCACGGATAACAGCAACGGGCTCCATACCCTGCCAGATAAGGTGGCTGGGGTCAAAGTTTGCACCGATTTCGGGACCTACCGCCTCACGGAGTCTGAGAAGAGTTTCTGTGTTGTATACGCAGAAGCCGGGATGCATCTCGAGTGCAATCTTGTTTACGCCGTGCTCCTTTGCAAATGCAACAAGGTCCTTCCAGTAGGGAATAAGCACCTCATTCCATTGCCAGTCGAGAATGTCAAGGAAATCGTTGGGCCAGGGGCAGGTTACCCAGTTGGGATACTTTGCACCCTCGTGGTCACCGGGACAGCCCGAGAAGGTATTAATCTGATGAAGACCGAGCTTCTCAGCAAGTAAAATAGCGTTTCTTATTACCTTGTCAGCCTCTGCTGCCTCAGCCTTATTGGGATGTACGGGGTTTGCGTGGCAGGAAAGAGCAGAAATCTGAACGTTATACTTCTTGATAAGTGCACAGAATTCCTCAAATGCCTTTTCGTCATTAAGGAGCACCTCGGGGTCTGCGTGAGCATTTCCCGGATAACCGCCGACACCGATTTCAACCATTTCGATGCCGAGGGATGTAAAATATTTCAGCGCCTCTTCAAGTGAGAGGTTGCTTAAAAGTGTAGTAAAAACACCTAATTTCATTATATTTCCTCCGAAAAAAAATATATTTTCAGGGGACGGGCAACCGTCCCCCTTAGAGCGAAGCGGAAAAGCCGTCAGGCTTCCTGAACATTTGCCGAAGGCAAATATATCACACCGTGAGAATCACGGTATATCACTGCCGTAAGGCAATATCACTCTTTGCGAAGCAAAGAATATCACTTGTAAATTAACGGATTCCGTTAATTTACATTGGCCTTGAGCCACTCCATGCTTCTCGTAATATCGGAAAGTCCGTCGGGCACGGGATCGTCATTTTCGAGAATAAGCCATTCGATGCCGTTGTCCTTTGCAGCTCTTACAACAGTTGCAAGGTCGTTGTTGCCCTCACCTAAAGCCATAGGATGACCGTCAAGACCGTCCTTTATGTGAAGGTGGGGAATTATATCCTTATACTCTGAAATAAGAGCATAGTTGTCCTTACCTGCGTGGAAGGACCAGTAGGTGTCAATCTGCATATGGCAAGCGGCAGCAAGTCTTTCAAAAATCGTACCGGGCACGGTATTGAAAAGAGGCTCAGAGAATTCCTGAGTGTGGTTGTGGAAATAAACTGCGATTCCCTCTTTAGCGGCTTCCTTGTCGGCTCCGCCCATAATTTCAATAACCTCGTTAAGTGAGGTTTCAGTCTCCGTGTCGGCACCGCCGATACCGAGAGTCTTTGCACCGATAGTCTTACCGAAGCGAAGAGTCTCTGCGAGATTTTCGGGGCGGAAATCGTTAAGTCCCATATGTGCACCTACAGCTACAAGACCGATTTCGTCAAGATGAGCCTTCAGCTCCTCTGCGGAATAGCCGTGGAATCCTGCGAACTCAACGCCGTCAAAGCCCAGAGCCTTGACCTTCTTAAGAATATCTATAAAGTTCTCACCGTTTTCCATATGGTGGCGGAGAGAATATAACTGAACAGCAAGCTTCATTTTATTTCTCCTCAGTCTTCAAAATAAACAGCCTTGCCTGTCTTTGCGGATTCGTAGATAGCTTCAAGAATTCTTGTTACGCAAAGAGCCTGCTCGGGAAGAACGCAAGGATCGGTGTCTGTAAGGATAGCATTGATCCACTGATACATATCAAGCTCGGAGGCATCACCCTTCTTACCGTCGTAGAAAGCAACCCCGCCTGCATCGAGGTTGGGAATTTCAATTGTCTGTCTGCCGTGCTTAACCTTGTTTACACGAAGGTCGTCGCCCTTTGTTGTAACACCGCCGTCTGTACCGCAGAGTGTGAAGCAAGCCTCATTAGCGTCAGCAACGTTAAGTGCCCATGAAGATTCAAGCATAATAACTGCGCCGTTCTTCATAACGATGTGACCGAAGGCTGAATCCTCAACAGTGAACTTTTCGGGATCCCAGTCGCCCCATGCGTTAGCAGTATTTGTCTGGTCAGCAAGCTTTCTGAAGGTGTTACCAACAACCATCTTGGGCTCGTAGTTGTCCATCATATAAAGTGTAAGGTCGAGAGCGTGTGTACCGATATCGATAAGGGGACCGCCGCCCTGCTCATATTCATTAAGGAAAACACCCCAGGTGGGAACTGCTCTGCGGCGGATAGCGTGTGCCTGAGCATAGTAAATCTCACCGAATTCATTTTCCTTACAAGCGGACTTAACATAAAGGTTCTCAGTACACTGACGGTTCTGATAGCCGATTGTGAGCTTCTTGCCCGTTCTCTTTGCAGCCTCAAGCATAGCCTTGCCCTCTGCATAGGTCTTTGCCATGGGCTTTTCGCACATAACGTGCTTGCCTGCTTCAAGTGCATCTATAGTAATGAAGGAATGGGAACGGTTGGGAGTACAAACGTGAACAACGTCAATTGTCTCGTCCTTGAGAAGCTCCTTGTAGTCCTCGTAAACCTTTGCATCCTCTGTACCGAACTTCTTAGCGGCAGCCTCGGCTCTTTCAAGAACGATGTCGCAGAAAGCAACCAATTCGAGCTTGTCGTCAAGCTTCTTGAGGTTGGGCATGTGCTTGCCGTTTGCAATACCGCCGCAGCCGATAATACCGATTCTTAATTTTTTGTCCATAATAATTTCCTCCGTTCAGGTTTATTATCAAATTTACAAAATGTTGTATAACCGAAAAAATTACACAGCCATACAACTTCATTATATATAGTAAAATTTTGATATTCAAGTTAAATATCCGATTGCAGAAAAAATTTGAAGCCCTTGTTTTTGTGTATCTTGCACAACATTTCTCCGCAGATTATATTTTATAAACCAAAAGTATCAATTTTTTGTCATTTGTAAAAATAAAAACGGCAGGATGTCCTGCCGTAAAATTTCATTTAATTATTCACATCCACAATTGCCGTTTCGGGAAGATTTGTTGAACGTATTGCACCGATGTGCATTGCTCCGCCCGAGGTACGAAGGGTTACCTTAATGAATTTATCGGGCTCGGGACGGGATAATTCACCCGTCACGGAATTCTGCTTCCATACGTTTGAGTTTATAAGACCCACGGTCAGCGTTACCGAATCACCTTTTTTTTCGGCATCCGTCACCCTCGGTGTGTAGAAGGGCTCAATTGCCGTAAGGGGGATGAAATAACAGCCCTTTTCGGCGTTATATGAAAACTCGTAGCCGTAGCCCGTAACGCTTGTGTGCACTATGGGCTTGTCCGTGCCGAAATACCTTGTGTAAGCCGCCTCAACGTCCGCAACGGGTAAAGCCAGCTCACCCGTGGAGTAATCATATCTGTCGGGCTCAAAATCCGCACCGATGATGCTCCATACGGCAATTTCGATAAGCTCCCCGGAGGATGCCGCCGTAATATCGTCAAAAGGGGCAGGGTCAACAGCCGCAACGGCTATAAGAAACTCATTGTAAGCCGCAAATTCACGGTTTTTCTTCTCTTCGCCCTGCGTTCTTATGAAGCCGACACCCGTAAGAATACAGCCGCCGAAGCCGATAAGTGAAAAAATAACCGCCAGAAGTCCGAAAAAGAAGCTGAAGCGCTTTTTTGCTTCCGTTCTTTTTCTGCTTTCAAGCTCTCTTAAATAAGCCTCTTTATTTTCAAGAAGAGGATTGCCCTCGTATATACTGTTATCCATACGCTTCTTCCTTTATATACCTAAATAGGGTCTCGGATTTACACGGTTACCGTTTACACGGACCTCAAAATGAAGATGGGGACCCGTTGAATAACCCGTTGAGCCGACCCTTGCTATGGGCTCACCTGCAGCCACAATCTGTCCGGGAACAACCATAAGGGAGTTTGCAAGGCAGTGTGCATAAAGGGTCTGAAGACCGCCGCCGTGGTCAATAATAACGTAATAGCCGTAGCTTGAATGTGTGCCTGCAACAATAACCGTACCCTGTGCTACCGCAATAATCGATTTGCCGAGGCTGGTGCCGGGAGCATTTCCCATACCGAGGTCAATACCTGCGTGAAGCTTGCCCCAACGGTAGCCGTAGTCGGAGTTTATTCCGTATGCACCGATTATGGGCCAGAGGAATATTCCGCCCATTGAATTGGAGTATGCCTCATCAAGAGGCTTTGTGCCTATCTGCACACGCTGAGGAACGGGCTTTGTTACATTAAGGCGGGAAACCTCCTTTGAGGACACCTTTTTTCCGCCCTGAGTTGTCACAAGGCTCGTTACCTGGTCGCGGCCCTTTTTACCCTCCGAAAGCACACGCTCGGTACCGCTGTAAAGGGCATTTGTCTTTATTTCAATTACTTCGAAATCCGTTTCCTCTGCGGAAACCTCCGCACGGACCTCCTTCACGGTAAGAAGAATATCCTGCTCATAAACCTTAATTTCAGTATCGGCGGAAAGCTCCGCTGTATCCTCGGGAAGCTCATTGAGTGTCACAAGCTCCTCCTTTGTCATACCATAGGTAAGAGCTATTGACTGCAGAGTGTCCCCTGCCGTCACCTTATGAACGGAAACCCTTCTTTCACCGCCCTCAAGAGCCTTCTTAAGCTCCGAGGCACTCATTATCAGCTTTTCGCCGTAAAGCCCCTGACGGAATTCAATTTCCTCAGCAAAGGAAAGGGCAAATACGCCCTCCTTATTGTAGGGCTCAAGAAGTCCTTCAATTACCTGCCTGCCCTCAGCCTCGCTTCTGACAGCGCAAAGAAGTCTTCCGTCAACAAAAATACCGCAGGCGGTAACACCCTCACCGGAGCTCTTTTCCAAAAGCCTGTCACGGAGGGTATCTGAGCCCGTAAGGGAATTCTTATCCTTTATTGCAAGTGAATAGGTTACGGGGGGAAGGGATGCATTCTTGTCCGCAAGAAGAAGAATCTCACGGGCGGAATTCTTCGCCTCAATAAAGCCGCCCTCATCCGCTACAAAGCCGAGCGTCTCCCCCTCTGAGGAAATTTCAAGACAAAGTGTTTTCCCTGACAGCACGTTAAGGCTTATAAGCACGCCGAGGGTCAGCAGCAAGGGAAGAAGCCACAGGGCTATATTTTTCGGTGTATATTCGTATCTTCTCAGCGCCTTTTTTATATAGTAAAAAATTACGGACGGCAGAGAGAAGGGATGCGTAAACATAATCTTAAGGCACTTTTTACCTGCCCTTATAACGTCGTTTGCATAACGCCTTGAGGACACGTGTGCCGGTGCAAAGAAAACAATAACACAAAACATAAGCATCCGAAGCGCTCTTTTTGTTCTCCTGTATATGAAGCGGAGAGGTCTTCTGAAAACGGAATTGAAGAAAAGCTTCACAGTATCGGCATAAGCCTCGCCGAATGCCGCAATAATATCATAAAACGCCCCGAAAGCCGAATTTCCGTT
>JAZOWG010000046.1:0-4552 GCA_045659105.1 Acutalibacteraceae bacterium
TTTCCGATAACGGCAAGTGCGTGGGCAATTGCCGAAACATCGAAGCTGTGCTGAGAAAGGGACTCCGCATCGGTATTTCTCATAAGTGACCAGCGGTCTATGTATTTCATTCTTGAAAACAATGCAAAAAAATGACTGCTCATATTTCTTCTCCTGTACATACTTTATATATTACAATATCACGGCACGATTTCTTTGTCAAATATCTTTTATATATATAATAACCAAAAAATTACCTTTATTTTCTAATGCCTGACGATTGAAAATGTCATACATTTTTATTAAAATATAATTAAATATACTGTCAGGCGGTGATATTTTTGAGGTGTCCTAAATGCGGGGTTGAAATTGCCCGTTTTGACCTGAGTCCCAACTGTAAAAAATGCGGTGTGCACATAATGTACTATACGCAGGATGAAGACCTGCGCCGCGATGCGAAGAAAACCGAGCTTGAGTTTACGACGGCAAGAATCTTCGTTGCAAAGCTGAAAGCAGCATTCATTCAGGGAAAAGCTGTGATTCTGAGATTTGTTTTTCTGCTTCTCGGCATCTGCTCCCTTCTTCTTCCCGTTTTCAATGTAAAGCTTTCCTTTCCATGGTGGGAGTATGAAATCTCCGTAGGCGCTCTCGGTATTTACAATATGTTCACGGATTCCATCTGGACAATGCTTGGTGCCTTCTCTGACATCGGAGTGGGAAAAATTCTTTTCATAATAACGCTTGTTACCCTTCTGCTTCTTGTCGTAACGGCACTTTGTCTTGTGGGCTGCTTCGGTGCGTGGATTCTCTCCTTTATAAATATCCGAAAAACATCGAAAATTGCCGTCGGCTTTGCCGTCCCCGCAATTCTTGCAGGAATCGGCTCAACGGTGCTTTCCTTTATTGCAGTTAACCTTTCGGGGGCTATTGAATTTGTTTCCGTAAAGCCTTATTTCGGCGGCGTTCTTACCGTTCTCATTATGGCGGCATTTATTGCAGCTAATGCGGCAATAATCAACAATCCTCCCGAAATTCCCGTAAAGGAAGCAGACAGAAAGAGACTTGAAATAAAGGAAAAGCTCAAAAAAGGTGAGCTTACCCTTGATGAGCTTCCGCTTCCCATAGTAGAAGAGGAAAAGGCAGAAGCCGTAACCGAAAAGAAAAGGGGGAAGAAGAAATGAAGCTTTCAGAAAAAAAGCTCAGCGTTAAAAGCATCATTTTAATAACAATTATCATCCCCGTTCTTGTTATTGCGGTATCCAGTGCGGCAATCATCATAACGGCAAAATCCGTACAGCCTCAGGAAACCGCAGATGCTTCTCTTTTTGAAGAAAAGCCATACGAAATAAAGGCCGTTCCGAAAAATGAAGAGGATGCCCTGACCCTTCTTTCAAGGCTTTTTGATTCTGCAGTAAAGGGCGGTATCGTAAAATACGACAGCCGAACGGATGTATATATTGAGGAAATCACCTGCGAAAACAAAAGCGTTCAGGATTTCTTCTCCTTTGCAAAGGGCAGCATCTCATCAAAGCTTTCCTCCTTCTATGAGGGCAGCTCAATAAAATACGGCGAGGATGCAAGTGCAATTCTTTCCGTTTTACCGGGAAGCGCACCCGATAAGGCAGAAGCCGAAATTACAGATCAGGACATTCTTGTAATGAAGCTTACCTACAACACGGTATTCAACAATATGTATTTCCTTACGGATGATACGGCGGCTGTTAAGCTTTTCACCACGGAAAATGCAGGTGTTTTCTCGGCTATCAATGAGAAATTTGTCCCTGAGGTTTTCGTTTTCACACTTACGGCAGATACCGTAACGGGTAAAATGCTCAGCTTCACAATTGACCGTGCTTACGGCTACTCGGCAAATATCGCCTTTCAGAATTCCCTTTCGGATATCGGAACAACACCCTTCTCTATGAAGCTTCAGTTCTCCGAAATCTATAATTTCTCCTATGCGGGAATCGATATAGCTCAGGATATTATGACTCTTAAGGTTGGTGATTACACAACGCTTAATGTAACACCTTTCGTTGAGGCGGATCTTCAGGAGGATGAATATTCACTGTCCTTCTCATCCTATGATAAATATCTTACGGTTGACGAAAACGGACAGATAACCGCAATACAGAACTGCGATAAGCCCATTTCCGTACGGGTAACCCTTGAGTATCTCGGAAAAACCTTTTCCGATAACTGTATTGTGTATGTAGTAAATCCCGTTGAATCCGTTCGCATCAGCGAAACCGTGCTTACGCTCAAAAAATATGACACATTCACTTTTTCGGCAGAAATAAAGCCGGATGATGCGACTATCAAGGATATAGTATGGATGTCATCTGACGCTGATACCGTTTCTGTTAATCAGAGCGGTCTTGCAACAGCACACAAAAACGGAACGGCAACAATAAGTGCAATTTCCCGTCAGGGACTTATAGTTGCCAAGTGCGAAGTCACCGTAACAGATTAAGGAGGTTAATTATGGAAAATAAAAATAGTGTTAATCTCCCCGAAAAGCAGATAAACGTATATGAAAATTTTAATTACGTAGGTGTAAAAGAATCTGCGGCATACATTCTCAACGACGTATCAAACACCTTCAACATCAACGGCTTCCAGGAAAGATACATCTGGGACGTTGTTAAAATTGACTTTACCGTCAGCGCTGTCGTAAACATTTTCACAAGCGCCTGGGATACAATAAACGATATCCTTTTAGGCTCACTTGTTGACAACACAAGAACAAGACTCGGCAAATTCCGTCCCTATCTTCTTGGCCTTCAGGTACCGCTGACCCTTTTGGGTGCAATTTACTGGCTCATTCCCTTTATTTTCCCCGGCACGTCGGGCACACACATTCCGAAGCTTATATTCTATTTCGCATTCTCTGTTATTCAGGAAACGGCAACAACGGCAATGAACCTTGCAAAGGGAGGATATATGTCCACCACCACGCCGAATCCAAATGAAAGAGTGCGGCTTATAACCCTTGCAGAGCTTCTTTCGGGTTACCTCGGTGAAGATATGCCGAGATACATATTCGGTGCACTTTACGACCTTATCGTAAACGAAAAAATAGGTATGAAGCTCTCCACAGCATTTATGACCTTCGGTGTGGGCTGCAGCGTATTTTCATCTGCTCTTACTCTTTACTACTTCTTCAATTCAAAGGAAAGAGTTCCCCAGTCCCTTGAAAGACCTAATATTAAGGAAGGACTTAAGGCTATAGTCACAAACTATCCCGTTCTTCTTATGTGCCTTTCGGATTTCCTCGGCGGCTTCGCTGTAAGCAGCAGTGAAAATAACTACTTCATTGACGTTTTCGGCTCATATTCGCTGATTACGATTGCAAATATCCCCTCCTCCTTCAACGGAAGTATTTCTTACGGCTTTATACCCTTCTTAAGAAAAAAATTCTCATCGAAGGCTCTGTGGGTAGGTGCAGACATTTACGGAGATATCCTGTCACTCGGGTATTTCCTTTTCGGTATGATAAACAAGAATTATACAAAAATGATTCCTATGGTTGTAGCCGTCGGCGTGCGTGAATGGTTCTATAAATGGGCATTCGGCGTAAATAAGGTTATCAACTCAGACCTCTGGAACGAGGCTATGGACTTCTGCGAATGGAAGCACGGCTACCGTATGGAAGCCACAACCTCCGTTGCAAAGAGCCTTGTGCTTAAAATCCAGGGCTCTCTTATGAGCTCCGTACGGAACATTATCCTCAAGAAAATAGGCTACGTTCAGGGTATCAAAATCGGTACCCAGAGCGACAGAACAAAATTCTGGCTGTTCGCATTGTGCTCCGCCGTTCCCACAATCTCCGGCGCACTCGGCATAATTCCTAAGTTCTTATGGCCCCTTACAAAGGAAAGAAGAGCTCAGATGTACCACGATCTTGCGGAAAGAAGAAGCGAGCTTGTTAACACGGCAAACGACAATATTTAACTCAGGAGAAGCAAAATGTACGACATTATTATAATAGGCGCAGGTCCTGCCGGACTTACCGCCGCAATATACGGAAGACGTGCCGAAAAAAGCGTCCTTGTAATTGAAAAAGGTGTTTTCGGAGGTCAGGTTACCTTTTCACCCAAAATTGAAAATTACCCCGGTTTCGGGGAGCTTTCGGGAACGGAGCTTGCTGATAAAATGGTAGAGCACGCAATCTCTCTCGGGGCTGAATTTGAGATGGAAACGGTAACAGCAATCCGTGACGGTGAAATCAAGGAGGTTGTAACGGAAAACGGCACATTCCAAGGCAAAACCGTTATTATCGCAACGGGTGCTGCCCACAGACACTTAGGTGTGGAGGGTGAAGAAAAATATCTCGGAAACGGTATTTCCTTCTGTGCGGTGTGCGACGGTGCATTCTATGCAGGGCAGGACGTAACCGTTATCGGCGGCGGAAATTCCGCATTGCAGGAGGCAATTCTTCTGTCAGCCACCTCAAAAAAGGTAACAATCATTCAGAATCTCCCCACACTTACGGGTGAAGAAGCACTTCAGAATATTCTGAAATCCAAGGAAAACGTTGAAATAATCTGTTCTTCCGTAGTTTCCGGATTTA
>JAZOWG010000047.1:0-5483 GCA_045659105.1 Acutalibacteraceae bacterium
TTTTGTTTTAGATAAGGGTCATTTTCTTGATTACAACGGGTGTTACGGGTCTGTCGCCGAAGCCTGTTCTTGTGCATGCAATTTCATCAACGGCATCAATACCGCTTACTACCTTACCGAAGGCGGCATAGCTGCCGTCGAGGTGGGGAGCATCCTCGTGCATAATGAAGAACTGTGAAGAAGCAGAGTTGGGAGCCATTGAACGAGCCATTGAAATAACGCCCTTGGTGTGTCTGAGGTCATTCTGAGGGAAGCCGTTAGCTGCGAATTCGCCGTAAATCTTTTCCTTTGCGCCGCCCATACCTGTTCCTTCGGGGTCGCCGCCCTGAATCATAAAGCCTCTGATAATTCTGTGGAAGGTAAGTCCGTCATAGAAGCCTTCCTTTACGAGCTTTTCAAAGTTTGCAACAGTCTGGGGTGCCTTATCGGGGTAAAGTTCAACGTCGATTATTGCACCGTTGTCCATTTCAATTCTAACCATAGTTAATTCCTCCTGAAATAAGTTGCCTTAATTTTATCATAAAACATAAACTATTTCATTATAAAATCATACGAAAAGAATGAAACATTTTTATTGATTTTTGATATATATGTTTTTTGCTTCATATATATTAAGTGATAAATTGAAAGGGTGATTAGCATGGATGAAAAGAAAGTGATGCTGCCGCATTCGCTTATTGTAGACGGAAGAAAGAATATTTCTGTTACCGGTGTAACGGAGGCTGATAATTTTAACGATGAGGAAATTATTCTTTATACCTCTTACGGGCAGATTACCATTAAAGGGGAGAATTTACAGATAAGTGTGCTGAATACGGAAAGCGGTGATGTTACTGCATCAGGAAAGGTAAATTCTGTTTCTTATTCCGAACGCAGTACAAAGCATCAGGGATTTTTCAGTAAGGTGTTCAGATGATAACGGGATTTGAGCATCAGGTTCAGCTGTCAGTGCTCATAAAGGCTGTGGGAATGGGTTATATGCTGGGAATAATGTTTTATTTGCTGAAATTTGTAAATATCCCCTTCGGTAAGGGTACGGCGGCGATATTTGTAAGAGATGTCTGCTTTTTTGTTATATCTGCATTTCTCTGTTTTCTTTTCTCTCTTAAATACTGCTCGGGAATGATGCGGTTTTTTGTTACGGCAGGGGAGCTGATGGGATTCTTTATATTTCATATCTTTCCCGGAGGTCTGTTTTCCTTATTATTGCAGAGACTCCGAGAAAGAGTATCAGGAGTGACAAAAAAATTATTTAAATGTACAAAAAAATCTCAAAAAAATTGAAAATTTTTACAAAAAACACTTGATATCAGATAGTTTGTATTATATAATTACTGTATTAATTGATTATATTCTTTCTTATATACATTTTTCAGGAAAAGACGGTGTTTTTTGTGACTAAGGCTTCAGGTCGACGCAGTATAATCCTTATACTCTGCATTATCATTGCATTTGTTGCATCCGTTACGGTTTTTACTACTATTTCTATAAATTCAAATGAAAAACAGAATAAGCTTGACGCTCTTAATTTGCAGCTTGAGCAGTTAAAGCAGGAGAATCAGGAGATGGACTATCTCATCAATAATTCCGATGAGGCAGAGCTTTACGAGCACCTTGCCCGTGAAAGAGGCTATGCTTATCCCGATGAGAAGGTTTATTACGACGTAACTCCCGGTAAATAAGTAATTGACCGCTGAGCTTTCAGCGGTTTAATAAATCTCTGAATTCAGGAGGACCCTTTAATTTATGCAGTCACTGATTGGTGAAATTTATGAAGGAAAAGTCACGGGACTTACTTCATTCGGCGCATTTGTCAGAATGTCAAACGGCGAAAGCGGAATGGTTCATATTTCCGAGGTTGCCGCAACCTACGTTAAGGACATAACGGAATTTCTTTCGGAAGGTCAGGAGGTTAAGGTAAAGGTTCTTGCAATTAACGAGAACAATAAAATCAGCCTTTCAATCAAGCAGACCTTACCTCAGCCCGAAAAGACACAGGAGGCTCCCAAGAGAGAGCCCCGTCAGTCAAATTATCAGAGAAATAATTCTCAGAGAAGCTTCTCACAGCAGGCTCAGAAGCCACAGCAGTCCGTTTCTTCTGCCCCTATGTCCTTTGAAGATATGATGGCAAAGTTCAAGCAGGAAAGTGATGAAAAGATATCTGTCCTCAAGAAAAGCGGAGATTTTAAGACCGGTACACGCCGCGGCTATAATAAATAAGTATACATAATATTTCCGCTGAAGACTTTTCTTCGGCGGTTATTGTTTAATAAGAGGTATTATGAGAGAAATAAACGTAAGTGAAATTACAGAAGCTGTAAGGATGGCTGTAATAAAAGCTAATATATATCTGCCCGATGACCTTAAGTGCCGTATTTCGGAGTTCGCTTCAAGGGAAAGTGTTCCTGTTGCAAAGGATGTTTTTTCAGATATGGAGAAAAATTACATTATTGCGGAGGATAAACAGATTCCCGTTTGTCAGGATTGCGGTATGGCGGTTGTTTTTGCTGAAATCGGACAGGATGTGCATATTTCGGGAGGCTCCTTTGAGGAAGCTGTAAATCTTGGTGTCGGAAAAGGGTATACAGAGGGCTTTCTGAGAAAGTCGGTCGTTGCTGACCCGCTTCGAAGAATCAATACAGAGGATAATACTCCGGCTGTTATTCATACAAGAATAGTTTCCGGTGATAAAATCAGCTTTACTGTTGCACCAAAGGGCTTCGGCAGTGAGAATATGAGTAAAATCAGGATGTTCAATCCCACGGCTTCAAAGGAAGATATTATAGATTTTGTTGTGTCTGCTGTAAAAGAGGCTGATGCAAAGCCGTGTCCGCCGCTTGTGCTGGGGGTTGGCATCGGCGGTGATTTTGAATATGCCGCTTATCTTTCCAAAAAAGCTCTTTGCAGAAATACCGATATAAGAAATTCAGATTCTTTTTATGAAAAAATGGAGCGAGAGATACTTGATGCCGTAAATAAAACGGGAATAGGTCCGCAGGGCTTTTCGGGTGACTGTACTGCACTTGCGTGTAATATCGAGGTTTATCCTACCCATATAGCAGGGCTTCCTGTTGCGGTAAATATCGGCTGTCACGTTACAAGGCACGTGTCTTTTGTGATTTGATGTTGCATTATTTACAGAATATTTTAAGAACTTACAAAAAAAGTAGTTAAATTGTATAAAAATCTCTTTACAAAACTTATTTTTGATGGTATAATACAATTGAAACAGAGAGAAGGGCGGTGATGAAGAAAGTAATATTTCTTCGCTATCCGTCCGTTTTTCTTTTTCAGAATTTAAACCAAAGGGGATGTAGTTATGAAAATTACAGTTATAGGCAGAAAATGTACTCCGAGAGATTCCTTCAAGGAGCACGCAGAAAAGAAGCTTCAGAAAATTGACCGCTTCTTCGGAGACGAGGCCTCGGCAAAAGTAACTGCAACCGTGGAGAAAACTTCGCAGACCGTGGAAATCACAGTGAATAATGACGGCTTGATTTTCAGGGCACAGGCAAAGGCTGAGAATATGAATGAGGCACTTGATAATTGTGTTGACCTTCTTATCCGTCAGATTCGTAAAAATAAAACAAAGCTTGAAAAACGTCTGCGCTCAGGTGCGTTTGACGACTATCAGGGCTTAGAGGATGAAGAGCCCGAATTCGAGCTTGTCAGAACCAAAACCATTCCCATTAAGCCTCAGTCGGTTGACGAAGCAATTCTTCAGATGAATATGCTGGGACACAAGTTCTATATGTTCCGCAATTCCGCAAATGATTCGGTAGCAGTTGTTTACAGACGTGAAGACGGAGGCTACGGGCTTATTGAGCCTGAAGCAGCTGAATAAATTTGTATTTGCTGCGGAAAATTTCACATAAATACTTGACAAATACTTTGTATTGATATAAAATACGTGAGACAGCAAAGGGGCTGCAGAATTTCTGCAGTCCCATTATATTTATTTTCAGGAAAAGGGGTTCATTATGGCAAGAGTAAGCGAATATTTCGGCTCAAATGTATTTAATGACAACGTGATGAAGGAAAAGCTTCCTCACGAAACCTATAAGCTTCTTCAGAGAACAATAAAGCAGGGAAAGCATCTTGAACTCGGTCTTGCAAATGTTGTTGCAAATGCAATGAAGGACTGGGCAATAGAAAAGGGAGCAACACATTATACCCATTGGTTCCAGCCTATGACCGGTATTACTGCTGAAAAGCACGACAGCTTTATTTCTCCCGTGGACGGCAATAAGGTAATTATGGAGTTTTCGGGCAAAGAGCTTATTCAGGGTGAGCCTGATGCTTCCTCCTTCCCCTCAGGCGGTCTTCGCGCTACCTTTGAAGCAAGAGGCTATACTGCCTGGGATGCAACCTCTTATGCTTTTATAAAGGACGGCGTTCTTTGCATTCCCACAGCATTCTGCTCTTACGGCGGACACGCTCTTGATGCAAAAACTCCTCTTCTTCGTTCAATGGAAGCAATTAACCGTCAGGCTATGCGTGTTATAAAGCTTTTCGGTCACGATGACGTTTCAAGAATTAACGCCACCGTCGGTGCGGAACAGGAATATTTCCTTATAGATAAGGATATGTTCGAAAAGAGAAAGGACCTTGTTTTTACGGGCAGAACTCTTTTCGGTGCACGTCCTCCCAAGGGTCAGGAGCTTGATGATCACTATTTCGGCGCCATAAAGCCCCGTATAAAGGCTTTTATGACAGAGCTTGATGAGGAACTCTGGAAGCTCGGTATTCTTGCTAAAACAGAGCATAATGAAGCGGCTCCCGCACAGCACGAATTAGCTCCCATTTTCTCCACAACAAATATCTCTGCAGACCACAATCAGCTTACAATGGAGCTTATGCAGAAGATTGCCAGAAGACACAATATGGTATGTCTTCTTCACGAAAAGCCTTTTGCAGGTATCAACGGAAGCGGTAAGCATAACAACTGGTCAATTTCAACCGATACGGGAATAAATCTTCTTAATCCCGGAGATACTCCCGGCGAAAATGCACAGTTCCTTCTTTTCCTTTGTGCGGTTATCAAGGCTGTTGACGATTATCAGGATCTTCTCAGAGTGTCCGTTGCCGCAGCAGGAAATGACCACAGACTCGGTGCTCTTGAAGCTCCTCCTGCGGTTGTTTCAATGTTCCTCGGTGATGAGCTGACGGGAATACTTGAAGCAATCGAAGAGGATAAGGCGCTTGACACCAAGGAAAAAGAGCTTCTTCGTATCGGCGTACATACGCTTCCCAAATTCCCCAAGGATACAACCGACAGAAACAGAACCTCTCCCTTTGCATTTACGGGAAATAAGTTTGAATTCAGAATGCTCGGTTCTTCCAATACAATTTCAAACTGCAACGTTGTTCTCAATACTGCAGTTGCTGAAGTATTAAGACAGTTTGCGGACGTGCTTGAAAAAGCTAATGATTTTGAGGCAGCACTTCATAATCTTATCAAGTCCACAATTTCAAAGCATAAG
>JAZOWG010000048.1:0-4884 GCA_045659105.1 Acutalibacteraceae bacterium
TTTCAGGCTACGTCGGCGGAAAGCTTGATATGATTATAATGAGAGTGGTTGATATTATCTACTCTCTTCCCGATATGCTTATGGTTATCCTTCTTGCAGCAATGCTGGGCGATCCCATCGAAAAGCTTGTTGAGGGCACAACCCTCGAAAAGATTGGTGCCAACATCATAAGCCTTTTCGTTGTTTTCGCACTTTTATACTGGGTATCAATGTCCCGTCTTATAAGAGGACAGATTCTTTCTCTCAGAGAGCAGGAATACGTTCTCGCATCAAAGGCAACGGGCGCTAAGGGCTCCTGGGTTATCAAGAAGCACCTTATCCCCAACTGCATAAGCGTTGTTATTATTTCAACAGCTCTTCAGATTCCCTCAGCTATCTTCACGGAAAGCTATCTTTCCTTCTTAGGTCTCGGCGTAAATGCTCCCATGCCCAGCCTCGGCTCACTTGCATCCGACGCTCTTAACGGTATGAGCTCTTACCCCTACAGACTCGTTATCCCCGCAATCGTAATTTCCCTTATCGTTCTTTCTCTTAACCTCTTCGGTGACGGACTTCGCGATGCATTCGACCCCAAGCTTAACAACTGAGAAAGGAGAGTATGGCAATGGCTTTATTGGAAGTTAAAGATTTACATACCTCGTTTTTCACGGATGCAGGTGAAGTAAAGGCCGTAAACGGCGTTTCATTTGAACTCGAAAGAGGTAAGGTATTAGGTATAGTAGGCGAGTCGGGCTCAGGTAAGTCCGTTACCGCTTACTCAATTATGCAGATTTTAGCAGGTACGGGTAAAATCGTTTCAGGCTCCGTCAAGATTGACAGTCAGGAGCTTGTAAACTCAGGCGAGAAGGTTATGAAGACTGTCAGAGGCAACAAGATTTCCATAATCTTCCAGGACCCTATGACAAGCCTTAACCCCACTTATACAATCGGCAAGCAGCTTATGGAAGCAATAATGCTTCATACTGACAGAAACAAGAAGCAGGCTTATGACAGAGCAGTTGAGATGCTGCGTCTCGTAAACGTTAACGAGCCCGAAAAGAGAATGAAGCAGTATCCCTTCGAATTCTCGGGCGGTATGCGTCAGCGTGTTATGATCGCTATGGCACTTGCCTGCGAGCCCGACATTCTTATTGCCGACGAGCCCACAACGGCTCTCGACGTTACCATCCAGGCTCAGATTCTTGAGCTTATGGGCAAGCTCCAGAAGGAGCTCGGAATGGCAATCATTATGATTACCCACGACCTCGGTGTTGTAGCTCAGATGTGTGACGAGGTTATCGTTATGTACGCAGGCTCCATCTGTGAAAAGGGCACTGCAGACGAAATCTTCTACACTCCCGGTCACGAATACACAAAGGGACTTATGCGTTCCATCCCCTCAACAACCTCAGCAGGTACAAGACTTCAGCCTATTACGGGTACTCCCATTGACCTTCTCAATATGCCCAAGGGCTGTCCCTTCGCACCCCGCTGCGACGGTGCTATGAAAATCTGCCTTACAGAGCGTGCTCCCGTAACAGACCTCTCCTCTACACATTGGTCTGCTTGCTGGCAGTGCATAAAGGAAAAGGCAGAAAAGGGCGAAATCACACTTTCCGACACTAAAGAAGGGGGAGAAGAATAATGAGTGAAAATAAACCCCTTATAGAAGTAAAGGGCTTAAAGGAATACTTCAACATAAATGTGGGAATGCTCCGTTCAAAGCCCCTGAAGGCTGTTGATGACGTATCCTTCTTCATTAACAAGGGTGAGACTCTCGGTCTCGTTGGTGAATCAGGCTGCGGTAAAACCACAGTCGGCAGAACTCTTCTTCATCTTTATAAGCCCACCGCAGGTGAAATTTACTATGACGGCAAGCTTATAAAGACAAAGGCTGACATCAAGGAATTCAGAAAGAAAGCCACAATGGTTTTCCAGGATCCCTATTCATCCCTTAACCCCAGAATGACCGTTGCCGACATCATCGGTGAGCCTCTTGATATCCACAAGCTTTACTCCAATAAAAAGGAGAGAGAGGAAAAGATTCTCGAGCTTATGGGACATGTAGGACTTAACTCCGAGCACGCCTCCCGTTACGCTCACGAATTCTCGGGCGGTCAGAGACAGAGAATCGGTATTGCCCGTTCTCTTGCAGTAAACCCCGACTTCATTGTTTGCGACGAGCCCGTTTCCGCACTTGACGTGTCCATTCAGGCTCAGGTTATAAATATGTTCGATGAATTACAGGATAAGCTCAACCTTACCTACCTCTTCATCGCACACGACCTTCTTGTTGTCCGTCACATCTCGGACAGAATCGCAGTTATGTACCTCGGTAAGATGGTAGAGCTTGCAGATGCAAACGAAATCTGCGAAAGACCTCTTCACCCCTACTCCAAGGCTCTTATGTCGGCAGTTCCCATGCCCGACCCCAAGATTGCACGTGCTAATCAGAGAATCGCTCTTCAGGGCGATATACCCAGCCCCCTCAATGCCCCCTCAGGCTGTCCCTTCAGAACCAGATGTCAGTACGCAACAGATAAGTGTGCCGAGTCGATGCCCGAGTTCAAGGAGGTTTCAAAGGGTCATTTCGTAGCCTGCCACAGAGTAGCAGAAATAAACGACTAAAGCGTTTATTCCTGCAGTGAAGTTCATTTCTTAGGAATGAGTGATGCTATTGCTTTCGCAATAGTGAAGCAGTCCTTCGGACAGTGAAGTATTTGCTTCGCAAATGTTTCGGAAGGCTTACGACTTTTCCGCTTCGCTCTGTTGTTTTTTATGATTTATTCTGTAGGGGACGACGCCCCCTACAATGAAAAGATAAATTCACGCTCTCTGATTTTTTTTGTTATTTGTATACCTTAAAAGGGAGTGCAATACTTTTTAAGGTGTATGCAGATAAATATTTTTTCGAAAGGAAGAAAAACCAATGAAAAAGATTATTGCTCTTGCTCTTGCACTTGTAATGGTTCTCTGTCTTGCAGCTTGCGGCGGTAACGGCGATGACACCAAGACTCCTGTTAATTCTCTTTCAGTTTGTCTTGCATCTGAACCCGATACACTTGACCCCGCTCTTAACTCTGCTGTAGACGGCGCTACAATGTGCGCACACCTCTTTGCAGGTCTTGCAAAGTGGACACAGGACGCTGAAGGCAAGCTTGTTATCGCAGCTGACTGCGTAACAGAGCTCGTTGAAGGCGTAGCTAATGAAGACGGCACAGTTACTTACACATACACACTTAAGGATGGTCTTAAGTGGTCTGACGGTAAGGACCTTACAGCTGCTGACTTCGTATTTGCATGGAACCGTGCAGCTTCTCCCGCTCTTTCCGCTGACTACAACTACATGTTCGATGTAGTTAAGGGTTACGCTGAAATGTGGGAAACAAACGATGCTGAAGAATTCGTTAACCCCGATGCTAAGCTTGCAGTAGAAGCTACTGACGCTAAGACACTCGTTGTTACTCTTAACAACGCTGTTGCATACTGGAACGAGCTCCTTGCATTCCCCACCTACTTCCCCGTACGTGAAGACGTTGTTGCTAACGAAAACTGGGCAACTGAGGCTGCTACATACGTTAACAACGGTCCTTACACAATGACCGGTTGGGAGCACAACTCTGTTATCACTCTTACAAAGAATGCTAACTACCACGCTGCTGACGAAGTAAAGATGCCCGAACTTAAGTTCTATCTTTCCGACGACGCTAACAACATGCTTACAAACTTCAAGAACGGCTCCTGGGCTCTTATCGATGACGTTCCCACAAACGAAATCGCTAACCTCAAGAATGACTATGCTGATGAGTTCGTAATTGCAGGTCAGATCGGTACATACTATGTATGCTGGAACGTTAACGAAGAAATCCTTCCCGAAGGCAACACTCTTACCGGTGCTGAAGCTGAAGCTGCTAAGGCAGAAATCAGAAACGCTATCGGTCTCCTCTTCGACAGAAACTACATCGTTGAAGAAGTTTCACAGGGTGGCCAGGTTCCCGCTTCCTCATTCGTTGCTATGGGTATGACAAATCCCGACGGCACAGAGTTCTACAAGACAGCTAACAGCACAGAAGATGCATTCGACGGCTACTATGAAGTATCCAAGGAAGCTCTTGAATCTAACTTCGCTTCTGCTATGGCTACTCTTAAGAAGTACTATGCATTCGACGAAGCTACTCAGAAGTTCACAAACTTCCCCAAGCTTACATACCTCTACAACACATCTGACAGCCACAAGGCTATCGGTGAATACCTTGCAGGTGCTCTTGATGCAGTAGGCATCACAATGGCACTTGAAAATCAGGAATGGGCTACATTCCTTAACACAAGAAAGGATGGCCAGTACTCCGTTGCTCGTAACGGTTGGGTTGCTGACTACTCAGATCCTATCTGCTTCCTTGATATGTGGACAACAGTTTCCGGTAATAACGATATCCAGTACGGTAAGGGCGCACACGCTGACCTTGCTATCTATGACCTTGACCTCACAGCTTACGGCTACGAGACAAAGGTTGAAGACGGCACATGGGCAGAAACCTATGACGTTCTTATCAACACAATCAAGAGCTGCACAAATAACGAAACACGTTATGAGCTTATGCACCTCGCTGAAGATATCCTTATGTCCACAGGTTGCGTAGTTCCTCTCTACTTCTACACAGACCTTTACATGGTTGACGATGCAGTAGAAGGCTTCTTCTCCAACCCCCTCGGCTACAAGTACTTTATGTATTGCACAGTTAAATAAGGTGCTTTTAGACTAGTGTTCGCATAAGTCGAAAAAATAATTGTCTCCCTTGAAGGTAACCCCTTCAGGGGAGACTTTTTTTGAGGTAATAGGTAATAGTGAAGAGTGAAGAAGTGAATTTCATCTGAGGCTGTGTTGCGGGTTTTACATTGTAGGGG
>JAZOWG010000049.1:0-1683 GCA_045659105.1 Acutalibacteraceae bacterium
AGGAAATCCCGAAGCTTGATTTAAGCTTCTCTCCTTCAGATTTTATGGTTTCGGACGGAGTAAATGTCCGTATAATTGTAGGGAAGCTGATAACGGAGCTTTTCTGGTCTGCTCCTGCCGGATGTGCTGTTTATGACAAAAACGGCAAGGCAGTCGGCGACAGAGACTTTGCTGCAACGGGAATGGTGCTCGTTCTTCCCGACGGCTCAAGGCAGGAGATCGTTGTTATGGGTGATGCGGACGGCGACGCACAGCTTTCAGCCTCCGATGCAAGAACAGCCCTCAGAGCGGCGGTAGGTCTTGAGAGCTTTTCGTCTGAATCGGCATATTTCAAGGCATCGGACATAGATAAGGACAATGCCGTCACAGCCAACGATGCAAGATATATCCTCAGAGCCTCGGTGGGACTTGAGGATAACACACTCTGGCTGTAAAAAGCATATAATAAAAAAGCAGGCATAAAACTACGTTTGTTGCAGTTTTATGCCTTAAGTTTTATCTTATGGGGGGAAGGAGCTCAAGGATGGTGTCAATGAACACCTGAAGCTGAGGAGTCATAGCCTTGCCCTTGAGGTAAGCAAGCTGAGACCACTGATTGAAATCACAGTCTGACACGTTGATTTTTTTGAGAGAGCCCTCTTCAATGCTTTTTCTGACTTCAAATACGGGAAGCATGGTTACGTAATTTGAGGTTCTTGTAAGCCTCATAATCGTATCCGTATTTGCAATTTCAATTGAGGGAGTGACGAAAAGATTTCTCTTTGCAAGCTCGTCGTCGAAAAGATATCTGTAGCCCTCGCCCTGAGGCATAAGAATAAGCTTTTCGTTTGTGATTTCCTCAAAGCTTACCTCGTCCTTGTCTGCAATGGGGTTTTCGGGGTTCGTTACGAAAATGATGGGTTCAACCTCTTCACGCACGCGCACCCATTCTTTTCTCGGCACCTTATAGTCAAGCATATAACACAGGTCAAGCTCGTTTGCTCTGACCTTTGCCTCAATCTCTCTTGCGGAGCCTACGAAAATGCTTAAATTTATGTGGGGATAACGGCGGTTGAATTCGGGAAAAATCGGAATAAAGCAGGATTTTAAGATTGAGTCAACAAGTCCGAAACGGATTGTGCCCTTCATATCCTCGCTCTGTGTTGCAAAATTCTGTGCCTTTTCAATTGCTTCGATAACACCGTTTGCATATTCAATAAAGTTAAGACCGAACTGGGTGAGCTTTATGTTCTTACCGATTCTGTCAAAAAGCGGTACGCCGAGCTCTGTTTCCAGCTGCTGCATCTGTA
The DNA here is from genome assembly GCA_045659105.1 of Acutalibacteraceae bacterium. GTDB lineage: Bacteria > Bacillota > Clostridia > Oscillospirales > Acutalibacteraceae > RUG806. The sequence goes on from JAZOWG010000049.1 coordinate 1,290, forward strand.
CCGTAACGGCAGACTGTGAGTAGCCCAGCACCATAGCTGCCTTTGTGAAATTGTTGAGTTCCGATACCTTTAAGAAGGTTTTTAAGTTTCTGACATCCATTCTCTTCACCGATTACAAAAAATTATTAAAATCAATTATTTATTACTAAAACTTATGATACAGCATTTTCTACATATTGTCAATACTGAATTTTTATATAAATACTAAATAAGGGTATAATTTGCACAAAATGTTATTGTATATTTGTGCAGTAATGCCCTTGGTATTTGTGTTAAAATACTATATATTCCCTGAAAGGCGTGTTTTTATGAAAAAAATTACCTGTGTTTTTCTGACACTTGTCGCTGTTGTTCTCTGTTTTTCATCCTGTATGAAGAGTGCCGAGGTAAGGGC
>JAZOWG010000050.1:0-52357 GCA_045659105.1 Acutalibacteraceae bacterium
TATTCACTTTTTGATGCATTTTATGAAAATTGAGACGGATTAACGGCTTATTTTTTTCGTCTTGCAAATATTATGAAAGGCCGGATTTTATTCCGGGATAAAATTTTATGGCAAAACCGATTGTTGCAATTGTAGGCAGACCCAATGTGGGTAAATCTACGTTATTCAATAAGCTGAGCGGTAAAAGACTTGCTATTGTTGATGACCGTCCCGGTGTTACAAGAGACCGTCTTTATGCCGATTGCGAATGGCTGAATCATCAGTTTCTGATTGTTGATACCGGTGGTATTGAACCCTATTCGGATGATATTATTCTGTCTCAGATGAGAAGACAGGCCCAGGTAGCAATTGAAACTGCCGATGCTATTATTTTTGTCTGTGACGTTAAAACAGGTGTTGTTGCAACCGATGCAGAGGTGGCATCAATGCTTCTTAAAAGCGGAAAGCCCATCGTTTTATGTGTTAATAAATGTGATGCGCTCGGTGCTGTTCCTGCTGATTTTTATGAGTTTTATAATCTCGGTCTCGGTGACCCCATTGCTGTGTCTTCCGTTCACGGACACGGTACGGGTGACCTGCTTGACGAGGTGCTTAAACATCTTCCCGAGCCCGAAACGGAGGATGAGGAGGATGATACTATTAAGGTTGCTCTTATCGGTAAGCCTAATGTAGGTAAATCCTCTCTTGTAAATGCTCTTTGCGGAGAGGAGAGAATGCTTGTTTCCAATATTGCAGGCACCACCAGAGATGCTACAGATACCAAGGTTGTAAATAAACACGGTAACTTTATGTTCATTGATACCGCAGGTCTTCGAAGAAAATCGAAGGTTGACGACCAGATAGAAAAATATTCCGTTATGCGTGCTGTTGCCGCTGTGGAAAGGGCAAATGTCTGCGTTATTATGATTGATGCTCTCGAGGGCTTTACCGAGCAGGATTCCAAGGTTGCAGGTATTGCTCATGAGGCGGGTAAGGCTTGTATTATTGCTGTTAATAAATGGGATGCTTATGAAAAAGACGGTAAAACCATGGATGTTTACCGTAAAAAGCTTATGAATGATTTTTCATTTATGTCCTATGCTCCCATTATCTTTATTTCTGCAAAAACGGGACAGCGTCTTGACAGACTGTTCGAGCTTATAAAGTATGTGGATGATCAGAATGCTGTAAGAATTCCTACGGGAAGACTTAATCAGGTGCTCGCTGACGCTCAGGCAAGAGTACAGCCTCCTACGGACAAGGGTAAGAGACTGAAGGTTTACTATATGACTCAGGCATCAACAAGACCTCCCACGTTTGTTGCCTTTGTAAACAGTAAGGAGCTTTTCCATTACAGCTATCAGAGATATATTGATAATCAGATTCGAGAGGTTTTTGGTCTTGAGGGTACTCCGACGAGACTTGTAATCCGTGAAAGAAATGAAAATTGATTTTATAAAGATGTGCCGTTAACCGGTGCATCTTTTTTTGCATAAATATAATAATATTTTATATATAACTATTGATTAAATATAAAATATATGCTAAAATACTGAGGATAATAGACTTGGTATGTAAAAAAACACAAATTGCAACCGGTAAATCTAAAAAAATACAGAATACAAGGTGGTTTATTATGAAGCGTCTTATGGATTACTCGCCTGAACAGCTCACAGAATTTGAAGCAGCTGCTCAGAAAAAATATGATGAATTTGTGGCACAGGGAATATCTCTTAATATGGCAAGAGGTAAGCCTGCTGCAGAACAGCTTGATATTTATGACAATATGTTAAATGAGCATTTCAAGGAAATCGGATTCAAGGCTGAAGACGGAACAGACTGCAGAAATTACGGTATCCTTTACGGTATCGAAGAATGCAGAAAGCTTTTCGGAGAAATTCTCGGTGTCGACTGGAAGAATGTTATTGCCTGCGGCAGCTCGAGCCTCAATCTTATGTTTGACTTTATTGCACAGGGCATGTACAAGGGCTTTGCAGGCTGTGAGCCCTGGGTTAATAATAAGAACAGAAAGTTTATTGCCGTTGTTCCCGGATATGACAGGCATTTCGGTATCGCTCAGTATTTCGGCTTTGAGCTTATTAATGTTCCTATGACAGATAAGGGCCCCGATATGGATCTTGTAGAGGAGCTCATCAAGAATCCCGATGTAAAGGGTATGTTCTGTGTTCCCAAGTATTCAAATCCCGACGGTATTACATATTCCGACGAAACTGTTATCCGTCTTGCCTCAATGAAGCCTGCTGCAAAGGACTTCAGAGTTATTTATGACAATGCTTATATTGTTCACGACGTTTACGAAGACGGAGACGAGCTTCTCAATATCTTCGATGAAGCTAAGAAATACGGAAATGAAGACAATTTTGTAACCTTCACTTCCACTTCAAAAATCACTTATGCCGGTGCCGGTGTATCCGCTATGGCTGCAAGTGACAGAAACTTTAAGGAGATTTCAGACAGACTTACGCTTCAGATTATCAGCTATGATAAGATGAATCAGCTTCGTCATTCATACTTCTATAAAACCGTAGACGATGTGAAAGAGCAGATGAAGAAGCACGCTGCAATTTTAAGACCTAAGTTTGCAACCGTACTCAGAATCCTCTCTGCCGAACTCGGTGAATTAGGTGTTGCAAAGTGGAATGAGCCTAAGGGCGGTTACTTTATCAGCCTTGACGTTACAACAGGCTCTGCGAAATACGTCGGCGAGCTTTGCAAGAAGGCTGGTGTTACGCTTACGGGTGTCGGTGCTACATATCCTTACGGAATTGACCCTGAGGACAAGAATATACGTCTTGCTCCCTCCTGTCCTACAGTTTCCGAGCTTGAGACGGCAACTGAAATTATCTGTCTTGCTGTAAAGCTTGCTGCCTGCAAGGAAATCAGAGAAGGAAAATAAAACTTAATTTAAGGAAGTAATGCTATGTATCGTATCGGACACGGTTATGATGTTCATAAACTTGCAGAAGAAAGAAAGCTTATTCTCGGCGGTGTTGATGTTCCCTTTGAGAAAGGGCTTCTCGGACATTCGGATGCAGATGTGCTTGTGCACGCTGTATGCGATGCTCTTCTCGGTGCCGCGGCACTCGGTGACATAGGAAAGCATTTTCCTGACACCGATGCAAAGTATAAGAATGCAGACAGCCTTGTTTTGCTTGAAACTGTCTGTTCCCTTATCAGAGAAAACGGATATGAAATCTGCAATATAGACTCTACCGTAATTGCTCAGAGACCGAAGCTTGCTTCCTTTATTCCGCAGATGAGACAGAATATTGCCGTGACCTGCGGTCTCTCCGTTGACCTTGTAAATGTCAAGGCAACAACAGAAGAGAAGCTCGGCTTCACGGGTGAAGGACTCGGAATTTCTGCTCACAGTGTAACGATAATCAAAAAAATCAATTCGGCGGTGTAAAACTATGGAATTATTTGAAACTGTAAAAACGGTTTTTCTTCAGGTGATAGATGTTTTTGCAAATATAAATCTGTTTCCTGATGTTATAGACATTCTGCTTGTTGCCTTACTTGCGTATGCGCTTATTACTCAGCTGAGAAAATCTCAGTCAATTCAGGTTATTAAGGGAATTTTCTTTGTTGCTATTGTTTACGGACTTGTAAACCTTTTCAATATGACAACGAGTAAGTTCATTTTCTCAAGGCTTTTCTCTGACATTATTATCATTTTTGTTGTACTGTTTTCAAATGAGCTCAGACACGCTCTTGAGAATGTCGGTAAGAATAAGCTCGGTAAGAAATATTTCTTTTTCTCTTCCTCTTCATCCGACGAGGAAACAATTGAAGCTATCAATGCCGTGTGCCGTGCTGCAGGTGCAATGAGCAGAAGCAAGGTAGGTTCTCTTGTTGTATTCCAGCGAGATACTCTTCTCGGTGACCTTACAAAGCACGCTGTTCCGATTGATTCTGCGACGACGTTTGAAATGATTTGCAGTATCTTCTATCCCAAGGCTCCGTTACATGACGGCGCTGTTGTAATAAAGGACGGCAGAATTGTTGCTGCAAGATGTGTTGTTCCTATGAAGAATGACCGTGTAATAACAGAAAATGTGGGTACACGTCACCGTGCGGCCATTGAGGTGAGCCTTAATTCCGATGCTGTTGTTGTTGTAACAAGTGAGGAAACTGGTCTTATTTCTCTTGCAGTTGACGGTCAGCTGATCAGAGGACTTACTGACAGTGAGCTTCGTGAAAAGCTCAGCTCTTATCTCCTTAACCCCAAGCCTGAAAAGAAGAACAGAATTTCCAAGAGGAATAAGCTGCCTGAGGTTACTGCTGATGTTAAAGAAGATGCTGAGGCAGTAAATGAAGTTCCTGAAGAAATCGAAAGCGCTCAGCCTGCAGTTGATGAAAATCCTTCAGAAGCAGCAGAGGTGCTTGAAGAAAATAATAGCGACGTTGCGATTGAAGCTCCCTTCGAGGAGATTCTTACCGAAGAGGAAAACGGAATAATTAATGAAGGAGTTGAAAATGATGAACAGGAATAATTCAAACACCAAAAAAGAAAAAATATCATTTTCTTCTCTGATCACCAACAATAAATTCGTATTTGTTTTTTCTTTGTTCTTCGCTGTTGTATTCTGGGTAATGGTTTCTATGTCACAGACTACTGAAATTGAACGTGTATTTACAGATGTAAGAATCAGTGTGAATATTGATGAAAACAGCGTTGCCGGCGAGAATAACCTCGAAATATTCGGAAATGCCGATTATTTTGCAGATGTTACCGTAAAGGGTTACAGTTATCTTGTAAATTCCTCGGATTTTACAAACAGCAATATTAACCTTTTCGCATCTACCTCATCCGTTGTAACGGCAGGCACGTATGATCTGCCTGTTTCCGGTACCCTTACGGGTATTTCGGATGATGTACAGATTTCTTCCGTTTCCGTAAAATCCATCAAGGTTTCTTTTGATGAGAGAATAACAAAATCATTCCCCCTTACAGAGCAGATTGAAGAGGGTGAGAATTACTCTCTCGCAGAAGGACTTATCAGAGAAAACCCCAGACTCAGTCTTGATAAAATTGATATTTCAGGTCCTGCAAAGGAAATAGCTAAGATTACTTCCGTAAAGGCTTATGTGAAAATTGACAAGGAGCTTTCCGTAACTGAGAGCTTTGAGGCTGAGATTATTGCAGAGTCCTCAAACGGTGTTGTGGATCTTTCGAATTTCAAGCTTGAAATTAATGAGCCTGTATATGTATCGCTTCCGATATGTAAGGTAGGTACATACGAGACAGCTGTAGATTTTGCAGGTACTCCTCAGGCATACAGAAGCGAGGGCGTTGAATACAGCGTTTATCCTGCAAAGATAGACGTCTCCGTGCAGACGGGTGCTAACGATACGCAGCTTGATGATAATAATAAGATTCTTATCGGTACAATTGATTTTTCAAAAATCAACAATACGGTAAACAGAATTGTTGTCGAAAATCAGAATATCTCATCTGACGTGAAGAATTTTACTGTTACTATCGATATGTCTTCCATGGCAAAGCGCTGGCTTGAAATACCCGTTGACGTATCATCAGTAACCTTACCGGAAAACGTAACGGTTCTTTCTCAGAGTGTTCCTTCCGTACAGATTGTCGGTCCTTCCGGGTCTGTTATGAATATTGATAAAAACGCAGCTTATGCCGTGCCCGTGCTTGACACAGCTGAGCTTGCTCCCGGTAAACACACAATTCCCGCAAAGATAATTCTCAGAACACTTACCGACAGCTGGGTACACGGTACCTATGAAGTCGAAATTGAAGTAAAATAACATTCGGAGGTGGGCAACTTGAAACGTTTTCTGAAGGCAGCTTTTTCAATAACGGTAATTTGTTGTATGCTGTTAAGCCTTTCGGGTTGCTCCATGTTCGATTTTTTTGCTGCGGAAAATCTGCTTAAGCCCCCTAAACTTACGGGAGAAAAAGCAGAATTGCAGCAGGCATTTGAAAATACTGTCGGTACGGATATAAGGCTTTTTACACCTATGACAGGTGAATACAGAGGTTCTTATCTGATTTTTGATGCAAACAATGACGGTAATGATGAGGCTGTTGTTTTTTATTCCTTTAACTCAAATTCATCAGTTATTCATATGCATCTGCTTTCTCAGAACGGAAGCGAATGGTATTCCGTCGGTGATTTTACAGGCTCGGGTACAGAGGTCTACAAGGTTGATTTTTATAACATAGATAACACAAACAATCTTGAAATCGCTGTGATTTGGTCTCTTGATGACTCAAAAAAAGAGAAGACTCTTTCCGTTTACAGGATTGCTGCACTTGATGCTAATACCGAAAATTCCCTTGTTTCTCTTGCAACTATTCAGATTGCCGATTATGTTTCATGTGATGTGGACGGGGATTATTCTAACGAGTTGCTTTATTTTTACTATGTTTCCGAAAACGGAAATGCATCAGCCTATGCCCGGCTTCTTGATTATGATTTCCTGAACGAAAATCTTGTACCTATAAGCGAAGTAAAGCTTCCGTTTGTTTTTACGTCTATTTCTCAGATTTTGTCCGACAAAGAGAATGACAATTACCGATTCTATATGGATTGCACCGCAACGGGAGATATACGTTTTTCTGAAATAGTTGCATTTGACAGAAAATCGGGTGCATTATATATTCCTACGGCAGATGACAGGAATATATCATCCTTATCTGCGAGAAACTCTGATGTTTATTGTGGGGACTTCAATAATGACGGATATCTCGATATACCCGTAACTCTTGACTCAACCGGTTCTTATGCGGTTTCTGATACCGACGGGATGCAGACACCTTTGAGCTTTTACGAGTGGTATACTTACCTTGACGGTGATTTTATAAGTCTCGGAAAATATTTCCTCAATCATTATGACGGTTTTTCGCTTAAAATGGATGCTCTCTATGAGTATTATTACGTGGTATATGACTATGTTAATAAGGTTACTCAGGTCAGAATTAAAAATTCCGATTCCGAGAATAATATAGTCTTTTCTGTTTCATGTGTTGTTCCTTCCGATGATATTGTAAGTATTCTTCCGGACGGCTTATTGGGAAACAGGGATGACGCTGAATATAAAATTGTAATTTCGGCAAAAGGTGAAACTCTCAGTTTTACCGAGGCTTATATACAAAGTCTTATTTCTGATTTATAAGGAGAAATACTATGAAACGTATTCTTATTGCAGAAGATGAAAAATCAATCCGCGAGTTTATAGTCATAAATCTTAAAAGAAGCGGATTTGAGGTTGTTGAAGCTGAAAATGGTGAGCAGGCATTAAAGCTTTACGATGAATATAACGGCTGCTTTGATATTGCTCTTCTTGATATTATGATGCCGCTTGTTGACGGTCTTGAGGTCTGCAAGATTCTCAGACAAAAGAGCAGTACACTGGGCATAATTATTCTTACGGCAAAAACTCAGGAGATGGATAAGGTAACTGGTCTGTTGGTCGGTGCTGATGACTATGTAACGAAGCCGTTTTCACCATCTGAGCTAATGGCTCGTGTAGATGCAATTTACCGCCGTGTGACACTTAACCGTGAATATGCGGAAAAAAGCAAGGAAAAAAGCAGTGTAATTGAGCTTGGCGATTTTTCTCTGAATCTCAGAAGCCGTTCTCTTACAAAAAAAGGCGTTCTTATTGAGCTTACCCAGGTTGAATTTCAGATTATGGAATACTTTTTCAATCATCCCAATACTGCTCTTGAGAGAAGCGACATTCTGAATCACGTTTGGGGTAATATGTATTACGGTGATGATAAGGTCGTAGACGTTAATATAAGAAGGCTCAGAATGAAGGTTGAGGACGATCCCTCAAGTCCCCATCATCTTACAACAATATGGGGTGTCGGATATAAGTGGCTTGTTTAATTTTTAAGGAGTGAAGAAAATGCTGAAAAGCGGTATTACAGTCAGATGGCTTGTTACTACAATACTTGTTATTGCGCTTATTCTTACCTGCATTTCAGCCGCGGTTGTTTTTGTCCTTAAGGATTATTATTATGATACGGTTGAAGCTAAGCTTCAGTCGTTGGCACAGAGCAGTGTTATTGCAGATTATTTCAGCTCATATCTCAATTCAGATGATGAGGAATTTTCCGCACGTGCTCAGGAATATGTTGATAACTTTCAGGAATTCAATGTCGCAGAGCTATGGGTAATAAATAAACACGGAACTCCGGTTGTCACCTCTACGGGCTTTGTTGCAGAGGATGAAACATGTCCCGATTTTGAAGATGCGCTTCAATCGGCATCAGGACGGGCATTATGGCAGGGAAATTCAAGCACCGGTGAAAAGGTAATGGCAATTTCTGTGCTTCTTCCACGTACAAACGGTATGAGTAACGGTGCGGTACGATATATTATTTCTCTCGAACAGGTTGACGTGCAGCTCTGGAAAATCACATTTATTGTTGCAATTATATGCATTTTCGCTCTTGCTCTTGTTGTTTTATCAGGTCTTTTCTTTGTAAGGTCAATTGTTGTGCCTGTCAAGAAGCTTAATGATGCAACCAGAAGTATTGCTGCAGGTAATTACAAGGAAAAAATTGAGCTTTCAAAACGATATGATGACGAGCTTGCAGAGCTCGCAGAGTCAATCAATTATATGACCGACGAGATTGACAGAACGGATAAGCTGAAAAACGACTTTATCTCTACTGTTTCTCACGAGCTGAGAACTCCTCTTACTGCTATCAAGGGTTGGACGGAGACGCTTCTTTGTATCAACACATCTGCTGATGATACAATAAATAACGGACTTAAGGTTATACAGAATGAAACAGAGAGATTGTATACACTTGTTGAGGACCTGCTCGACTTCTCAAGAATGGAAAGCGGCAGGATGACACTTCATCTTAAGAAGATAGATATAATTGCTGAGCTTGACGATGCGGTATACGTGCTTCGTGACAGAGCGGGCAGAGAGGGCAAGGAGCTTTATTACAGCTCTCCCGAATATGCAGCTCCCGTTAATGCCGATCCTGACAGAATCAAGCAGGTATTTGTAAATATTATAGATAATGCAATTAAGTATACGCCGACAGGCGGAAAGATTTCCATTCTTGCAATGATAGATTCCGATAATGTGCGTATAAGGGTTGCCGATACGGGCTGCGGTATTTCCCCTGAGGATTTGCCCCGTATCAAGGAAAAATTTTATAAGGCTAATTTTTCAACCAAGGGTTCGGGTATCGGACTTGCTGTTTGTGATGAAATAATTAATCTTCATAAGGGAACGCTTGAAATCTCAAGTGTTTTCGGTGAGGGAACAGAGGTTAATATCACTCTTCCCACATTACCCGTTAATTTATATGAAAGGAAAGACAGTTGATGGGAAAGGAATTAACATCAAATAAAATATCTGTCGGCGGTCAGGCACTTATTGAGGGCGTTATGATGAACGGTCCCGACGGTGTTGCATTGTCGGTTAGGCATACTGACGGAAATATTATCACTGAGGAGTTTACGGCTAAGCATATCAAGGATAAATGTAAGGTTTTCGGCTTTCCCTTTATCCGCGGTATCGTAAATTTTATTGAATCAATGCTTATAGGATATAAATCCCTTATGCGTTCTGCGGAGCTTTCTGGTCAGCTTGATGCTGAGGAAGACGTAGAAAAGATGTCAAAGCTTGATAAGTGGTTGAATGCTCATCTCAGCCCCAAGGTTGTAACAGTGATTACCGGAGTGTTTTCAGTTGTTGTTGCTGTTGTATGTTTTCTTCTGTTCTTTTATGCACCTACATATCTTGTCGATATTGTTGATGCTAAGCTTCTCGGCGGTGCGATAGCAGATTTTCACCCCTTCTGCGAGGGTATAATCAAAATGGTGATTATTGTCCTTTATATGGTTGCAGTTTCGCAGATGAAAGATATTAAGCGTGTTTTTATGTATCACGGTGCGGAGCATAAGTCCATCTTCTGCTTTGAAAAGGGACTCCCTCTTACTGTTGAAAACGTTCGTACCTGCAAGAGATTTCATCCCAGATGCGGAACAAGCTTTATTTTCATTGTTCTTATTACCAACGTTATTATTTCCTCTGTTACGGTTCTTATTTTTCCTGTTCTCAATTCTCCTGATTTAAGACTTATCTGGACTCTTGTTAAAATTCTCGGAATTCTTCCTGTTGTTACGGGTATCAGCTCTGAGCTTATAAGATATGCAGGAAAGCACGATAATATTATTACTAAAATTTTCTCGGCACCAGGCTTATGGATGCAGAGAATTACAACTAAAGAGCCTACTGACGATATGATTGAGGTTGCAATTGCATCTATAAAGGCAGTTGTTCCCGGTATGAATAAAGACTCCGACGAAGCTAATGAATAACTGGAGAGAGCTTCTTAAGAAGGGCACACAGATTCTGAAAGGCGCACAAATTGATGATTCTGAGTTTGATGCTTATCAGCTGCTTCTTACGTTCTTTGACGGAGATTCATCGCAATATATGCTTCATTCGGAGGAATATGTTGACGAAGCTTCGGAAAAGAAATATTTCACGCTGATTGATAGGCGCGTGTCGGGTGAGCCTTTACAGTATATTATCGGAAAATGGGATTTTTATAACAGCTCATTTTTTGTCGGTGACGGAGTTCTGATACCTCGTCCCGAAACAGAGGAGCTTGTTGAAAAATGTATTGAAATCATAAAGGAACGTAAATTTTCCGTAGTTTATGATCTATGCACCGGAAGCGGATGTATAGGGCTCAGTATTGCAAAGGAATGTCCTGATGTCAGGTGCTATCTTTTTGAGCTTTACGACAATGCATTTGCTTATGCAAAAAAAAATCTCGCTGAAATGAACCTTTCAAACGTTGAGCTTATAAAGCACGACGTTCTGAAAAAATATGATGGTGAAATACCTTCCGCAGACCTTATTGTTTCCAATCCTCCGTATATAGAATCCTCTGAGATCTGCAGTCTGCAGAGCGAGGTTCTCAGAGAGCCTCTTACTGCACTTGACGGAGGAGATGACGGACTTGTTTTTTACCGCGCAATATATGACAAGTGGGCAGAAAAGCTCAATAGCGGCGGTTTCTTTGCATTTGAGTGCGGTGAAAATCAGACTGAAGATATAATAAAGCTTATGTCAGACCGTTTTATCGGCGTTGCATATAAAGACATTTACGGAAATGACAGAATTGTTATTTCAAAAAAAATATAAAGGAGTGACAGTTATGTTAAGATATATTCTTTCTTATATGAGCGGAAACGGCGATCCTCTTGAGTTTATAACGATGATCTGCGTAACTGTTTTTGTGACGTTATGCTGTCTTCCTGTTCATGAGGCTGCCCATGCCTGGATGGCAGAAAAGCTCGGTGACTCAACGGGAAGGCTCAGCGGAAGAATTACCTTGAGTCCTTTTGCTCATTTATCTTTTATGGGAACGCTTATGCTGTTTCTCTTCGGCTTCGGCTACGCAAAGCCTGTTCCCGTTAATATCAGAAACTTTAAAAAGAGAAAGCTTTATATGGGGCTTACTGCACTTGCAGGTCCTGTATCAAACCTTCTTCTTGCAGTAATATTTATAATAATAGGTTATTGCTGTGCATTGTTTTCTTCTGCCGGTGCAATGCAGTCGGTGTCTGTTGCCGATATAGCATCTATGTTCTTTGTGAATGTTGGCTATTACAATATCTGTCTCGCTGTATTTAATCTTATTCCTTTTCCGCCTCTTGACGGTTCAAGAATTCTTACTATGTTTTTGCCGGATAAGATTTATTACCGTATAATGCAGTATGAAAGATATCTTTTCTATGCACTTTTTGCAATCATTTTGCTTTTTAACAGATTGCCTGTTTCACCTCTTTCCGCGATTTCTGAGTTAATTTTTGACGGAATCGGCACTTGTATTGAATTTGTTGTTAATCTTATAGCTAAGCTTTTTATGTAAGGAGACTTTATGTCAACAATTAATTATAAGATTGAGGTATTTGAAGGTCCTATGGATCTGCTGCTTCACCTTATCTCTAAGCATAAACTGAATATTTACGACATTCCCATTGCCATACTTGTTGAGCAGTATCTTGCGGTCGTGGATGAAATGAAGGAAGCCGATCTTGAGGTAGCAAGTGAGTTTCTTGAAATGGCTGCACGCCTGGTTTATATTAAAACCGTGTCACTTCTTCCCGTATACGATGAGGGTGAAAAGCTCAGAAAGGAGCTTAGCGGTGAGCTTATAGAGTATGCTGAATGTAAACGTGTTGCAGAGGCTCTTTCTCAGCAGACGGGCGGTTTTAACTGTATTTCACGCCCTCAGGAGACCTTTGAGGTTGATATGACCTACAGCCGTGTTCACGATTCACTTGAGCTTCTCGAAGCATATATGAGGGTTGTCGGAAAGCGTCTTCGTAAAATTCCGCCGCCTCTTGATTCCTTCAGAGCAATTGTAGTAAAAAAGATTGTTTCTGTATCATCTAAAATCAAAAATATTGTATCTTTTTTATCTCTCGGCGGTAAGAGAAAGTTTTCTGATATTATAAGCACCTCGGAGAGCCGTTCCGATATGGTTGCCGCCTTTCTTGCAATTCTCGAGCTTGCTAAAACAAAGCATGTTGTTTTGAGCGGAGACGGCCAGAATGTTGAAATTGAACTGATTAAAGTTCCGGAAGGAGAACTGGACTTTGACTGAAAATGCTATTAATCTTAAAAATACCGTTGAAGCAATTATCTTTGCTTCCGGTGAACCGATAGACAGAATAAGACTTGTTGAATCTCTCGGGTGCAGTCCCGAAAGGCTTGATAATATTCTTAAGGAAATTGCCCTCGAATATGAAGAGAGGGGAAGTGCCGTACAGCTTCTTTCTCTGGGAGCTGAGGTGCAGTTTGTTACCAGACCCGAATATGCGGCTGCTGTAAGAAACGTCCTTGATATGAAGCGCAATCAGCCACTTTCAAATGCTGCCTTTGAGGTGCTTGCGATTGTAGCTTATAATCAGCCCGTTACAAAGGCTTTTATTGAGCAGGTAAGAGGTGTTGACTGCAGCGGTGTTATTAACACGCTCTGTCAGAGAAACCTCATTGAGGAGGCAGGCCGACTTGACTTGCCCGGCAGACCTTTGTTATACTGTACAACAACAGATTTCCTCAAGTGCTTCTGTATGACTACACTTGCCGAGCTTCCCGATATCCCCGATACCAAGGCTGCGGCAACAGCGCTTGAAAATATTCATAATGACGAATCGGTAATCACGGGACAGATGTCCATTTTATAAAAAGGAGTGAAACCATTGATAGTACTGAAAATAATCGGCTGGATAATTCTGGGAATAATAGCATTGATTGCTCTGGTGCTGTGTGTTAAGGTCAGAATTTTTGCCGAGTATTCCGAAATTGATACAAGAGTAAGAATTCAATGGTTGTTTCTCAAAATACCGCTTTTCCCCGCAGAAAAGAAGGAAGGCGGAAAAAAGAATAAGAAAGAGAAAAATGTAAAATCTAAAGCTGAAAGCATTCACGAGGAAACGGTTGCTGATGAAGCGACTGAGACTCCTTCAACAGAATCAGCGGAAACTACACCAATGGATGAAGCGCTGACGGAGGAGACTCCTCCGGAGGAAGCATCAGCTGAGACGGGTGAGGCACCTGCCTCTAAGCCTAAAAACAATCTTCTCAAAACTCTTTATGATGCGCACGGTGTCGACGGTCTTCTTCTTATAGTAAAGAGAACCTTCGGTTATGTCGGTACATATTTCGGTGACCTTGCAAAGTCACTTGTTATTGATGAACTGTATCTTGATGTCCGTTGTACTAAAAAGGATGCGGCATCAACCGCGATATATTACGGTGAGGTTTGCTCGGCATTGTTCCCGATGCTCGGGGCAATGGTCAGTAAATATAAGGTAAAAAAATATGATATAAACGTGTATCCCGATTATCTTGCAAGGCAGTCTTCCGCTTCATTTGCAGTTTCAATGCACTTATATCCCTTTTATCTTGTCGGAGTAAGCGTGCTGTTCGGTTGCAGAATGCTTTTTAAGGTATTACTGCGGTTAATAGTGAAAATTTTTCTGCCGAAAAAGAAGGAAAACGCAGAAAATTCAAATAATGCCGGAAATAAAACTCCGGTGACACAAAAATAAAAGAAAGAGAGCGTATTAAAATGAAGGATCAGTCAGCAGCAGGAATTCTTTCCACAACAATTGAAAAGGTTCGTCAGTTAGTAGACGTAAGTACAATAGTAGGCGAACCTATTGCATTATCTGATGAAGTTACCGTTATTCCCGTATCCAAGGTTACATACGGCTTTGCATCAGGCGGTTCCGATTTCCCCTCAAAGAACAACACCCAGCTTTTCGGCGGCGGAGGCGGAGCAGGCGTTACAATTAACCCCGTAGCTTTCCTTATTCTTAAGAACGGTGAAGTTACCCTTAAGCATATTACCTCAAATGATAATGCTGCAGAGCGTTTTGTTGATATGGTTCCCGAGGTAATTGACAAGGTTAGTACTGTTGTTTCAAAGGTTAAGTCAGCAGATAAATAAAACTTCATTTTAACATCATAGTATACTAAGGTTGGTGAGAAAAATTATGCTCAACAGCCTTAGTGGTGTTGATTGAAAACGAAAGGTATAATATGGCAGAATTAATAAGACTCCAGAAATATATGGCAGACTGCGGTGTTGCCTCAAGAAGAAAGTCTGAAGAACTCATTTCTCAGGGCAGAGTTAAGGTAAACGGTCTTGTAGCTTCAATCGGTGACAAGATTGATCCCAAAAAGGATACAATCAGTGTAAACGGCAGAAAGCTTACAAAGGAAACAAATTATGTTTACATTATGCTTCACAAGCCCCGCGGATACGTAACAACAATGAGTGACGAAATGGATAGAAAGTGCGTCGCCGAGCTGGTTGCCGATATCGGTAAGCGTATTTATCCCATTGGTCGTCTTGACAGAGATTCAGAAGGTCTTCTTCTGTTTACCAATGACGGAGAATTTGCGAATGCTATGACACACCCCTCCCGTCATATTGCAAAAACTTACCGTGTAAGCGTTAAGCCTGCAATTACGGAGGATCAGCTTACAATTCTTACATCATCCCTTATGATAGACGGCAGACAGACTGTTCCTGCTGACGTGCGTGTTATCAATAAGGAAGCAGAGAAGACAACTCTTGAAATTATTCTTTATGAAGGCAGAAACCGTCAGATAAGACGTCTTTGTGAGGAAGCCGGACTTGATACTGCAAGACTTAAGCGTCTTGCAATCGGACAGCTGAAATTAGGCAACCTTAAGGTCGGTGAATACAGACACCTGACACATGAGGAGGTAAGCCTTCTTAAACGTCAGTCGGGATGCTATTAAGAAATAAAAGGATGTAAAATATGGTTAAAAGTATGACAGGCTACGGCCGTGCGGTTGAAACAATAGGCACGTTTACCGTTACCGTTGAAATAAAAAGTGTAAATCACAGATATTTTGAGTTTTCTCCCAAGGTTTACAGAGCATATTCCTTCCTCGAAGAAAAGCTCAAATCCTATGTTCAGCAGTATATTTCCCGAGGCAAGGTTGATTGCTACATTCAGATTGAAAATGAAGCAACCGATGAATGTATTGTTAAGGTTAATCATTCTCTTGCTTCCGGCTACATCAATGCGTTTAAGGAAATTGCTGAAGCTTATTCTCTTGAATCGGATGATATTTTTGAAAATCTTATCAGCAGAAGCGACATTTTTTCTGTTCATAAGAATGAAACAGATGAAGAGGCTTTATGGGAAGCTGTAAGCAAGGTTCTTAAAAGTGCAATTGATGCCTTCATTAATATGCGAATTATTGAAGGAGAAAAGCTTAAAAACGATATATTTGCCAGAGCGGATTCTATTCTTGAAAATGTTGCTTTTATTGAGGAGCGTTCTCCTCAGACGGTTACCGAATATAATGAAAAGCTTAAAAAGCGTATTCAGGATTTAATCGGTGATGCAAATGTTGATGAACAGAGACTTCTTACTGAGGCTGCGATTTTTGCAGATAAAATTGCAGTAGCAGAGGAAACTGTAAGACTCAGAAGCCATATTGATCAGCTTCACAGCTTTTTTGAGCTTGACAGACCGATAGGCCGTGATCTTGACTTCCTTATTCAGGAAATCAACCGCGAGACCAATACCATAGGCTCAAAGGCAACTGATCTTGATATTGCGAAAAGAGTTATCAGCATAAAGTCCGACATAGAAAAGATTCGTGAACAGGTACAGAATATAGAATAATCAGGTGACTTCAATGAAGCTTATAAATATCGGTTTCGGCAATCTTGTAAATGCCGAGCGTGTTGTTGCTGTTGTTGCTCCCGATTCTGCACCCGTAAAAAGAATTATTCAGAATGCAAAGGAGTCGGGCAAGCTTATTGATGTAAGCCAGGGAAGAAAGACGATGTCTGTAATTTTTACTGATACCGAGCACGTAATTCTTTCTTATCTTAAGGCAGATAAAATATCGGAAAAATTTGAAGAAGCAGACAGCAGCGAGGAATAAAAATGGAAAAAAAAGGTTCAATAATCATTCTCTCAGGTCCATCCGGAGCAGGAAAGAATACTGTATTTGATGAGCTTGTAAAAAAGTCCGAAAACATCGTACAGACTGTTTCCGTTACAACCAGAAATCCCCGTGACGGTGAAAAAGACGGAGTTGACTATTACTTCGTATCCGTCGAAAGATTCGAAGCGCTTATTGCAAGTGATTCCTTTATTGAATACGTTAAATACGGTAATAATTATTACGGTACATTAAAAAGCGAAATTGAGCGTCTTACAGCTCTGGGAAAAACTGTTATTCTTGTAATAGAAGTAAACGGTGCTGCAAATATAAAAAAGTGTATGCCGGAAGCAACTTCGGTATTTATTGTTCCTCCTTCTGTTGAAGAGCTCAGAAACAGAATTGTTTCAAGAGGACAGAATACGGAAAATGAAGTTGAAACACGTATTGCAATAGCTCTTGAAGAAATGACGTACAAGGATAATTATGATTACTGTGTAGTCAATGATGACCTTGAAAGTTGTGTTAAAAATATTTTTGAAATTATAAATTCTATTTAAGTCAGGAGAAATTATTATGATTAACATTGATTTAAGCGAACTTCTCACAGAAGATTTAAGCAGATATGCTCTTGTTATAGGTGTAGCAAAGCGTGCTGTTGAAATCATTGATGAAGAAAATGAAGAATTCAGACACATGAGTGAAAATGACAGAAAGATGAAGACCGGCGATTTCAGCAAAATCACATACGGAACAGAGAAGCCTGTAAGTCTTGCTGTTGAAGAGCTTCGTAACGGTGAATTCAGAATTGTTCAGCCTCAGGCTAAATAAGATTTCAGGTGTGTAATTTGGACTCTGCTTTAATAGCCCTTGTTGCAGTTGAAAACTGTAATTACAGCTTTGATAAACTATTTTCCTACAGGATTCCTGTTGAAATTGCTGAGATTCTGTCCCCCGGTATGCGTGTGCTTGTTCCCTTCGGAAGAGGAAGTGTACTGAGACAAGGCTTTGTTTTTGAGGTAATTTCGCAAGGTACTGTAGCTGATACACAGCTGAAGGATATAGCTTTTGTTCTTGATGCTGAAGCTTTGTTGGATGACGAGCTTATAAAGCTCGCTTGCTGGATAAGGGAAAGGTGCTTCTGCACGTATTTCAATGCAGCAAAAGCTTTGCTTCCGGGTGGAATGTGTCTTAAGACAGAGAAGGTTTTCTCTTGTGTCGGGGATATATTGCCCGAAAAGTATGAAAAACTCGGAAATGATGAAAAGGCTGTTATTGAATTCCTCAGAAAGAAAAAGGCTCCCGTCAGAGAATCGGCAGTTTTAAAAAAACTCGGATTTGCAAAAGAATCATTGATTCTTAAGAAAATGGTGAGACAAAAGCTGATTACAGAGTCCTCGGATGCTTTCTCTAAGGTAAGGGATCTGTCAATTGCACTCATAAAACTCAGTGATGATTATATAAATGAGGAAATAGGCGGTCTTACCGAAAAACAGCACGAAGCAGTGAATGTTGTCCGTGATATAGGGGCTGCATCCGTAAAAGAAATCTCTTATTTCAGCGGAGTCGGTGAATCTGTAATCAGAACTCTTATAAAAAAAGGTGTTTTTGAAAGCTTTACCGTTCCCGTAAAAAGAGAAATTGCGGTAAAAACCGATACTGAGTATAAGAAGCCCGTCTTGTCTTCATCACAGAAAAAGGTTTTTGACCGCATACTTGAATCTTATACTAAAAGGGATTTTAATTCTTCTTTGTTGTTCGGTGTTACGGGCAGCGGAAAAACAAGTGTATATCTTGAGCTTATCGATTACGTTCTGTCGGAAGGCAAGTCTGTAATTGTACTTGTTCCAGAAATATCTCTTACTCCGCAGACGTTTTCAATCTTTTCATCAAGATACGGAAAGAATGTTGCCGTTCTTCACAGTGCACTTTCAATGGGTGAGCGTTATGACGAATGGAAGCGTATTGCTTCGGGAGAGGTTAGTGTGGTTATCGGAACTCGCAGTGCGGTTTTTGCACCCGTTAAAAATCCCGGTCTTATTATTATTGATGAAGAGCAGGAGCATACCTACAAATCAGAAATGTCGCCGCGATATAATGCAAAGGATGTTGCGAGATTCAGGTGTAGCTACAATAATGCATTCCTGCTTCTTGCCTCTGCTACTCCTTCTGTTGAAACTTATGCTAAGGCAGTCAACGGAAAAATGCTTCTTTGTGAGCTGACGGACAGATACGGTAAGGCTGAGCTTCCCGAGGTTAAGACCATAGATATGACGGATAAGTCTCTTATATCTCAGTTTTTTGCCGTAAGCGACCCTCTTGCAGATGAGATTGAAGCTAATCTCAAGAATAAAGAGCAATCAATACTTCTTGTTAACAGGCGAGGCTTTAACACATTTGTTGTATGCAGTGACTGCAAAAACGTCGTTACCTGTCCGAAATGCAGTATTTCAATGACTTACCATTCGGCCAATAACCGTCTGATGTGTCATTATTGCGGATATTCTCTTCCTTTTACGGAAAAATGTCCCACCTGCGGTGCTGAAAATATCAGGTATTCAGGATATGGTACTCAGAGAATTGAGCAGGAACTGAATGTCAGATTCCCCGGTGCGCGCGTGCTTCGTATGGATGCTGATACCACTGCACAGAAAAACGGACACGAAAAGGTGCTTTCTGCCTTTGCAAAAGGTGAATATGATATTCTTATCGGAACGCAGATGGTTGCAAAGGGACTTGATTTCCCGGATGTAACTCTTGTCGGTATTACATCTGCCGATAAAGAATTGTATAATAACGATTTCAGATGCTCTGAACGTTCGTTTGATCTGATTACTCAGGTTGTGGGACGTGCCGGAAGAGGATCAAGAAAGGGCAGGGCAGTAATACAGACGCTGGTTCCCGAGAATCCCATAATTTCAGTTGCTTCACGACAGGATTATAAAAAATTCTTCAGCAATGAAATCCGTATGAGAAAGACGCTGGTTTATCCGCCCTTCTGTGATTTGTGCGAAATCAGCTTTTCGGGGCCCGATAAGGAAGCAGTTCTCAGCTGTGCAAGCACTTTCTTTGAAAATTTTGTAAAGCTTAATGAGACAGAGTATCCTGAACAGAAGGTTATTGTTCTCGGTCCTATGGCGCCGAAAATTTCGAAGGTTAATGACCTTTTCAGGCAAAGAATTCTTATTAAATGTAAAAATAATGCTGATTTCCGTGAGCTTGTCAGCAGACTTCTTAAGGAAATCAATAAAGAGAAATTGTTTAAAAATATAGCGGTTTTTGCGGATATTAATCCCGAAAATCTGAACTAATTATAAAAAGGTGAATTAAAAATGGCTATAAGAAACATCAGAACGGAAGAGGATCCGGTTCTCAGAAAAGTCAGCAGAAGAGTTGAAAATTTTGATGAAAAGCTCTTTCTGATTCTTGATGATATGAAGGATACGCTTATCAAATCGCAGGGCATCGGTCTTGCGGCTGTTCAGGTCGGTATTCTCAGAAGAATTGTGCTTGTTAATTTTGACGGCAGAATTATTGAGCTGATTAACCCTGAAATTATTGAAAAAGAAGGTCAGCAGATTGAGGCTGAGGCTTGTCTTTCAGTTCCCCATAAGGCAGGAAAAACTCTTCGTCCCAAGACTGTAACGGTGAAGGCTCAGAACAGAAACGGTCAGTGGTGTATTTATAAGGGAACTGACCTTCACGCAAGATGCTTCTGCCACGAGCTCGACCA
Organism: Acutalibacteraceae bacterium; assembly: GCA_045659105.1. Lineage (GTDB taxonomy): Bacteria > Bacillota > Clostridia > Oscillospirales > Acutalibacteraceae > RUG806. The sequence goes on from JAZOWG010000050.1 coordinate 20,198, forward strand.
TCTTGACGGTAAGCTTTACGTTGACAATCTCGCTCCCGGTGAAAGTGTTTACTTTACAAGAGATTATGATTAATGGTGATAATATGAAAACTGTTGTTTTTATGGGAACTCCCGATTTCGCCGTTCCGGCTCTTAAAGCGCTTGCTGATTCACCCGATTATGATGTAAAGCTCGTAATTTCACAGCCTGACAAACCTCAAGGCAGAAAACAGATTCTGACTCCCTCTCCTGTAAAACAATTAGCTTTACAGTATGGCTTTGAAATGTATCAGCCCTTAAATCTTAAGTCGGATGAAGCATTTGAAATTATCAAGTCCCTTTCTCCCGATTTTATTGTGGTTTCTGCTTACGGTAATATTCTTCCCAAGAGAATACTTGATATTCCGAAATACGGCTGTGTAAATCTTCACGGCTCACTTCTTCCTGAGTACAGAGGTGCTGCACCAATTCAGTGGAGTGTAATAAACGGCGATAAGCTTACCGGTGTTACAACAATGCTTATGGACGTCGGACTTGATACGGGGGACATTCTTCTTACATCCGAGAAGGTAATCAGTCCCGACGAGACTGCAGGGGAGGTTTTTGAGGCTCTGGCAAATCTTTGTCCTGAGCTTCTTATCAAAACTCTTAAAGCACTTGAAGAGGGAAGTATCACTCCCGTAAAGCAGGATAACGAAAAGGCTACTTATGTATCCGTGCTTAAAAAAGAAATGTCAGTAATTAACTGGACTGAAAGTGCTTCTGTGATTCATAATCTTATAAGGGGAATGAATCCGTGGCCTGTTGCCCGTACCTTCTTTAACGGTAAGGTGTTAAAGGTTTATGCAAGCTCTGTGTGCGCAGATATATCATCATTATCTGCGGGCTCTGTTAAGGTTAAGGGTGATGATATATTTGTTACCTGCGGTGAGGGAAGTGTGCTTAAGCTTTCTGAAATACAGCTTGAGGGTTCAAAGCGTATGTCTGCTGCAGAATTTCTGCGCGGCAGGAATTTCCCTGACGGTTTCAGCTTCTGTTCGGAGGAATGAATATGTTTTATTATGATTTTTCGTATTTTTATCTCATACTGCCTGCTCTGATACTTTCACTCATTGCACAGTTTGCGGTAAAAAGTGCATATAAAAAGATGTCCGGAGTATACTCCAAAAGCGGTTATTCGGGAGCTCAGGCTGCCCTTGCCGTTCTCAGATACTACGGAGTCAATGACGTAAGAATAGAACAGTGCTCGGGAAAGCTTTCCGATCATTATGACCCTAAAAAGAAGGTAATTCGCCTTTCTGAGGGTGTTTTTTCGTCAACATCTATTGCGGCTATAGGAATTGCCTGCCATGAAGCAGGTCACGCAGCACAGCACGCTGAAGGATATTTACCAATAAAGATAAGAAATTCAATTCTGCCCGTATGTCAGATTGGTTCTTATGCCGGTATTCCTCTTGCGCTTCTCGGCTATTTTATCAGCTTTGAACCTCTTATATTTGCAGGTTTATTGCTTTATTCCTTTATTATGCTTTTCCAGCTTGCAACTCTTCCCGTTGAGTTCAATGCAAGCAGACGTGCAATTGCAGTTATTGAGGAAACGGGACTTCTTAAAAATGAAAATGAGCTTGACGGTGCGAAAAAGGTGCTCAGATGTGCCGCACTTACCTATGTTGCTGCTCTTGTCTCATCCTTATTGAATCTTTTGAGATTCGTGATGATTTTTACCCGCAGAAGAAGATAACGGAAAGGAAGCTATTATGGCTGAACCCCGCTTTGAAGCTGTAAAGCTTCTTACAAAAATTGAAAAAGATTCTTCATACTCTTCCATTCTGATTGCGGATGCTTTCAGAAATGTGAAATTTCCCGACAGTAAGGATACAGCGTTTGCTGTTTCTCTTGTGTACGGTGTACTCGAAAAAAAGCTGACGCTCGATTATAATATTTCCTTGTATCTTACGTCAAAGCTTTCAAAACTCAAGCCCGAGGTGCTTTCAATTCTCCGTATAGGTGCTTATCAGATTCTTTTCTGTGATAAGATTCCCGACAGCGCTGCGGTAAATGAGTCTGTCAAGATTGCAAAAAAATCAGGCTCGTCTTTTGCTGCAGGCCTTATAAATGCTGTGCTGAGAAAGATTTCTGTAAACGAAATTATGCTTCCCGATAATGACCTCAGCGTAATTTATTCGGTTGATGCTTCAATTGCGGACAGTCTTGTAAATGATTACGGTTATGAAAAAACCGTTGAAATCCTCTCTGCTTTTAACGGCAGAAGACCGATTTTTATAAGAGTTAATACCTTAAAGTGCACAGAGGAAGAGCTCATAGCGTCTCTTGAATCGGACGGAGTTGTTACCGGAAAAACAAAGCTTGAAAACTGTCTTACTGTTGAAAATACGGGGGATATAACAAGGCTTCAGGCGTTTAAGAACGGTTGGTTTTTTGTGCAGGATATGTCCTCTCAGCTTTGCTGCAGAGTAGCAGGTGTAAAACCGGGCAACTCTGTTGTTGACTGCTGTGCAGCTCCCGGAGGAAAAACCTTTTCAATAGCTCAATATCTCGGTAATACCGGAAGCATAACATCATGTGATATGTATGAGCATAAAATAAAGCTCATTGCTGATACAGCAGCACGTCTCGGTATTAAAAATGTTAAAACAATATGTTCTGATGCAAGAGAGCTTTTCTTAAAAACAGAAAAGGCAGATGTCGTGCTTTGTGACGTGCCTTGCTCAGGCTTTGGGGTTATGGGCAGAAAGCCTGAAATCCGCTATAAGAAAACCGATGAGCTTTCGGATATTCCCGTTATTCAGAAGGAAATTCTTTATTCCTGCTGCGAGCTTGTAAAGCCCGGAGGAACTCTTATTTATTCAACCTGTACGCTTAATAAAAAAGAGAACGACCTTATCTGTGATGCTTTCCTTGCAAGCCATCCCGATTTTTATATTGCTGACGATGAATATTACAGGTCGTTTACAGACAGATATATTACCGTTTTCCCCGAAGCTTACGGCGGTGACGGATTCTTTATTGCAAAATTTTTCAGAGGTATTTGATGAAAAAAGATATTTTATCGCTTAATCTTCAGGAGCTTACAAATGAAATAACCGCTCTCGGACAACCGAAATTCAGAGCTAAGCAGATATACAGATGGTTACATAAAGCTTTTGTTACCGATTTCGGTCAGATGTCTGATCTCTCGCTTAGTTTAAGAGAGTTTCTTAATGACAATTTTGTCATTTTTAGCTGTGCTATTGAAAAAAAACTCGTTTCCGAGTATGATAGTACGGTGAAATATCTTTTTAAATTGCACGACGGTGAGTTTATTGAGTCGGTTCTTATGAAATATAAATACGGCTACACAGTCTGTGTTTCCTCGCAGGTCGGCTGCCGTATGGGATGTACGTTCTGTGCTTCAACTCTTTCAGGTGTTGTCAGAAATCTTAATCCTTCTGAAATTCTGTCGCAGATATATGCTATCAGCCGCGATAATGATATCCGAGTTTCTCACGTTGTTATGATGGGAATGGGCGAGCCATTTGATAATTATGATAATGTACTGAAATTTCTTCAGCTTGTGACTGATGAAAACGGTGTGAATCTCAGTATGAGACATATTTCTCTTTCTACCTGCGGAATCGTTCCTAAAATATACAGTCTTATGGAAGAGAATCTTCAGCTTACGCTTTCTGTTTCACTGCATGCACCGACGGATGAGCTTCGTTCATCTATGATGCCCGTGAATAAAAAATATCCGGTTAATGAATTAATCAGAGCCTGCCGTGAATATACATTAAAGACATCGAGAAGAATATCTTTTGAATATTCTCTGGTCAATAATGTCAACGATACAGATGAATGTGCGTTGGCTCTGGCAAAGCTTCTTAAAGGAATGCTGTGTCATATAAATCTTATACCTGTTAACGAGGTTACTGAAACGGGTTGTAAAAAAAGCTCTCCCGAGAGAGTAAAACGGTTTTCTGATATACTTTCGTCAAAGGGCTTTACCGTTACGGTCCGCCGTGAACTCGGCTCTGATATAAATGCTGCCTGCGGTCAGCTAAGGCGCAGTGTACAGAAAAAATGAGCACCGGAAGGAGAATTCAATTTGCGTTATTCTATGAAAACTGACAAGGGAATAGTGCGTGAATCGAATCAGGATAACTGTTACGTTACTCTGTTTGATGATAATTCCTGCTTTGGTGTTGTCTGTGACGGAATGGGCGGGCCGAATGCCGGTGACGTTGCATCAGGTATTGCGGTTAAAGAAATCACAGACCGTTTTGTTGAAGGCTTTAATTCTGACATTTCAATTCAGGAAGCATCGCAGCTGCTTTCAAAGGCTATAAAAACGGCTAATCTCAAAATTTACGGTCTTGCATCAACAACCCCGGAATATAAGGGTATGGGGACGACAGTTGTAGCTTTTGTCTGCAGAGGCAGTGAATTGCTGCTCGCAAACGTTGGTGACAGCCGTGCATACTTTGTCGGAAAAGAGATTAAGCTTCTTACAAAGGATCATTCGCTTGTTCAGCAAAAGATTGATAACGGTGAGCTGAAAGCAGAAGAAGCGGCTTCTTATCCCTACAAAAACATAATAACAAGAGCTTTAGGTGTGGATAATCACGTTGATATTGATTTTTATTCCTTTGCTTTTGATAGTGACTGTCTGTTGCTTTGTTCTGACGGACTATATAATTTTGTCGGCTCTGATGAGCTTCTCGGATTGGTAAACAGTACAGATATTGAATTTGAAAATATTGCAGCAGAGCTTATAAAGGCTGCTAATAATAACGGCGGCGGTGATAATATAACTGCCGTACTTGTAAAGAGATAAGTGAGGATGTGGTGTAATGGAGATAAGTGTTAATCAGGTAATTAATAACAGATACGAGATTCAGGAGATTATCGGTGTAGGCGGAATGTCAAGAGTATATAAAGCCTATGACCGAGTTGATGACAGAATTGTAGCACTCAAGGTTCTCAAGGACGAATATCTTGAAAATTACGAGTATACTGCACGCTTCAAGAATGAATCGAGGGCAATTTCTCTTCTTAATCATCCCAACGTTGTAAAGGTTTATGACGTCTGCTTCGGTGAAGATCTGCAGTATATTGTAATGGAGCATGTTGAGGGTATCACTCTGAAGGAATTTATTGAGCGTCAGAAGGTACTTGACTGGAAGGAAGCTCTTATTGTTTCCGTTCAGATACTCAAGGCTCTCTCCCATGCTCATGATAAGGGTGTTATACACAGAGATATCAAGCCTCAGAATATTCTTCTTTTACCTAATGCGACGATTAAGGTTACCGACTTCGGAATTGCTTCATTCAAGCGCGGTGAAATTAAAGCTCCCGTTGAATCTGGTGCTATAGGCTCTGTTCACTATGTAAGCCCCGAGCAGGCACAGGGTGAATATACGGATGAAAAATCGGATATTTATTCCGTCGGCGTTGTTCTTTATGAAATGCTCACGGGAAAGACTCCCTTTAACGGTGCAAGCGATGAGGATATTGCTCTTATGCACGTTCAGCGTGAGCCCGTGAAGCCCTCCGCCTTCAATTCGGAAATTCCTGCCGGTTTAGAGCAGATTTGCCTCAGGGCTATGCAGAAGCAGCCGGGCAACAGATATCAGTCTGCCGCTGAATTTCTTCTTGATCTTGACGAATTCAGAAAGAATCCCGACATAGTTTTTGATTATCAGTATTTTATAGATAAGGCTCCCACAAAGTATATTTCGACTAATATTCCCGTGGCTCCGCTTGATGATGAAGACGAGTATTACGATGATTATGATGATGAAGAAGAGGAAACAAGAAGCTCCTTGCTTCCCGTACTTATCGGCGCCGCAGTTGCTCTTGTAATTGTAATCGGCATTGTTATTTTTGCAGTGTTCGGAAGCTCAATGGGCTCATCCGGCGACAATAACGAAAGCTTTATAGATAAAATTGACATTTTCGGCATTTTCTCAAGGGATGAAATAGAAGTTCCCAACTTTATAAATATGGATTTTGATGAAATTCTTGAGAAGTATCCCGAGCTTGCTATTGAGAATCCTCCGCAGTATGAATATAATTCAAATTACGAGGACGGACACGTCTGCAATCAGTATCCCGAAGCAGGTGATAAGGTTTCAAAGGATACTGTTCTGAAGCTTACTGTGGCAACAAGCGTTGAAATGGTTCTTGTTCAGGATGTTACGGGCCAAAAGTCAATTGAAGCCGAATCTATTCTTCGTGCATCAGGTCTTGTTGTTGAGCTTATTCCTCTTGTTGATGAAACAAGGGATGAGGGCCTTGTAATTTATACAGAGCCTGCAGGTAATAAGTACACTGCATATAAGGGTACTGTATACGTATATTATGCTACGGGAAAGAATGACTCCGGATCAACAAGAGTTCCTAACACTGTTGGTTATGAGCTTGAGGCTGCTAAGAAAAAGATTCTTGCTGCAGGACTTACTGTCGGTGCTATTACTCAGGGTGCAAGCGATCCTTCACTTAAAGGCTTCGTTATAAGCCAGACACCTGATCCTACTATTGCTGTAAATGCAGGTACTAACGTAAATCTTGTTATCGGTAACGGCATTCCTGCTACAAATACTGCAGTATTTACGATTTCACTTCCTTCACTTGGTGACACCAAGGGTACAATAAAGACGTATCTTAATGAGACTGCATATGATTCAATTGAAGGTGTTGCACTTAACGGTGAAAGCTATCAGCTCAGCTTTACAGGCTCTGATAAGGAAAACTCATTCAAGATTTTCTGTGATGCAGTGCTTATTTATACCGGTGACATTGACTTTACTACAACACCTCCCACATTCTCCAACGTTCACGGTTATCAGCTCTCAACTAAGGCTTCCGTTCCTGATGTAGTAGGTATGACGCAGAGTGCTGCAGAGGCTGCTCTTGCCGCTGCCGGCTTCAATAAGGTCAGGGTTACAACAGAGGCAAGCGATACGGTTGCAGAAGGACTCGTAATATCTCAGTCGCCCATTTACAGTGAAACTGCCAAATATTCAACCGCTACAATTATTACTATAGTTGTAAGCGAAGGCGGAAGCGGTCTTGTTCCCCCTGCCGAAGAATCGACAGCACCTTCTGTAGAGGAAACAACAGCTCCCGTTATTCCTCCCGCAGAAGATACGACAGCGGCAGTTGCACCGCCTCCTGAAGAAGGAAGCGGCACTCCCTAAGAGCAATAATCTGAAAATTACGGAGTATTTGTATGAAACAAATTACCGGAAGGATAATTCAATCAATCAGCGGCTTTTATTTTGTTGAAGCCGCTGATGCGGTTTTTGAATGTAAGGCTAAGGGCAGCTTCAGAAAGAAGAATATTACGCCCCTGGTCGGAGATAACGTTATTATTGAAGCTGACGGTGAAAAGGGGACCGTAGCGGAAATACTTCCGCGAAAGAATTTTCTCATCCGTCCGCCTGTTGCAAATATTGACAGACTCTTTATTGTGTCCTCCGTTCTTGACCCGAAGCCGAATCTTTATGTTATCGATAAATTAAGTGCTTTTTCTGTGTATCACGGTATTGAGCCGATAGTTGTATTTTCAAAATCCGACCTTTCGGATACTTCTCAGTATGAAGAAATATATTCCAAAAGTAAAATTAAGACTGTTTGTTGTTCATCTTTGAACAATGAAGGAATAAAAGAAATCGTGAACCTTATTGACGGAAACGTGTGTGCATTTACCGGAAATTCGGGTGTCGGAAAATCCAGCATAATTAATGCAATTGCGCCTGAGCTTTCACTTGCCGTCAACGAAACGAGCTCAAAGCTCGGCAGAGGCAAGCATACAACGAGAACAGTCAGTCTCTACAGAATCTGCGGCGGATTTGTTGCCGATACACCCGGCTTTTCCTCGATTGATTTTGAGAATTCATCGGAAAGAATTTTCAAGGACGAATTACCTGACTGTTTTCCCGAGTTTTCGGACTTTACGGATAACTGTAAGTTTTCTCTTTCATGTTCACATACAACCGATAAGGGCTGTGCGGTAATCAAGGCTGTTGAAGCCGGAATCATTTCAAAAGAACGGCACGAAAGCTATGTCAAAATGTATGAAGAGGTAAAAAACTTCAGGAAATGGGAACAAATTTAGCCTGACAGGCACTAATGCTCCTTTCTTTGCGTATTATTTACTGTGGTAAATTTACTGCAGCTGTCAGTATGCTTGAGGTGGAGTATGAGAAGACGAAATTGTTCCAAAGGGTTTATTGTTATAAGCTTCGGTGCAGGATTATTTCTTGCTTATTGTTTTCCTACGAAAATTCTTATAATCGCTTTAGCGGTGCTCCTGATAGCAGCAGGCTTCTTTCTTCTTAAAAGCTGATAAGGGAGGCGACAATATGCGTATATTTGTTTTCAGCAGTCCTGCAATAGTAAGAAAAATATTCAGAATATTCTATAAGGATTAAAAATTTTTATGCAAATTAAAAGGATAAGGCTTGAAAAGCCTAAAAACACCCGTGAATTCGGAGGTTATCCTACTATTGACGGCAGAGTTGTTCGGCATAATATGTTAATCAGAAGCGGTCAGCTGTCAAAAGCCACGGATAATGATATTAAAACACTTACGGAAAAGTATAATCTTAAAACCGTAATAGATTTGCGTATTGATGCGGAAATTAAGGAAAAACCGGATAATCTTACACCTGCTGTTAATTATGTAAGAGTTCCGTTGCTTGATAAGGCTTATCTCGGAATTACGAGGGATGAGTATTCAATTCAATCCTGGTTCAATCTTTTTGAGGATAGATCCAGAAGACCTGAGGATATATTCTTCGATATGTATGAAATGCTTGTTTTCGGTGAGCGCTCCAAGACACTTATTCCTGAGATATTTTCAATTTTCTCAGGGGATAACGAAGCAGTATTGTGGCATTGCAGTGCAGGTAAGGACCGTGTGGGAATTGTGTCTATGCTTATTCTTCTTGCTCTTGGAGTCGATGAAGAAGTAATTGTTGAGGATTTTCTTGCAACCAACCGTTTTTCTGCAGCTGAAATTATAAAAACAAGAGTTTTTGCACCTTTTGTTATAAAAAACAGATGGCACAGAAAATGTCTTGCAATACTAATGGGGGTAAAAAGGGAATATATGGAGAGACTTCTTCACCGTATTCATAATGATTACTCCGATATTTTTGAATTCTTTGAAAAAGTATACTCTATCGACAAAGAAACAATTCTGAAACTCAGAGAAAAATATCTTCAGTAAAGGATGTTTAATATGAAAAATTGCGATATCAACATAAGAGACCCCTTTGTGCTTGTGAAAGACGGTAAGTATTATCTTTACGGTACAAGAGCCAAGGATTTCGGAATTTCAACCGGCGGCTTTGACGTGTATGTCGGTACAGACCTTGAAAACTGGAGTGATCCCGTTCAGATATTTGATTCTGCAAAATTCGGTATGAATTCAAGCTCCAACTGGGCTCCCGAAATTCATGAATTCAAGGGCAAGTATTATATATTTGCAACCTTCCCGCAGGAAAACGGTATGAGAGGTACGTATTCTCTCGTTTCTGATACTCCCGACGGTGAATTTGTGCCATGCTCAAAAAAGGCTCTTACACCTTCAGAGTGGTGGAGTCTCGATGGTACACTTTATGTTGATAATAACGGAACACCTTATCTTGTGTTCTGCCACGAGCACGTGCAGATTCTCAACGGCACGGTCTGCTATATTAAGCTCAATGATACTCTGACAGAAGCAATAGGGGAGCCTGTTTTATTGTTCAAGGGCTCTGATGCAAGCGGAGTCTGTCCCAACGCTGAACACAGATACGTAACTGACGGTCCCTTTATGTACAGAGGACTTAATAACAGACTGTATATGATATGGTCAACAATAGTCAGAGGTCAGTACTATCAGTGTATCGCAGTATCAGATAATGATAATATAGACGGTAATTGGATTCAGCTTGAACCCATATTTACAAAGGACGGAGGTCACGGTATGGTCTTCCGTGATCTTGACGGAAATCTCAAATTGACTCTTCACTGTCCCAACCGTTCGCTTTTCGAAAAGCCTGCTTTCTTCAATCTCATAGATACGGGCGAAACATTGGTAATAGAATAAAGAATCGGCAGTCACTCATGTGACTGCCGTTAACTGTTATTCGCATTAATAAATCAATTTCTTAAAGTCCTTTGTAAGCTCATACATCTGTTTGATTTCTGCCATACGGTTAGGTGTGAATTCTGCCTTATTTCTTGCACGGCTGTCGATGTTGATATCAAGTCCGTCAAGTGACAGATAGTATTTTGCGTTTACGGGGTAGCACTGACACTCGGCAACTGAGAAAAAGCCTGCAAAATTCTGAAGTTTTTCAGCCTTTTCGGGTTCATCCTTCCAGCAATTACAAAGGTCAGCATAAATCTCCGGATGGAAGTTTGCCATAACACCCGAAAAGCCTGCACAGCCGATTTTAAGGGAATCGAGAAGTGTAGCGGAGTTTGCGTTATAAATCTTGAGCTCGGAGCCTTTTACTGCATCAAGCTTTTGCTGAATCATTCCGAGGTCACAGCAGGTATCCTTGAGGAACTGATATTTGCCCGTTTCTGCCATTCTCTTGAGAACATAGGGAGTGAGAATTCTCTTGTAGGGATAGGGGCATTCATAAACACCGAGACCGATTTCGGGAATATTTGATGCAACATATTCCATATTTTTAAGAAGAATATCATCATCTTCGTCAGCTTTTGCAAAACGGTTTGAAATGAAAACGTAGGAATCGATTCCGCAGTCAATAAACGCATTTGCTTCGTAAATCTGTCTGTCAAGGTCATCTGCGGTATGACCGCTTGCAACGATTGAAAGACCTTCGGGCTTATGTGTCATAATGAATTTCAGAAGCTCCAGCTTTTCTTCAAAGGAAAGGAAAAAGATCTCGCTTGACTGACAGATAGCAAAAATGCCTGCAACGCCTCTTTCGGTATACCAGTGAAGAAGCTGTTCAACTGCATTGTAGTCTATCTTGTTATCTGTTGTATAGGGAGTAATCATTGTGGGATATACGCCGTTGGGTATTGATTTGATCATGTTTATTTACCTCCGTTTATTTCTGAATTAAAGTATAATACATTTCACGGATTTGTCAATAAAAAGGAAGATGTTGAAAAATAAAAATATTAGTGATAAAATTATAATGAGGTGATTCCGATGGGAATTTTTGACGGTTATTTAATAGCGTCCGATTTTGACGGTACGCTTACCGATTCTAAGGGGAATATCCCTGAAAATAATATTAACGCAGTAAAACATTTTATAAGTGAGGGCGGTTTTTTTACTGTATCCACAGGCAGGACAAAGGAAGGCTTTCATAATTATTCCGAGGAGATAATAAATGCACCCGTTCTTCTCGGAAACGGCGCTATGGCGTATGATTATAAGTCTGAAGAGATTGCTTTTACGAATGCTATAGGTGCGGAAAATATTGACGTGCTTAACAGAATGCTTGAAGATAACCCTTATCTCGGTACGGAGCTTTATACCGTTGACGGACGGGTTTTTGTTATAAACAAAAATGAAGCAAATCTCAGGCATTTTGATGCGCTGAAGCTTGCTTCATTTAATGATGCGGAAAAGTTTTCCGAGGATATGTTTCCCATTGTAAAGGTTATGGTGAGTGCAGGGGAGAGGGCAAAGGAACTGCAGGAATATTTTGATATTACGGATATGTGTAAGCTTAAATATATTCCCACAAGGGGTTCATTTGTTGAAATTTTGTCTGCTTCTTCCGGCAAAGGAAATGCTCTTCATCAGCTGGCAGCCTATCTCGGCGTTGAAAAAAACAAGGCATTCTGCATAGGTGACGGTTCAAATGATACAGATATGCTCTCAGCGGCAGATATAAGCTTTTGTCCCTCAAGCGGTGAGGAATTAGCCAGAAATGCCGCAAAGATAATTGTCTGTTCATCCGATGACGGCTGTGTTGCCGACGTTATCAGATATATTGAAAGGAATCTTACTTAAAAGAGAAAAGAATTGTCCTTTCTTATTGTGTCGCAGACCTCTCTGACTGTAAGTGCGCTTTGCTTCGCGAAATTATAGTCTTTATCTGAATAATCCTTATTCTCACACATTTTTTTGAAGAACTTTATTTCACCGCTCATAATTTCGTCACGGGAAACCTCGTCGGGTACAATGCACTCTGTCTGTTCCTTGTGCTTGAAATATGTGCCCGTAAGCTGGGAAACAGATTCAATAAGAATCGTTCCCGTGTCGCCGATAATCTCGGAATGAGAATAGGTCTGTCCCACCTTAGAGTAATTGAGTACTACAGATTTATCACCGTATCTGAAAATCGCAGTGCCTGCCGCATCACAGCGATTAGGGAGAAATACAGTGTCTGATATAATCCTGTCGGGTTTTCCGAATAATCCGACACAGAGATACAGATTATATACACCTATGTCCATAAGACAGCCTGTGTGCATTTCGGGATTGAATATGTTCGGATTTTTACCTTCAATGTATAACGGATATTTTGACGATAACTGATAGAAATCAAAGTGTGCGGAGCGGATATTTCCGATTCGTGCGAGATTTGTCTTGATGGCTTCAAACCCTGAAGTGTGAATTGTCATTATTGCTTCGCAGTAAATGAGATTTCTCTGTTCTGCAAGACTAATCAATTCTTCCATCTGTTCTTTTGTGGTTGTTGCAGGCTTTTCGCATATAACGTTTTTGCCGTTTAAAAGAAAAAGCTTGCTTTGCTCATAGTGACAGACGTTTGGGCTTGCAATATATACTGCCTCAAAACAGTCGCTTTCTGCCATTTTGTCGAGGTCTGTGAAGAATGCTTCACAATTGTGCCTGCTTGCAAATTCTGCAGCTTTTTCTGCGTTTCTGGAGTACACTGCGGTAAGAGTCATATCTTCAACAGTGTTTGCCGAAGAAATGAACTTTTCCGTTATCCATGATGTGCCTATTGTTGCGTATTTCATAATCTGATTCTCCGTTTTATTTTGCTTGACACAAATATACCACATTTTTTCAAAAAATAATATACTTTATATAGACTTTTTTAAAAATTAATTATATAATTGAAAAAAACAGTTGAGGTGAATTATGGTTTCTGTAAGAGCTTATAAGGAATCCGATAAGGAAAGGGTTCAGAATATCTGTCTTGCAAACGCAGGATGCAAAGAATCCTCAGAGGATACAAAGAAGTACATCCTACTGATGTATTGCAATTACTATATCGAAAAAGAGCCTGAAAACTGCTTTGTTGCAGTTAATGAAAATGACGAGGCTGTAGGATACATCATCTGTGCAGAGGATTATGAAAAGTACGAAGAGGCCTTCAAGGCCGAATATATCAATCAGTGTGCATCCATAAGCCCCAGAAGATACGTTGAAGCGAAGCTTGACCTTCTTTCCCATTCAATGTTCAAAAAGGATTATCCTTCCCATTTCCATATAGATATTGATGATAATTATCAGAGAATGGGGCTGGGCTCTCTCCTTATAAGCACACTTAAAAGTCATCTTCACTCAAAGGGAATAAAAAATATGATGATGGTCTGCGGTGAGGACAATGACCTTGCTATCAGCTTCTACAGAAAGAACGGCTTTAAGGACCTGATAACAACAAAAATGGGTCATGCTATGGCATTGGAGTTTGAAGAATAATGGATGTTTTTACAGATAAAAAGCTTGAAATTTTCAAGGAATTGATTCTTGATTGCGGTAAGTTTATGACTTGTGCTTCACTTGATGAAAATGATTCTTCCGACGTAATGAAAAAAGCAGGCGATGCCGATTTTGTTACGGTTTACGATAAAGGTGTGCAGGAAAGACTTATTACAGGTCTTACCGAGCTTTTCCCTGAAGCGCATTTCTTTGCGGAAGAAAAGGATAATTTTGCGGACGACACAAAAAAAGGTCTTTGTTTTGTAATTGACCCCATTGACGGTACTACTAACTTTATACATAATCTCGGCGCATCCACAATTTCCGTGGGAGCTCTTTTCGACGGGAAGCCCGTATTCGGCTGTGTATATGACCCCTACAGAGACGATCTGTTTATAGCCGTTGACGGAAAGGGTGCATATAAAAACGGAGAGCGCATCTCTGTTTCCGACAGAGAGATGCCGACGGCTGTTGTTTCATTCGGTACTACACCCTACAGAAAGCAGGAGTACTCCGAAGAGGGTTTCCGTATTGCCCGTAATATTTTCTGCAATTGCTCGGATTTAAGAAGAAGCGGCAGCGCAGCACTTGATATGGCAAATATTGCCTGCGGTAAGCTTGACGGATTCTTCGAGTGTATTCTTTGTCCCTGGGATTATATGGCAGGTACGGTTCTTATTAAGGAAGCAGGCGGAACGGTTACCGACTTCAGCGGTGCGGATATTGGTTTCTCTGAGCCTTCGCCGGTTCTTTGCTCAAACGGTATTATTCAAAATAAGCTTTTAGCTTTAATAAACAGATAAAAACGGAGGTTTTTTATTATGGCAAGTATTCTTGATCGTTTCAAGGAAGGTTCAACTGAGGAAAAGGTAGTTGACACTTCCAAAAAAGTAAAAGTAGGTATTATCGGCACAGGCTGGATAGCTGAAGCACACGTTGCTAACTATCTCAGATGCCCCGATGTTGAAATTGTTGCTGCTGCAGATCTTATTCCCGGTAAGGCAGAAAAGTTCTGCAAGGATAACGGCATTGAAGGTGTAAGATGCTATCCCGACCACAAGTCTATGCTTGATGCTGAAGAGCTTGATGCAGTAAGCGTATGTACATACAACAGAACACATGCAGAATGCTCCATTTATGCTCTTGAAAAGGGCGTTAATGTTCTTCTTGAAAAGCCTATGTGCGTTACTCTTGAAGAGGCTGTTGAAATCTGCAAGGCTGAAAAGAAGAGCGGAAAGATTCTTTCCATCGGCTTCCAGCCCAGATTTGATGAAAATATGAAGATGGTTAAGAAGATCGTTGAATCAGGCGAGCTCGGTGATGTTTATTACATTCAGACCGGCGGCGGCAGAAGACGCGGTATTCCCACTCCTTACGGTACCAGCTTTATTGAAGATAAGACTGCAGGTATCGGTGCTCTCGCTGACATCGGCTGTTATTCTCTTGATATGGTTCTCAATGCAGTCGGCTATCCCAAGCCTCTTACAGTTTCAGGTTACACTTCCGCATTCTTCGGAAAGGATCCCGTAACCTTCCCCGGACATCCCGAATATGCAGATCTTTTCAGCGTTGACGATTTTGCTGCTGCATTTGTACGTCTTGAGGGCGGAATTATTCTCGACTTCAGAATTTCCTGGGCTATGAACCTTGATACTCCCGGTGATACAATTATCCTCGGTACAAAGGCAGGTCTTCGTATTCCTTCAACTGAGTGCTGGAACGGAAGCATCGGCGGTCCTCTTAAGATTTACAGAACAATTGCAGGCAGCGATGTTGAGACAATCGTTCCCGAAAGAGACAATAATGAAGATAACTTCTATAATAAGATCAGACTCTTCATTGATGCTGTTAAGGAAGGCGGCACTGCCCCCGTTCCCTCAAGCCAGATTATCTATAACCAGGCAATCATTGACGGTATTTCACGTTCTGCTAAGTGCGGCAGAGAGGTTACCGTTGAAATTCCCGAAATCTGATTATGAAAAAAGACTATCTTGAATTAGGACAGATAGTCGGAACACACGGTATAAAAGGGGAGATTCGCGTCAATCCATGGTGCGATTCTCCCGATTTTGCGAAATCCTTCAGAACCGTGTATTTCGACATTAAGGGTACTCAGCCCGTCAAAGTTTCAGCCTGCCGTCCTCACGGAAATGTTATTTTAATGAAGCTCGAAAATATAAATTCAATGAACGATGCCGAAAAGATGAAAAACAGAATGCTTTATATAAAGCGTGACGATGCAAATCTTCCCGACGGCACGTGGTTTATTGAGGAGCTTATAGGCTGTGACGTTTTTGATGCCGATGACGGCAAATCTTACGGTAAAATTTCCGACGTTTCTCCTACGGGTGCTAACGACGTATGGCATATTACCGATGAAAAAAACGACGAATACCTCATTCCCTCTATAAAAGAGGTTGTAGTTGAGGTAAATGTTGAAGAGAATTTTGTTAAGATAAGACCTATGAAAGGAATTTTTGATAATGCGGATTGATATTCTTACTCTTTTTCCCGAAATGTGCTCGGGTGTTTATTCGCAGAGCATAATCGGTAGAGCAATAAATAAGAATATTATTGAGGTTTATTCTCACAATATCAGAGATTATACTCTTAACAAGCATAAAAACGTTGATGATACGCCTTACGGCGGCGGTATGGGTATGCTTATGATGGCACAGCCCATATATGACTGCTTCCGTGAAGTTACAAAGGATTTTATTGCAAAGCCCCACGTGGTTTATATGTCTCCTCAGGGAAAGGTGCTGACTCAGCAGAAGGCTGTAGAATTGTCAAAGCTTGATAATCTCGTTATCCTCTGCGGACATTATGAGGGTGTTGACGAGCGTGTTCTTGAGGAAATAGTCGATGAGGAAATATCCATCGGTGACTATGTTCTGACCGGCGGTGAATTACCGGCTCTTGTGCTTATTGACTGTGTTTCAAGAATGATTGACGGCGTTCTTCCCAATGAAGAAGCATATTCGGGGGAGAGCATCTATAACGGACTTCTTGAGCATCCGCAGTATACTAAGCCTTATACGTGGAACGGTAAAAATGTTCCCGATGTGCTGATATCCGGACATCATGCCAATATTGAAAAATGGAAGCGTGAGCAGTCTCTGAAGCGTACTCTTGAAAAGCGGCCTGAGCTCCTTGAAACAGCAGTTTTGACAAAAGAAGACATAAAAATGTTGGACAAACTTAAAAATGATTAATTATTTTGAAATTTTTTGCTGTATTTGATAAAAAAATTATAGTAAAGTTCAACAAATAAGAAAATTAAATTTTGTGGGTTTTTAGTCTTTCAAACGAATTGTTTTTTTGTTTAATTATTTTGATTGACTGAAAATCGGTTTGTGCTATAATATATTAGAAATCAATATCCGAGAGGAGATCACCCCATGTTAGAGCAGACATTTACAATAAAGAATGACGTCGGACTTCATTCAAAGGTTGCTACTCGTTTTATCAGCAAAACAACAAATTATAAGCCCAGTATATTCATTGAAAAGGAAAACCGCAGAGCAAACGCAAAGAGCCTTTTAGGTGTTCTCTCGCTTGGTATTGTTGGCGGAGATTCCGTTACTCTTATTATTGAAGATAAGGATGAAAAGGAAGCTGTAGAGGCTAAGAAAGCTCTTGAAGAGCTTGGTGCATTTATTAATAACGGATGCATCGACTGAGTTAATAATTGATTGGTGTATCGGTTTTTTCCGATACACTTTTTTTTGTGGGTGAGAATAATGTCTGAAAGATTAGAAAAACTGTTGAAAAAAGCTCAGGCGCTGCCGGTGCAGCCCGGAGTTTATATAATGAAAAACTCCTCGAAAGAGATAATATATATAGGTAAGGCAAAAAATCTGAGGAACCGCGTAAGCCAATATTTCGGTTCGCAGAACCGTCACACCGTAAAAGTCAGAAAAATGGTTGAAAACGTCAGTGATTTTGATTACATTATCGTATCGACCGAGTTTGAAGCATTGGTTCTTGAATGCAGTCTTATAAAGCAGAATATGCCGAAGTATAATATTTTGCTGAAGGATGACAAGGGATATTCTTATGTCAAGGTAAAAAAAGACGGCTGGAAGAATATATCCTGTGTTTTCCGTAAGGATGATGACGGATGTATATATTACGGTCCTTATATGTCAAAGGATTATGTCAATACGGCAGTAAAGGAAGCTCTCGATATTTTTATGCTGCCGCACTGCAACAAAAAATTCCCGCAGGATATAAAAAAACGGGGCAGACCGTGTCTTAATTATCATATTAATTTATGTTCCGGTGCGTGTGCAGGTAAAATCAGTGAGACTGAGCATAACCGCAATTGTGATGAAGCATTGAGATTCATTCTCGGTGAGAAAAACGAAATCATCCGTGAACTGCGTGAGGATATGGAAAAAGCCGCCGAGAATCTTGAATTTGAACGTGCAGCAAAGCTGCGTGATAAACTGAAGTCCATTGAAAAGATTGCGCAGAAGCAGACTGTTGTTGATATGAAGTACAAGAATCAGGATGTTTTCGGTGTTGAGAGCATTGAAGAAAAAACCTGTCTTAATGTTCTTTCCGTAAGAAACGGTACTATTGTAAATACCGAAAGCTTTGTTTTTGACAGAATTGAAGGCAATGTTGATGACTACGTTGAGATGATTTCAAATTATTATACTCTCAGAAATGATTATCCACACAGAATTTGTGTTGACATTGATTTAAGCGAAAATGCTCTTCTTAAAGAATTTTTCGAAAAATATTCCTCTCACAGTGTCGTATTTTTTACACCCAAAATCGGTGAAGGTGCAACACTTATGGCAATGGCAAAGCAGAATGCTGCCGAAAAGCTGTCAAGACTCTTGTCATACAACAACAAGCGCTCAGCCGTGCTTCTTGAACTGAAAGAGCTTCTCGGTCTTGAGAAAATTCCGTATGTTATAGAAGCTTATGATATTTCCAATATGAACGGAAGTGAAAATGTCGGAGCCATGGTGGTTTACAGCGACGGCAGGCCCGACAAAAAGGCTTACAGAAAATTTGAAATCAAATCCTTTGAAGGTCAGGATGATTACCGTTCATTAAGAGAAGTTCTGACAAGAAGAATCAATGAATATGAAAAATTCAAGGGTATGGATAATTCTTTTGGTGTAAAACCCGACCTTATTCTGCTTGACGGCGGTATCGGTCAGGTAAATGCCGTGGCGCCGATATTCAAGGAAAGAAATTTTGATGTGCCTCTTTTCGGTATGGTAAAGGACTCAAAGCACCGCACAAGGGCAATAACCGCTGTCGGCGAAGAAATTTCAATTAATGATAACCGAAGTGTATTTACGTTTATTGCAGATATTCAGGAGGAAGTGCACAGATTTGCCATAGGCTATCACAGACAGCTGAAAAATAAAAACACTTATGTTTCTTCTTTGACTTCAATTCCAGGAATCGGTGAAAAACGTGCAAAGGCTCTTATGAAAAAGTTCGGCTCGATGTCAAAAATTGCCGAAGCTGAAATCGAAGAGCTTGAAAAAACGGAGGGAATTAATAATTCCCTTGCAAGACTTATTTATAATTATTTCAGAACCTAAAAGTTTTTGTCAAAAAATAAAAATAACAGTTGACAAAACATTATATTTAATGTGATAATATAGTGAATATTATATTTTGGTGAATTATATGCGCGTAATTACTGGGCAGGCAAGAGGAAGAAGGCTTATTTCTCCCGAAGGCTTTGATGTAAGACCCACGACCGATAAGGTTAAGGAATCACTTTTTAATATTATACAGTTCCGCCTTGCAGACGCTAAGGTGCTTGACCTTTTTGCAGGCTCGGGACAGCTTGGCATTGAGGCGCTCAGCCGCGGTGCGGAAAAAGCGGTTTTTGTTGATTCTTCAAGAAAGTCTCTTGACGTAGTAAAGAAAAATCTTGAGCTTTGCAGGTTTACTTCTCAGGCTCAGACATTTCTTCTTGATGCGTCGGCTTATCTTCGTACTACAAACGAAAAGTTTGATATTGTAATTCTTGACCCTCCTTATCATAAGGAGCTGTGTGTTTCTGCTCTTGAGCTTTTAGGTGATGCCGTGAACGAGGATGCGGTTGTAATCTGTGAAACTCAGAGCGATGAGGAGCTGCCGGATGCGGTAGGCAGCTTTATTGTTGACCGTGTATATTCTTACTCCTCGATAAAGCTTACTGCTTATCGGGTTGACAATTGTAAAGGAGTGTAGAAGAGTATATGAATTCTATTGCAATATGTCCCGGAAGCTTTGACCCTATAACGATAGGACATCTTAATATTATTTCCCGTACGGCTAAGATGTTCAATAAGGTTATTGTTGTTGTTCTTATGAATTCAAAAAAAGCGGGCGGTCTTTTTACTCCCGAAGAAAGAGTTGAATTTATTAAGAGATGTACCGCAGATATTCCGAACGTCGAGGTTGATTTCTACGACGGACTTCTTGCTGATTATGCAGTTCAGAAGGGCGCAGTCGCAATTGTAAAGGGACTTCGTGTTCTTTCCGATTATGAGGATGAGTTCAAGCAGGCGCTTACAAATAAAAAGCTTGCAAAGGATGTTGAAACCATTTTTATGGTAACAGACACCGAATATATGTTTTTAAGCTCAAGTGTAGTTAAAGAGGTATGCAGCTTCGGCGGAGATATCAGCGACTTCGTACCTCCCGAAATAAAAGATGATATTATCAGACGAATAAGAGAAAGGTGAGTTTATAAAATGAAAATTGACGATTTAATCAATCAGATTGAAAACATTCTTGATGAGGGCAAGTCCGCATTCGGCAGCAATAAGGTTAAGGTTGATGCTGATGCTATCCGTTCTATCCTTGTTGATCTTCGTGTGGCTCTTCCCGATGAAGTAGTAAAGGCAAGACAGATTGCTTCTGAAAGAAAGCAGATTCTTTCTCAGGCTAACGATGCCGCTGATGTTAAGATCAGACAGGCTGAGGCACAGGCACGCAAGCTTGTTGAGGAGCACGAAATTACAAAGGGCGCACAGATGAATGCTGCTGAAATCATTGCAGATGCAAAGCAGCAGGCAGCAGATATTATTGATAAGGCAAAGGCTAACTCAAATGAAATTGTTGACAATGCTCAGAAATGGGCTTCTGATCTCAGAAGCAGTGCAAGTGCATTCGTTGATTCAATTATGAATGAAACAGACGATATCCTTGCTGAGAGCATCGATAATTTCACAAAGAGCCTTAACAGAGTAAGAGTTGCTTCAAAGCAGCTTAAGACCGTTACCGAAAAGAAAATCGGTCAGTAATTGAATTAATAATAAATGCCTCGCATATTATTGTGCGAGGTGTTTGTTTATGAAGGTGTTGTGTCTTCGCTATCCGAGAAATACCGTTACGGATATTCTGATTTGCCTGCTTTGTATTTTTATTATTTCTCTGATACTCATTAAGGCAGATTATACGAATGATATACGTTGCAGTACGGCAGACAGTATGATAGCAGAGTTTTTGTCGGTTAACGGCTGGAAGGTTGATTTTGATTCGGAAGTTATTTCCGAAAAAAACATTCCTTATATATTTGATGATACGTATGAAGAATATTCTTCTCTTCAGAAAAAACAGGGATTTGACCTTGAAAAGTATAAGTCCAGGAAAATTACAGTTTTTTCTTATCCGTTATTGAATTATCCCGGATATGAAGACAGCGACAACATATATATTAATTTGCTTGTTTATGAAGGTAAGATTATCGGGGCTGATATTCTTTGTACAGCAATAAACGGTTTTATTACAGGAGCAGTAAGAGATGTCAATACTGAGACTTGATAAGTTTTTATCATCACAACTGAATATTTCAAGAACGGATGCAAAAAAATTACTCAGACAAAAGGGAGTAAAGGTAAACGGTAATTCTGTTGTTAAAGGTGAATTTCAGCTTGATACGGAAAATGATACTGTAACCGTAAACGGTAAATCTGTTGAATACAAAGAGTATATCTATATAATGCTCAACAAGCCGAAGGGTGTTGTTTCCGCAACCGAGGATTCCGATGATGTAACGGTTATAGATATTCTGCCCGATTCTCTTAAAAGAAGCGGTCTTTTTCCTGCGGGCAGACTTGATAAAAATACAACCGGCTTTGTGCTTATTACTGATAACGGTGCTTTCGCTCACGATATTCTGTCACCTGCTCACCATGTACCTAAAACCTATATCGTTGACGTTGAAAGGGAAGTAACTGCTGATGAATTCCGCCTTTTTGAGGAAGGTATGCTTATCGGAGAAGAGTTGTTCAAGCCTGCAAAACTCAGCTTTATAGAAAAAAACTCCGAAAATTCTGCATACCGTTATGAAATTATAATTGTTGAAGGCAGATACCATCAGATCAAAAGAATGTTTGGTTCTACGGGAAATCCTGTTATTGAGCTTGAGCGTATTGCTATAGGAAAGCTTCCTCTTGACAGGGCTTTGCTCCCCGGCGAAGCCAGGGAATTGACAGAATCTGACATTGAATTATTAAAATCCCGTTAAAACAATATACACACTTGGTGAAAATACACAACAGCCTATTTTACAAAAAAACGGGCTTTCTGTTGTGTATTTTTTTTAACTTGTTAAGCAAATCTTACCGAAATGAATAAAAAAAACAAAAAAATTTGTAATAATCTCTAAAAGGTCTTGCAATGGATAGTAAAAGTGTGTATAATAACATTGTTTAATTTTGTGAATTTGTCTAAAAGCGCATATCTTTAATCATTGTTAAAAGTTGAGAGGATGAAAATTATGTCAAACCGTCTTTTCCAGAGCGTGCTTCATCAGATGAAGGAAGCAGTAGGCAGAACAATAGGTGTTATTGATGAAACCGGTACTATTATTGCTTGTTCCGAGCTTACAAGAATCGGAGACGTTGTGAACGTTGGTATCTCTGAAATTTTTTCAATCAATGCCGCCACAGCAATCAACGGCAATACATATAAGGCTTTCGGTTCTGTGATGCAGCCTGAGTATACTGTTTTTGTTGAGGGTAACGATACTCTTGCAGAAAAGTATGTTTCTATGCTCGCCGTATCGCTTTCAAGCATCAAGCAGTATTATGATGAAAAGTATGACAGAGGAAACTTTATCAAGAACGTTATGCTTGATAACATTCTTCCCGGTGATATTTATCTTAAGGCAAGAGAGCTTCATTTTAATAATGATACAACAAGAGTCGTTCTGCTTGTAAGATTTTCAGAGGTATGCGAGTCCTCAGTGTTTGACACTATTCAGTCGCTTTTCCCCGATAAGAACAAGGACTTCGTCATCAGCGTAAACGAAAATGATGTTGCAATTATCAAGGATATTGCCAATGCTTCTGACAGCAAGGATCTTGAAAAGCTTGCCCGCTGCGTCATTGATTCACTCGGCTCTTTCTCAACAAATCACGCTGTTGTCGGTATCGGTACTGCTGTAAAGAGTATCAAGGATCTTGCTAAGAGCTTCAAGGAAGCCCAGATTGCTCTTGAGGTAGGTAAGGTGTTTGATACAGAAAAGGTTATCATCAATTGTGAAAATCTCGGTATAGCCCGTCTTATTTATCAGCTTCCCACAACACTCTGCGATATGTTCCTTAAGGAAGTATTCAAGGTCGGCTCAATTGATTCACTTGATCATGAAACCCTTTTTACAATTCAGAAGTTCTTCGAAAACAATCTTAATGTTTCCGAAACATCAAGAAAGCTTTTTGTTCACAGAAATACTCTTGTTTACAGACTTGAAAAAATCAGAAAGCTCACAGGTCTTGACCTTCGTGAATTTGATGATGCTATTGTATTCAAGGTTGCTCTTATGGTTAAGAAGTATCTTGATTCTTCTCCCATCAAGTATTGATTTAAGTTTAATTTTAGCTAAAGGAATTACATTTTATGATAGATTTCTGCGATGTGTCAAAAACATATCAGAACGGCACAAAAGCGCTTAACGGCCTGAATCTTCATATTGATAAGGGTGAGTTTGTTTTTGTTGTAGGTGCGTCGGGTGCAGGTAAGAGTACATTTCTCAAAATGATTATGCGTGAGGAGGTTCCTACCGCAGGCTCCATAGTCATTGACGGAGTTGAGCTCAATTCGCTCAAGGCATCCAAAATACCTTACTACAGAAGAAAGCTTGGCATTGTTTTCCAGGATTTCCGCCTTATTCCCAACCGCACTGTTTATGATAACGTAGCCTTTGCAATGCACGTAATCGGTGCAAAGAATAAGGATATTTCAAGAAGAGTTGCTTATGCGCTCAGTCTTGTCGGTTTATCCTCAAAGGTAAAATGCTACCCTAATCAGCTGTCGGGCGGTGAACAGCAAAGAGTAGCTCTTGCACGAGCTCTCGTAAATCAGGCTGATATTATCGTTGCTGACGAGCCCACGGGTAATATTGACCCTGAAATGTCAAAGGAAATCGTAGACCTCCTTACCCATATCAATCAGAATAAGAATACCACGATTATTATGGTAACCCACGAGGTTGATCTCGCAAAGCAGTATAATAAGAGAATCATTACAATTAAGAACGGCACTGTATTTTCGGATACTGCTCATCCTGAGATTGTCGGAGTTGATTTCGGAATCCCCGAAAAAACGTCACCTAATGCATATTATGAAGCACCTCTTGAGGATGCTGAAATAGAAAACTTTATCGATAATTACGGAAAAGCTGAAACAGCGGAAGATAATTCTGCAGCAGAATAATTGAACCGTATTTATCCCGGAAGGTAATTTATGAAAAACAGAAATATCCGTTATCTTACCCATGAGGGTATAAAGAACATTGCAATCAACAGGCTGATGTCTGTTGCATCTGTTGCGGTTCTGATGTCCTGTCTTGTTATAATCGGCTTCGCTTTTATGCTGTTTCTTAATGTTGATTCAATGTTAAGCTATGTTGAATCTCAGAACGTTGTTATGGTCTTTTGTGACGTCGATGCTGATGACGCAACAATAGAGAAAACAAAATCTGCACTTGAAGGCATTGAAAATATTGCTTCCTGCGATATGGTTTCGAAGGAAGAAGCCTTTAACAGTGTAAAGGAAGCTTACGGTGATAATGCTGAGGTGCTTAAGAATCTTGACCCGTCATTCCTGCCTGTAGGCTTCAGAGTTACCGTTTCTGATATGAAGCTTTTTGATGAAACGGTGCTTAATATTTCTTCAGTTGAAACAGTTGACAGTATCCAGCAGAACAGTAATCTTGCTTCAAAGCTTGAAGAGATAAGAACTGCAATTTCCTTTATCAGTATCGGTGTTATAATAGTTCTTTTTATTGTTTCAATGTTCATTATTGCCAATACTGTACGAATCACAATGTTCTCACGTAAGCTTGAAATAAGCATTATGAAGGCTGTAGGCGCAACAAACTGGTTTATCAGGTGGCCCTTCCTTGTTGAAGGTATCTTTATCGGTCTTATATCATCTGTGGTATCATTTTTTGTGCTTGCTCTTCTTTATCATCTTCTTGCAGGCCCCTTTGCTTCTATTTTTGCAATTCTTGGTAATACCGTTGTAAATTTCTGGGAATATGCACTTGTTATATTCTTCGGTTTTCTTTCTGTAAGTGTTGTTACGGGCGGCCTCGGAAGCCTTATTTCAATGAGAAAGTATCTTAAGGAACAGGGGAGTGTCGTTGTAGATGAAGGTTAATTCTTTAAAAAGGATTATTGCTCTCGTTCTGTGCGTTCTTTCCGTTATTTCTTCTCCTATCGTAATTTTTGCAACTGTAAGCTCTCAGGATCAGCAGAAAATTGACGAGTATGAAAAAAAGCAGGAGGAGCTTCAGGAGAAAATTGATGCGGCTCAGGCAGAAATTGATAAATTGAAAGAAAATATTCAGGATAAAGAGAAGTATGCCTCACAGCTTGCCGGACAGATTGATAATTTCCAGGCTCAGATAGACGTTCTGAATACGAAAATTGATGATCTTGAAGGACAGAAGAGTGTTATTCAGGAAAAAATCGATGCTCTGAATATTGAAATATCAGCTATTGAAGGTGATATTCAGGAAAATGTAGAGCAGGTAGAAAAAACGGAAGGTGAAATTTCCGATATTTACCTTAAGCTTCAGGACAGAATCTGTGAAAACTATGTAAACGGAGCTACATCCGACCTTGAGCTTCTTCTTGATTTTAATGACGGCTGTGATTTTGCTACTTATCTTATTATTACCGAAATCAATCAGCGCCGTGCTAAGAATGATGAGGAGCTTGTAACTACTCTTAATGAGGATATCGCAAAGCTTGAGATTCTCAATGATGAATATGAGCTTATGATTGATGCCATTGAGGTTAAGCGCGACGAGCATCAGGTAAAGGTTGATGAACTCAATCTTAAGGAAAATGAGATTGTTGTCTCACGTTCAAAGCTTGAGGATTCTCAGGATGACCTCAAAGTATTACAGCAGGAAGCATATTCTTATATCAGACAGCTTGATGCACAGAGCGCAACCTATGAAAAGCTTGTTAGCAGTTACGAAGCTGATATCAAGGCATTTGAGAATAAAATTGATGCTATCATAAATTCTGCATCCCACGGAGACGGCAATGTTTCTTCTAAGCCCGGAGGATTTATCTGGCCCTTGCAGTATAGTGACGTTTACATATCATCGTCCTACGGCTACAGATATGATCCCATTTCAGGCGTATATAAGCTTCACGGCGGAACTGATACCTGCTGTTGGAGCGGAACAATGGGAAAGGCTGTCAGAGCATCAGCCTCCGGTACGGTTATTATTTCAACATGGCATAATGCTTACGGATATTATGTCGGCATTGACCACGGAAACGGTATTGTTACGATTTATGCGCATAACAGCTCTCTTAATGTATCAGTAGGACAGAAGGTAGGTCAGGGAGATATTGTTGCATATGCAGGCTCCACGGGATATTCTACCGGTGCACACTGTCACTTCGAAGTGAGAGTCAACGGAACAAAGGTTAATCCCACGGGTTATGCTTCTCTTCCTAATTAAATTGAAAGTTGATTGATAATGACAAGAAAAATTTCTTTGGGAATTACCGCAATTCTTGTAATTGCTTCAATTGTAATTTCTTCTGTTGTTACGTTGTTTTTTGTATTAAGAACCTATGATAATCTGCTCGTTGATTTACCTCAACGGGCAGAGCAGTATTTAAAACTGGGTGAACTTGACGAGCTTGTCAGAAGTGAGTATTACGGAAGCTTTGATGACACATCGGTTGACGGCTCATTGGCAACGGGATTTATAAGCGGTCTTAAGGATCCTTTCAGCTTTTATGTTTCCGCTGACGATGTTGAGAGCTATAAGAATTTTCTTGAAGGGCGAATGGAAGGCATAGGCCTTAATGCATATTACGATAACAGCCTCAGTCAGATGATTGTAAGCTTTGTATATGATGATTCGCCTGCTGCAGATGCAGGAATTGCAGTTAATGATTTTATTATTTCCGTTAACGGAAAGCGTGTTACTTCCGAAAACTATGCCTCTCTTCTTACAGCTATGACAACAGGCTTTGATAATAAGGTTAATATTACCTTCGGAAAGGCTATGGGTGAGGAAGCTCAGGAAAATTCTTCTCAGCTTACTTCAGGTTATGAAATTAAATCCTGCAGTTATCTTATCGATAATTCTGTAGGCTATATTCGTCTTACTGCCTTCTATGACAGCACCTTTACGGCGTTTTCTGAAGCTGTTGAGCATTTCATCAATAATAAGATCAATAATGCTATTATTGATCTCAGAAACAGCTCAGGGCAGAATTATGACGTAGCTGCAAAAATTATCGACTATATTGTTCCTGTCGGTTCTGAAGGCACAGGTGCCGTTTACAGCGCAAAGAATTCAAAAGGAGAAACTGTTGTTCAGTATGCTTCGGATTCCGGTGCTGTCAATATGAGCTTTGTTGTTCTTGTTAATGACCGTACAGAGGCTGCTGCAGAGCTGGTAGCTGCTGATTTACGGGATTTCGGTAAAGGTATTTTGTTAGGTGAGAAAACTGCAGGCTTCGGTACTATGCAGAAGCTATTCAGTCTTTCTGACGGTGATGCTGTCTATCTTTCCGTTGCAGAAATTTATCCCTATATTTCAGGCTCTTTTAACAACAAGGGTATTGCTCCCGATATTGTAGTTGAAACCTCCGAGGCTTTCAAGAATCAGCTCGGTTCAGATGACTTTTCAGAGGATGAGCAGTATAAAACTGCTGTTTCATATTTTACCGGAAAAAATTAAGGCATCTCTTATGAGATGCCTTCTTTTTTTAATCAACAGTTTCAGCTTCGGTTGCTTCGGGCTCGATATAAACCAGATCCTTGATGTCGTCATATATTGATTCACCTATACCGGGTACATTCAACAGTTCTTCCGTGTAACAGAAATTTCCGTTCTCTTTTCTGTAATCAAGTATTGCCGAAGCCTTTGCTTCTCCGATTCCGGGAAGCTGACACAGTAAAAATATATTGTCTGTGTTTATATCTACGCGTATTACATAATTTTCGTTACCGTTACTGTTATTTTCATCGGAAAATGTTTCATCAATTGTGATTGTCGGAAGCTCCTGAGTTTCCAGAAAGCTGTTGAATCTTATTCCTATGAAAAACAGTATGAAAACAAAGTTTATAATTATCAGCAGCCTGATAACTTCTTTTTCTGTTATTGAGCCTTTTTTGAAAAAGGCAAAGGTATGTTCATTTCTTTTCATTATTATTACCGTATATTGCTGAAGTTTTTTGTTTATTATACTTTTATTGTAAAAATATGTCAAATAATATTTTTAACAGAAAAATTTTTAAATAACATTGAGTGAATAAGAGAATAAAAGCAGTAAATAATATTACCGATAAAGAAAAAGGAGTGACAATGATGCTTGATAAGCTTGCTTTAATTCTTGTGATTATAGGCGCGATAAACTGGGGTTCAATCGGACTTTTTCAGTTTGACATAGTCGGCTGGATTTTCGGCGGTCAGTCTGCGGTAGTCAGCAGAATTATTTTTACCGTAGTAGCTCTTGCCGGTATCTGGTGTATTTCTCTTTTATTCAGAGAAAACGAAGTTCTTGTAGATAATAAGGATATGTAAAAAAACTAAGGCTTGGTAACTGTTTTGTTATCAAGCCTTAACTTATGATTTTATTTAACTGCTTCAAGAAGTGCGTCGGTTTTATCTGTGCGCTCCCAGGTGAGATCAAGGTCGGTTCTTCCGATGTGACCGTAGGCGGCAATGTTGTGATATATGGGCTTTCTTAAGTCAAGCTTGTCTATAATTGCGGCAGGTCTCAAGTCAAATACTTTTGTAACAGCTTCAGAAATTCTTTCATCGGAAACCTTACCTGTTCCGTAAGTGTCAACAAGAACTGAAACGGGCTTTGCAACACCTATAGCGTAAGCAAGCTCAACCTGACAGCGGGATGCGAGGCCTGCTGCTACTATATTCTTCGCAACGTATCTTGCTGCATAAGCTGCAGAACGGTCAACCTTTGTCGGATCCTTGCCGGAGAAGGCTCCGCCGCCGTGGCATGCATATCCGCCGTATGTATCAACAATAATTTTTCTGCCGGTAAGTCCGCTGTCACCAACGGGACCGCCGGTTACGAATCTGCCTGTGGGATTGATGAAGAACTTTGTGTTTTCATCCATAAGAGAAGCGTCAATCGTAGTTTTGATAACCTTTTCAATCATATCCGTTCTGATTGTTTCAAGATCAACGTATTCCTTATGCTGAGTTGAAATAACAACAGTATCTACACGAACGGGCTTGTTGTCATCATATTCGATTGTAACCTGAGTTTTTCCGTCGGGACGAAGATAGGGGAGTGTTCCGTCCTTTCTTATGTCGGAAAGCTTCTTTGCGAGCTTGTGTGCAAGCGTGATGGGCATAGGCATAAGCTCGGGAGTTTCATCGCATGCATAGCCGAACATCATACCCTGATCGCCTGCACCGTGAAGGTTGTAGCTGTCATCCTCACCGTTTCTGAGTTCAAGAGACTTGCTGACACCCATATCAATATCGGGTGACTGCTTATCAATTGTTGTCATAACAGCACAGGAATTGCCGTCAAAGCCTGCGTCGGGAGAATCGAAGCCTGTATCACAGATTGCTTTTCTTACAATTGCGGGAATGTCTACGTTAGCTTTTGTTGTAATTTCACCCATTACAAGTGCCATACCGGTTGTGCAGATAGATTCGCAGGCAACACGGGAATATGGGTCCTGCTCAAGAAGAGCATCAAGAACCGCGTCGGAAATCTGGTCGCATACCTTGTCGGGATGACCTTCTGTTACTGATTCTGATGTAAAAAAGTGCTTAGCCATTTTGTACCTCCAATAAAAAATACCTCACAGGCGTACCCGTGAGGTGTAAAAATACCTTATCTCTCGGATAAACCGCGGAATTAGCACCTTGCAAATGCAGGTTGCCGGGCGTCACAGGGCCGGTCCCTCAGCCACTCTTCATAAGGGTTATGAATATGCTTGTATTATATTACATGATTTTGTAATTGTCAACATATTTTGATATTATTTTTTGTTCAACATGTTGGATTTCTTTAGTATTTCCTTGAGCGGAGAATAGAGAAGAACAATTATAAGAGAATTTATTATACCCTTAAGGAAATTGAAGGGTATGATTGCCGGAAGCATAAGCTGCAAAACAGCATCAACGGTTGTGTTGAGATAAAGGGGAGTGAAGATAAGGTTAAGCGGAATCATAATTGCCGTAAGCACAAGGGTGGAAATAACCGTACCGGCAATAATATGCTTTCTGTCGTCGTTTTTTCTTGTTATGAGCTTAAGTGTAAGTACGTATGCGCCCGTTGCGAGCACGTGCATCACAAAGCCCTGCCAGCTGCTTGCCGCACTAACTGTAAGGGACTGAATCAGCGAAACAAAAATCAGGACAAAAGCGCCTGCAGGTGTGCCGAGAAAAAGTGTTGAAAGGATAACGGGAATATCTCCCATGTCATATTCAAGGAATTTTGCACCCGGCAGAAGACTGAATCTTACAATGAACATAAAAACAACACTGAGAGCAGCCATCATAGCTGTTAAAACAAGTCGTATTATATTTTTTTTGGAACTTTTTTTCATAAAAAAACACCCCTGAAAATAATTTTCGGGGCGTGAAAAAATAAGATTACACTACTTCTTTCATCCGGACTGTACCGTCGGTACCGGAATTTCACCGGTTCAGCCTGTCGGCTCGCGGACTTTAACCGCCGGTGGGGAATTGCACCCCGCCCCGAAGTATCTGCCTTAATTATATCACTCGGTATTGATTTGTCAAGTGATATAATATATAATATTCATATAAATACACGGGAGTGACCGATATGGCAGGCAAACAGAATTCCAAGCTGAAGCTTCTTTATCTTAAGGATATTTTTATGAAATATTCCGATGAAGAGCACATCCTGAACTCTATGGATATTGCAGAGCATCTTCTGGAATACGGTATTGAATGTGAAAGAAAATCAATTTATAAGGATATTGAAATTCTTATTGAATACGGGCTGGATATTATTAAAGCAACTAAGCCTAAAAACGGATATTTTCTTGCTTCCCGTGAATTTGAAATTGCAGAGCTCAGACTCATTAACGATGCAATTCAGTCTGCAGGCTTCATATCAAAAAAGAAGACAACCAGTCTTCTTAAAAAAACTGATTCACTTGTCAGCATTTATCAGGCTGACAGACTTAAAGGACAGGTTTTTGTTGATCGCAGAAACAAATGCACCAATGAAGAAATTTTTTATAATATTGATGCGCTTGATACGGCAATTAAGAATGAAAAGAAGGTAAGGCTCAACTACTGCAGAAGAAGGCTTGATGAAAAATATACTGCCTCAAACGAAACACGTGAATTTAAGCTTAGTCCTTATGCTCTCGTATGGTCAAATGACCATTATTATCTTATCGCAAATAATGAGAAATATGATAATCTTATGAATCTTCGTATTGACCGCATTAAAAAGGTGGAGGTGCTTGCTCAGAACCGCCGCCATATTTCTGAGGTGAGTGAATACAAAAATTCTTTTGATACTGCGGATTATGTATCAAAAACCTTCAATATGTTTTCAGGTAAGCCCGAGATGACACAGCTTAAATGTAAAACTGAAATTCTTGAGGAAATGCTTGACCGCTTTGGTGAAAAGATTTCCATCAAGAAGGGTGAGGACGGATGGTTTTATGTCCATGACGAATTGTTTGTAAATGACGGCCTTGCTTCCTGGATAATGCAATTCGGTGACAAAATTGAAGTAATTTACCCTTCTGTTCTCAAAAATATGATAAAAAATAAAGCAGATGCTATTCTCAGATTGTACAGATAACGGGTGATATTTTTTGGTATACAGAATTTTTAATATTAATGATATGACCGAGGAATTGGCTTCACATTATTTTCCTCTGATGACGGAAGGGAAGAGGTCAAAAATTCTCGGCGCAAAGGATAAAGTGAAAGGTGCTCAGGCATTTGTTGCCGATATGCTTGCACGCCAATGCCTTTCGGAGCTCTGTGATGCTCCCGAATTTTCTTTTTCACTTCTTATCAATCCGGATTCCAAGAG
>JAZOWG010000051.1:0-3017 GCA_045659105.1 Acutalibacteraceae bacterium
TCACGACTTTCGTCTGTCTGAAACAAATCATCGAACGAACTCAGATGAACTTTTGATACGCTGTCTTTCTTTGCCATCGTTCATTACCTCCTTCGTTAAATTAGCATAGGCCTCAGCTACTTTACCGTTTTTATCGTGCAGGTAAATACTTTTGCCTTCTGCTGCCGTTTCAACTGCTCGTATTGAACGAGGGATTACAGTTTTGAATACAGTTGGATATTTGCCATACTGTTGTCTTATAAGGCTCTCTAAACCTCTGCTGAACCTTGTACGATTATCGACCATTGTTATAAGGATGCCGTCGATTTTAAGGTCGGGGTTTATACGCCTTTTTACTCTGTTAATCGTTCCGAGAAGCTGTTCAAGTCCTTTTGCTGATAAAAACTCCGGTGTTGTAGGGATTATTACGCTGTCTGCTGAACACAAGGCATTAAATGTCATCATTCCAAGCGAAGGCATACAATCTATAATGATATAGTCGTACTTATCTTTCACAGTATCAATATATGATTTCAACACTCTTTCTCGGCTCATTTCATTAACCAACCTAACTTCTATACCGGATAGTTCGATATTAGAAGGCATAAGGTCAATTCCTTCTTCTGTCCTTAAAAGAGCAAATCCCGATTTAAACTCTTTATCATCAACAATTCTTTCCATAACATTTGCGAGTGTTGAATCGAGTTCATCGGGATTTTTAATGCCTAACGAGAGAGTAAGACTTCCCTGCGGGTCCGCATCAATCAACATTACTTTTTTACCCTGTCGTACAAGTCCTGCTCCTAAATTTGCAGCAGTAGTGGTTTTACCCACACCACCTTTTTGATTTGCGATTGCTATTACTTTGCAATTATTCAAGCGCATACCTCCTAAAGTTGATTGCTAATATTCGTGTACGAATATCTGTAACATTTCATTCCTCCTTTACAAAGAAATGATTTTTATCAGACTACATTCCGATAATCTGATTAGCAACATACCAGAGAGGAAGAATAACATTAAAGCACAAACCTCTGCCGATGTTGTAAATGATTGCTGTTGTAATCATTCCGTTTACCTCCTTTACGATAATTAACCATTACTTAAATAATGGTTATGTAAGTGCTAATTGATAAAATAAGCAGAGATTTTTGGGCAATAAAAAAAGACCTATTTTTTCAGAAGATTAACTTCCGTAAAAATAGGTCTTATGTATCAAATATTTAATTTTTGGTTAATTCCCCGGTTCAAATCCGAGTGGTCTTAAAATTAGCCGATTTTGGTTCATTGAGAACACAACTAAAAAAATCACCCTAAAAAAGCTGAAAACCCTTGATTTCTCAAGGGTTTCGGGCTTTGGTTCACTTGTGGGTGAACATCATGGAGGCGTCACCCAGATTTGAACTGGGGAATAAAGGTTTTGCAGACCTCTGCCTTACCACTTGGCTATGACGCCTTATAAAAAAAATGGAGCGGATGACGAGGCTCGAACTCGCTACCTCCACCTTGGCAAGGTGGCGCTCTACCAGATGAGCTACATCCGCAAAAAGTGGTGCCTTCGGTCGGAATCGAACCAACGACACGTGGATTTTCAGTCCACTGCTCTACCAACTGAGCTACAAAGGCAAACCGTAAGGTGGCGACCCAGAACGGGCTCGAACCGTCGACCTCTAGCGTGACAGGCTAGCGCTCTAACCAACTGAGCTACTGGGCCAAAGTGGTGGGAACAACAGGGCTCGAACCTGTGACCCCCTGCTTGTAAGGCAGGTGCTCTCCCAGCTGAGCTATACTCCCACTTTGTTGCAACCGCTGTTGCGGTTGACTTGCTTTCCTTACGGCTTCATTAATATACTACAACTGAATACAAAAGTCAATACCTTTTTTTAAGTTTTTTCAATTTTTTTCAAAAAAGTTTCTGACCCTGAAATTCATCATATATTCTTTGCCAATTCCTTAATATCATCCGATGTAAATTTATAAACCTCGGGGCAGAAATGACACTTTACTTCCGTCACCTCATCATTTGCCATATCAAGCAGCTCTTCCCTGCCCACGCTTATAAGAGCCTGTTCAACACGTTCTCTCGAGCAGTTGCATCTGTATTCACATTCTGCCGTGTCAAGAACCTCTACGTTGAATTCGGGGAGAACCTTTTTACAAATTTCCTCGGGAGTAAGACCCTCGGCAAGCATAGTGGTAACGGAGGGAAGTCCCTGAAGACCTCTTTCAACCTTATCTATAATCGTATCATCGGCTGTGGGCAGAAGCTGAATAAGGAATCCGCCCGAAACGGCAACGGTAAGGTCGGGATTAACAAGAACACCGAGAGCACAGACTGAGGGAACCTGCTCACTTATTGCATAGTATGAGGTAAGGTCCTCTGCAATTTCACCTGATACAAGCGGCACCTGACCCACAAAGGGCTCCTTCATACCGATGTCCTTGATAACCGTAAGGAAGCCGTCCGTACCAACAGCACCGCCTACGTCAAGCTTACCCTTTTCGTTAAGGGGAAGATTTACATCGGGATTCATTACGTAGCCTCTGACGTTACCGTCAGAATCAGCAACAGCAATAACGGAGCCTGCAGGGCCGCCGCCGTTGAAGCGAAGAGTAACGGAGCTGTCCTGCCCCTTAAGAAGAATACCCATAAAGGATGCACCCGTTAGCGCTCTTCCGAGAGCCGCCGTACATACCTTTGAGGTATTGTGAATCTGTCTTGAGGTTTCACTTATATCTGTAGTATCGGCTGCAAGAACAAACACGCAGCCGTCATCTGTAATACATCTTACAACGTGTGCCATATTTATATACCTTTATTTCTTAACTGCTAAGAAATATAACCTTTCTTCATTTTCTTCGGGGGGAAGTGTTGTCATATCCCCGTAAACACCAAGCACTTTAAAGCCGTTATTTTCGAGTGCTTTCTGCAGAAATTCAACAGAATATGCTCTTTCGGTGATAAAATCCGTCTGCCGTGAATAAGTACCGTTCTCATTTTTTGAGAAAATATCAATATACATTTCCACCACATTTTC
>JAZOWG010000052.1:0-10924 GCA_045659105.1 Acutalibacteraceae bacterium
CATCGCATTCTTCGAGAGTACGGATAAGTTTTCCAGAGCAGACCTTACCGACGGCGTTTTCGTTGTTATTTTCCCCGGTGAAGCACACCGCCCCTGCGTTGCTCCCGACGGCAAGGGCGTAAAGGTACGCAAGGCCGTAGCAAAAATCATATGGTAAAAGACTCACAAATCACCGTCTTTAACGCACAATAATGTTACTGAAAAAGTGCCGCGGCCGAAGAAACATCAGCCGTGGTATTTTTATGCCACACAATTATTTTTCAGGGTGCTGATTTTTCGGCTCTTCGAAGTACATTCGTACATCTTGCCAGAGCCGAAAAACCTAAATACGGCAATTTCTGAGCCTTTTCCCGTGCGTTTCATTAGCTTTCTGCAGACTTTTATGCACCGTCTTTAACGCACAATAATGTTACTGAAAAAGTGCTGCGATTGAACAATTTCAATCGTGGTATTTTTTTGCGCAAAGAGAAAGATTTACGGCCGGGAGGGTTTCATCCTTCTTTCAATTTCCACCGCATCGTCGTCGCGGAAGAAATCGCCGTTTTTTATGTGAAGTGCCTCGTGCTCGTAGCTTTTCTTCTGCTGCTCAGAGGACAGGGCATCGTTTATGTAAACATTGTAATCCCCCGAGGCATCGGGGATTGTGAATGCACGTACACTCACGGGAAGGTGAACATATCTTACAATAATTTCGCTCATTTATACCTCCTATAAACCACAATTTATTCTCGCAAACGGCACAAAATAACCGTTTGACGGAAAATGTTCATATTTTGTCCGTATGTGCCGATTATCCGCAGATAAGCGAGCGCAGACGGGCGGAATATGGGCATTTAACGGAAAGAGATGTTGCAAAAGTTTTGTGTCGGATAAAACTAACCGAACAAAGTCTGATGTAAGCTCCTTAACGGCACGGGAAAGGGCGCAGAAATCGGCGGATTTGTTGTTTTCGGCGGTGGCAAGGCGTACGACACCTCAGAAACATAGTCGTCTTGCTTCCCTTGGGGCGGTCGCAATACTTCTTGTTTCTTCACCTCTTTCGTGTGCCTTCATCTGCCACCGGCAGCGGTACACTCATTCGGCTCCGAACCGCCGAAAACAAAGCACTTATGTAATTACGATTGTGGCACGCATTCAGTCTTTTGTACAACTGAATGCAAGGCTGCAATTTTTTTATTTATAGCGGTGCGTCAAAGACGTTGATTTGTGAGCAGCTTTCCCCGGTAAATTATGATTTACTCGCCGACAAGGGCATCTACTATCTTAATTAATTTGTCCAGGTCCTCTTCGCTGGCTTTTTTTGAAAGGTCAAAAAGGAGCTTTCTTTTACGGAAAAGCTCGTTTTGCTTTTCGTCCGTGCCCGTATCATCCCCCGTAAGCAGACTTAAGGGCACCTCAAAATAATCCGCAATTTTATTAAGGGTAGAAACGGACAGTTTCTTGGTTCTTCCCATTTTAAGCTCCGTAAAAACGGAGTTCCTGACGCCGATACCGGATGCCAGAACAGACAGCCTTATTCCTTTTTCATCACACAGCTGTTTTATTATTTCATAGGTTTCCATAAAATTCCCTCACATACCAAAAAATACAGAAAAAAGGGTTGACAAATACAGAGTTCTGTATTATTATGATATTGCAGTACAGTTTTCTGTATTATTTTCCTTATTTAATTAGAGTATAATACATTTTTCTGTACTTGTCAAATATTTTTTCACAAAACGAAGAAATTTGTCGAAGGAGAAAAATATGGAGGACCGACGCCGGCGGTGAGACTGTCTGTCCTGTTTTTTTCATTGGTATTATATATCACACGGTGTACTATCAATGGGACTGTCGCAAAAGGCAAAAAATCACGGAGGTATTTAAATGAGAAAATCTGTAGACTCAATTATTCAATGTCCTTTTTTCAGGAAGGAGCTCAGGAATCTTCTGTGCTGCGAGGGCTTTATTGAGGGGACCTGTATGACAACAGCCTTCTCTGACCGAAAAGCAGCGCTCGATTACATATCGGACAATTGCACCCGTACCGACGGCGGCAGCTGTCCCATGGCAAAAAACCTTTTCGGGAAATATGAAAAAATTCAGGCGGAGGAAGAAAGAGCCGAAAAAGAATGGCGCGAGACCCTTCAGCGGATAAGAGGCCTTCAGCACTCGGGAGACAACTTCCTCAACAGCCGTATGACGGTGAATTAAAAATGCCTGCAAGGGCTTACCGGAAAACCGAAAAAAAAGAAAACCGACAGCCTGAACTGTCGGTTTTTCTTATGTAAGCACAAGCTTACACATATTAAGCTTAATAGGACTTAAGCACCTGCTTCAGCATCTGCGTTTTCGTCGTCCTTACCTGCACCAAGATCAAAGCCGAGCTTAGCGAAAAGGTTTACGAAAGCATCAAAAAGTGAGCCGAGAAACTTAAGGAGTGCTGTAAAATCAAAGCTTGACATTGTTTTCACCTCTTGAATCAATAAAAATAAACTTATTCAGCCTTAGGAGTCTCTGCTTCGCCGAGAAGACCTTCAATGCTGCCG
Source organism: Acutalibacteraceae bacterium (assembly GCA_045659105.1). Classification (GTDB taxonomy): domain Bacteria; phylum Bacillota; class Clostridia; order Oscillospirales; family Acutalibacteraceae; genus RUG806. Next base: position 2,529 of record JAZOWG010000052.1, read on the forward strand.
AGACCGCTCATAATATCACCGAAAGATGAATTATTACCGAGGAATTCAGCAAGAGCAGCAAAGATATCGGTGAAGAACTCGATAACTGCCTGTAAAAAGTCGCCCATAACGGCACCTCTTTTCATATAAAATTATAGCATAAAGGCTTTACTTATGCCTGTGCTGCGGTTGTTTCCTCTTCATCTGCAAAAAGCTTGATGCCGAGTCTTCTGAAGAAGTTCTCAAAAATACCTAATAACTTTTTGAACTGATCAATCCAATCCTGGACTGAGAATGTGAAATCTATTTTCATCTGTTACACCTCTTTTTCTATTAGTCAGGTAAAATAATTACTGAGCCTGTTCGGGGAGCTCGTCTGCCTCAGGGAGAATGAGAATGCCGATTTTTGCAAAAAGATCCTTGATTGTATTAAGAGCCTTTTCAATGAATGCGAGGATATCGTCTAAGCTGATGTTGAAAATGGGTTCCATTTTTCGCACCTCTCTTTCAGATTTGTGTATTTATTCACTGTTATCATATCACAACAGAAAAAACAACACAAGAGAAAAAGCAATTTTTTTCCGCAGTCCCCGTAAATTTTACACAAATTACATATTTACGTCACATTTATTAGCAGAAATGAACAAGGTTTATTAACTTCAGATTTGCTGAAAAGGGCTGCAAAAAACTTTCGTTTTTCACAGCCGCCTGATAAATTATAACACCTTGGACAAAAAGTCCTTAAGAGCCGGGCATTTGGGATTGCCGAAGAATTCCTCGGGTGTTCCCTCCTCTGCGATTTTGCCCTGATCTATAAAGATAACTCTTGTGCCGACCTCACGTGCAAAGCCCATTTCGTGAGTAACGATAACCATGGTCATACCCTCGTTTGCGAGCTCCTTCATAAGCTCAAGAACCTCGCCTACCATTTCGGGGTCAAGTGCGGAGGTGGGCTCGTCAAAAAGGATTACCTTGGGATTCATGGCAAGTGCACGTGCAATTGCAACTCTCTGCTTCTGACCGCCGGAAAGGGTTGAGGGATAAGCCTCAGCCTTCTCCTCAAGTCCGACACGCTTCAGTAAGCTCATTGCATTTTCCTTACACTGAGCCTTTAATTCCTTGGCATTCTTAGGACCCGTGTAAGAGGGATCCTTTTTAAGTGCCTTGAGCTTTTTCTTGCCGAGAGAATAAGGGGCGAGCATAACGTTATCAAGCACGTTTTTATTATTGAAAAGGTTGAACTGCTGGAAAACCATACCGATTTTTTCACGGTGGCGGTTTATGTCAACGTGGATGTTTGCGATGTCCTCACCCTCGAAGAAGATTGAGCCGCCCGTGGGGTCCTCCATACAGTTGAGGCATCTTAAAAAGGTACTCTTACCGCTGCCCGAGGCACCGATGATAACGACCTTTTCACCCTCTTCTATGGTGGTGGTAATGCCCTTCAATACTTCGTTTTTTCCGAAGCTTTTATGAAGATTAACGACGTCTATCACTCTTAGCCAACCACCTTTCCATAATTTTGAGAAGAATTGTAATGAACACAACAAGAACTATGTAAATAACCGAAAGCACGATGTAGGGCACGGTGTATTCATAGGAGCTTGTGCCTATCTGCTTAAATGCGTAAACAAGGTCAAGTGCACCTGCATAACCGATAATCGAGGTTTCCTTTATAAGGGCAATAAACTCGTTGCCGAGAGTGGGCAGGATGTTCTTTATTGCCTGAGGCACAACGATTTTCAGCATACTTGCCGAATAGGAAAATCCTACGGCACGGGCGGCTTCAAGCTGTCCGCCGTCAACGGAATTTATACCGCCTCGCATAATTTCGGAAACATAAGCACCGGAATTAAGACCGAAGATGATAATACTTGCATTGAGTGCCGTTACCTTAAGACCTATTGAAGGGAAAAGCACGAAGTAGCCGAGAAGAAGCTGTACCATAACGGGTGTGCCTCTGAAGAGCGCCACGTAAAGGGTACAGATTTTATCGAGAATAAGGGGAATTCTCTGAAGCACCCACATAACGGCATAGAACACGTAATAAAGAGTAACAACTCTTAAAAGGGGCTTTTTGGGGAATTTACCCAGGAATTTATCATACATATTCTGCAGCTTATAGGGCAGAACAGGATATTTGGGCATAACACTGACAACGGCAATGATTGTACCTATAACCATACCGATAATAAGACCGAGTATCGCAACCTCAATGGTGTTGCCCAGACCGTCAATTACCTGCTTATAGCCGCCCTTGTCAATGAAATTCACAAGGAATTTATCCCATTTAACTGAAAAATTATTAAGCATAATGAGACCTTTCTAAAAAACCAAACCCCGTCTTTCGGCGGGGTAGGTATCCGTAAACTTTTTTATCAGCCGTTAACACCCTTAACGATGCTGTTTGCGGGAGCTTCGTCGATAACAACGTAAGCTACGTTGCCGTTGAGAATATCCTGAACTGCGAATGCACCTGATGTGTAGCCTACACCTTCAAGGTTAGCGAAGCCTTCAAAGCCCCAGTCTGCATCGCCGTCAATGTAGTATGCGCCTGTTGTACCTGTCTGGAAGCCGATCTTTGTACCCTCTGCAAGACCCTTGAGAACTGCCTCTGCCTCTTCAACTGTTGTGCAAGCATCAAATGCTGTGTCAGCTGCAGCTGCAATGATCTTCTGGGAAGCATTGTAGTAAGCGTCTGAGAAATCAAGGATTTCCTTTCTTGCCTCTGTGATGGTAAGACCTGATGCACCGATATCGCATGTGCCCTCAGCAACTGCTGTGCATACGGAGTCAAATTCCATATCGTTAACAGCGAGGTTCTTGCCGATCTTCTGTGCGAAGAGAGCCATAAGCTCGATTTCTACACCGTAGTACTTGTCGCCTTCAACATACTCGAAGGGAGGGAATGCTGCGTTTGTAGCAATAACGATCTGATTTTCCTTTGCGCCTACTGTTGCATCAGCAATAAGAACGCCTTCGGGAGTGCCGTCACCGAAATACTTGTTCATGATAGCTTCATAAGTGCCGTCATTCTTAACCTCAGTGAGGAAGTCGTTGAGCTGACCGAGAAGCTCTGCGTTGCCCTTCTTTACTGCGAAGCCGTATTCTTCACTTGTAAGAGCGATGTCGATAACCTTGAGAACCTCTGTAGCTGCTGCTGTGGTTTCATCACCTGCAGGAGCTGTGGTTTCTTCTGATGTGCCGCCGCAGGCTGCAAAAGCACCTACAACGAGAACGAGTGTTAAAAGTACTGCAATAATCTTTTTCATTGTTTTTTCCTCCGTTTTGTTGTAACAAATTGATTGCGTGGTAGAATATACCACCATATTCATTAAAATGCAAGAGTTTTTGCATAAATATTTGAAGTTTGTGTATTTTTACCCTGCAAATATGATTATTTATGCACTATTTATGCAAATTTACCTACACATTATACATATTTATTCATAATCAGTTGCATATATGCAGTTTTTATGCAATATGCAAGCTTGTGATATTATACATTAGTTTTTATAATAAGAAAAGAATAATGAATATATATAGATAATAGATAATAGTGAATAGTGAATAGTGAATAGTGAATAGTGAAGAAGTAAGAGGTTGTTTTTTGCGTAAGCAAAAAAACAAAGCACGGAGGGAGCGAATCCTTCCGTGCAAGTGTTTTGTCTGTTTAACTTAAGCAACAGTTGTTTCTTCTGCAGTTGTGTCTTCAACAGCTTCAGTTGTTTCTTCAGCAGTTGTGTCTTCAACAGCTTCTGTTGTCTCTTCAGCTGTTTCGCCTTCAACAGTTGTCTCTTCAGCTGTTTCGCCTTCGAGAGTTGTTTCTTCTGCAGCGAGAGTTGTTTCGTCAGCAGCAGTTGTTTCTTCTGTTGTTGTGCCGCAAGCAGCGAATACGCAAGCAACGAGAGCGAGAGTTAAAAGAACAGCGAATAACTTTTTCATGGTTATTTCCTCCAAATAAAATATACTTTTTTTGTGCGTTATCACTGAACGCAGGAGTAAATATACCACCCGATGTAATAAAAATCAAGTCTTTTGTAATAATTGTTATAAAGATTATGAAATATTAACCAAATTAATAATATGCATAAGATTAATTTATATAAAATGATGATGAAAGGTTACAAAATGGTTTCAAAGAGGATTTTACACAGCGTTTTTATTCCAGAGTGAGTGTGGTGTTATATTCATCAACACCGTAGTTGCCAAGGCACTCGTGAAGCATCTGCTTTACGTCCAGGGGCTTGCCCTTGACCTTTACCTTCTTTTTAACAATACCGAGAACGGGGGAGAAACGGGAGATAATACCCATAAATGCCTTGTATTCGTCGGTATCCTCGGTGTAGGGAGCGTTGCCGGTAAAGATGTTTCTTACAACTTCGAGAAGGAAGCCCTTGAGAGGTCTGTCCTTAACTGACTCGGGGCATTTTACGAGGAATTTTTTACATACCGAGCCGAGAGTGGAATTATTCACAAAGGCGCCGACCTTGGGAAGGAGCTTTTTTATAATATCCTTATCGGGAAGTCTCAGCTTTCTCATAAGACGCTCAGGGTCATTTGCCATATAGTCAAGATAGTTGTTTATCATCATATCAAACTGGCGCTGAAGGTAGTTCTCGTGGGAAAGACCGCCCTTATCCCACCGGAAATCGGGCACGGGGATTGATTTTATATCAACCGTCGTCTTATCCTTTATTTCCACAAGGCGCATAAATGCAGGACAGCCTATAAGCGAGCCTGTGCATACGTCCCAGAATTTATTACCCTTTTCGGTGGTTTTACACTTTATACTCTGATTGTGCATATGCCCCGTAAAGCCGAGATGCGCACCGCCGTCAGCAAAAACAGTTGTCATTTCATCAGCACCGGGCATAACGGCATCGCCGATAAGACCGAATACGGGACAGGCAGGAAGAAGCGGATAGTGATTCATCACGAACATCATTTTACCCTCATCTCTGCCCTTTTTAAGCATTTCGTCAATCCACTGCCTCTGAGATGCGGTATAGGTATGGCGGTACTCATCATCACCGTCGTTATTAAGGGCAAAAAGCCACACATCCTCAGAAATTTCGGCAACGTAGGAAAGGGATTCCTTATGTACGCTCAGCGCCTGAGAGAAGCCGAATTCGTAGTATAAGTCAAAAAGCTCCTCCCTTTTTGTGCCCTCGGGAGAGAGTCTTCCCGTATCGTCAAAGGCAAAGGGATGCTCGTTGCAGTCGTGGCCTGCGGTTATAACGTAAATCTTCTTACCTGCCGCCTTTAAGCCCTTAAGCAGCTCTGTAAAATCAAGGTGGCTTTGCTTTTCACCGTTGAAGCTCAAGTCTCCCGCAATAAGGATGGTGTCGGCATCCGTTGACTTACTGAGATATTCTGCTGCGGCTCTGTTTATTGCGGCAGTCTCGGCAAAGCATTTCTGCTCCCCTTCCATAAATTCATTGTATGCATCCCCGAAGGCAGGAAGCCTTTCGGAGAAATAGTGTGTATCTGTTATGAGAAAAAACTTAAAGGGCTTCATATTATTCTGCCTCCACAATTCTGAAATTTTCGGGTTTTCTTTCCTTGGGGGCCGGGTCCTCATCCTTTTCACCGACGGCTACGGCAATCTGGAACTTATATTCCTCAGGGATGTCAATGATTTTCTTCCACTTCTCCCCTTCTTCGGCCTTCAGAAGTGAGCCGACACTTGCAATTATACAGGAGCCGAGTCCAAGACCCTCGGCGGCTATTGCGATATTTTCTGCGGCAAGTCCCGAATTCATCTGGTCCTCCGTGGGGGTGTAGATAAGAAAGAGGGCAGGTGCGCCCTGATAAACGGGGTTTACGTCGCATTTAGTGTATGCAGGAGTGCCTCTTCCCACCTTGCTCCAGAAGTCGGTATCAAGCTCCCCGAGAAGTGCCTTGTCCTTTATTACTCTTACGTGGCAGGGCTGTGAATTTCTTCCGCTGGGCGCCCACATAGCACAGTCAAGAAGCGTCTGAAGGACTTCATCGGAAAGGGGTATATCCTTATATGCACGGATTGTTCTTCTTTTAAGAATTGCTTCAACAACGGGATTCATCATCTTTTTTCTGCCACCTTTTCAAATATACTGTTTACAACTGCTGTGTCTCTGACGGACTGATAGGCATTACACATAACGTTGATTTTTGACTGCAGGGGCTCTTCGCTTACGATTTTAAGACATTCTGTGCGAAGCTCTGCAAAAATCAGAGGCTCCGTAAGGATGTTTATTTTATATACAAGGTAAACGTCCTCACCGTACTGAAAAATTCTGACGGTGCCCTCACCCTGAGCCTTGACGGTATCAAAGAAGATTGCAGGGAATTGGTGGTCATTCCTGTCAATAACCTCGGTTTCGTAGGTGCGCTCGCTTAAAGGAAATTCCTTTGCGATTTCCTCATAGGCCTTGTCTATGCCGTAGGAGGAGGCAACGGAGGATGCCGCCTTGTTGTAAACGGAATTAAGCTTATTTATTTCAGCATCGGAAAGCGGACTTACGTTTCCGTATACGTCAATATTCTTAAGAGGCGTGCGAACAAACTTAAAGGCAACGTAATTCTCCTGCAGAGCGCCTCTGAGGACTGCATCGGAGATTTCGTCCGTTCCGTCCTTATCGAAAAATGCCGTTCTGAGCTTTTCAATATATGCCTCATAGGTCTTTATTTTAATATAGGTCTGCTTGGAAACGCCGATTTTTCCGTAGTATTCACCGAACATATTCCACAGCACGTTTGCGTTGTCGGAAATTTGTACCTTGTCGGCATCGGAAAGCGCAAGTCCCGAGGAAACGAAGGTGGAATTGACAGCCACGTAGCGTATGCACATATAGGTAGCCTGGGTAATTCTGCCGTCCCGGGTTCCCAGAGCCTCGGGGCTGTCCCACACGGTATCAAGGAAATATGAGAATATCTCGGAATCGATGGGAGTGCCGTTGACGGTTATGGGATAGCTCTCCGTTTCCGCCGAGGTGCAGGCAGAAAGGGTGAATATTAAAACTACAAGTAAAACTGATGTGATTTTTTTCATCGGATGCTCCGTATAAGATGTTTAATAATTATATTATATATTATTATGTGCTTTTTTCAATGTATTTTTTGTAAACTTGACGGCAATGCAAGTATGTGGTAAAATAACCGCAGTATTTTTTGTGAGGTTTTTGCTTTGGAAAAAAGAATTATATCGTTATTAAAGGGCGGAAGCGCCTTTATATACGTGGTGATACTCTGTCTTGTGCTGAGTCTTCCGGTGCTGTTTATTTATCAGGCATTTTTGCCTCCCGTTTTCACCTTCGACACCGTTGCAATTGAGGAGAGCTTTGCCGGGGATGAGATTATCACGGAAAACGCAGACGAATGGCAGAAGCTGCAGCTTACCCTCGAGGCAACGGCAGGCAGCCTTTCACCCTACAGCTTTTATATTGAGGAATTCGATTTTGCAAAGGACGTTCCGAAAACAGGGATTTCCGAATACAAAATTGTACTCGATGAGCCGATTTTCTGTACCAAGGACATAACCGACCCCTTTACTCTTACGGTGTACGTAAAGGCAGACACACAAATAAACGAGATTACGGAAAATCTGTCGTTTACGGCAAGTGATTACACAAAGTCCTTCGGTGAGTTCAAATTAAAATTCGAGGACGGCAAGGCACAGTTTTTCAAAAAATGATTTTTTCGGGACGGACCTCCGCCCCGATTTTTCATTATTCATTATTCATTTTTCATTTATATTTATTCCTCGGGAATAAATATATAGTCCGTTTCCCAGGCGGGGATGCCCTTGTAGTGGCGCATATAGATTTTGTATGAGGAGTTTATTTCGAGGACTTTAAGAGGCAGGGTGAAATAGTCCTCGCTTCGGTGGTAGCAGGCTGAGACAATAACGGGCTTCAGCTCCTTTATTGTATATTCTGCTCCCGTAAGAGCGCTGAGCTCATTGCCCTCAACATCAAATTTAATGAGAAGCTGACTGTCTGCCCTCAGCCCTTCTTTTTTTACGATAGTGTCAACAGTAAGAGCATCTGCCTCAATTTTTCCGCTTGTGCTTTCGTGGGCTCCCCTTCCCTTGTTGTTGTCAAGGTATACCGTGGCATCCGTATCGGAGACGAGGGCGTTATAATATGATATATTTTTTATATGGGCGGTGTTTTCCGTTAATTTTCTGAAATTTCTTCTGTCAGGCTCAACGGCTATGATTTTTGCCTCGGGGAATTTGTCGTAAATTTTCAGCACGGTATCCCCGTTATAGGCACCGAAATCAATATATGTAAAATTTTCAGGTAAATTAAAAAGGTCGGTGTTAGAATACTCACAGGAAAAGAGATTTTCTATTTTTCCCGTTAATTTAAATTCAACCAATTTTTTGAAGGTGTCACGGCTTTTTTCGTCGCAGAGCCTCTCATACACAATTG
>JAZOWG010000053.1:0-12182 GCA_045659105.1 Acutalibacteraceae bacterium
TCAGCAATGTGCTCAGCAAATACAACGAATGCAACGGGAATGTAAGCAGCAATAAGAGTGCTTATGTATGTGAAATCGATGTCCTTGATGCCCTTGAATGCGGTCATAAATGTAAAGTCAGGAACAGACACGAAGGTGTTGAGAGTAATTCCGTCTGCCCATAATGCGGTAATGGGGGAGAAATCGGAAATAAGAAGTGCGGGATTGTTTGTAGCCATACCAATAGCAGTAATAATACCTGCTGTTGCATAACCAGCAAGAATACCGATAATGAAGGGGATGAGCTTCATGCCCTTTTTGCCGTAAGTGGATGCAAGCATTGTAACAATAAGTGTTACAAGTCCGCAGATAATTGCGATTCTGTAATCGCCGCCGCCATTAGCTTTCTGCAGGTCACCGACAGCGTTTCCTGCGAGAGAAAGACCGATAATAGCAACTGTTGGACCGATAACAACTGCAGGCATAATTTTATTTATCCAGCCGACACCTGCAAACTTAACAATAATAGCAATAACAACGTATACGAGACCTGCAAGCACGGCACCGAGAATAAGACCTGCATAGCCTGCTGCGATTGACACTGCGCCTGCAAAGGCAGATGTCATTGAGCCGATAAAAGCAAATGAAGAGCCGAGGAAAACAGGGCTTTTCTTTCTTGTGAAAAGCACATAAACAAGTGTACCTATGCCTGCACCGAAGAGTGCTGCAGCAGTGCTCATGGCATTTTCGCCCTCAAGTCCTGCGTTGCCGTTTATAATGATGGGTACTACAAGGGTAGCTGCCATAATAGCAAGCAATTGCTGAATGGCAAAAATAATGAGTTTGCCGAAATTCGGTTTGTCCTTGATGTCGTAAACAAGTTTCATACAGTTTTTCCTCCTGATTTGACCTTACGGTCCTGATAATAAAAAAGCAGCCCCGTTATACCGATAACAAGGCTGCTGACTGTATCCTGTATGCATTCCCGTTAACAGTACAACTGAGAATAATGCCATATTCATACTATCACTTAAACTCGGGAATTGCAAATATATTGTTGAAAAAAGAAGAAATTTGTATGGATAAACAAAAAATGAACGGTAAATTTTACAATTACAATAAGTACACTCCCGAATCAAGAATGACAAATTCACTGTTTTCAACACGCACGTAATTATAAACTGCTTCATCAAATTCCTTGTAATCTTCTACGAGGAAATTTTTCAGATCGATTCGTTTGATTTTTTTGGATTTTTTGTTGCAGACGTAAAGATAACCGTCATATTCGCTGACAGATACAGGCTCAGAAAAGGTATCAGAGCCGTCTCCTCCGATTCGCATTATGACTCTGTTCTGCAGGAGTGAATATTTGATAATAAGATTCTGCTCAGGGACGACACTCCAGATGTAGTTGTTATCAACTGCCACGTCTCTTGCAGGAGATTCCCTATAGAGAAGATCCGAGGTTTTAATAAGATTTCCGTGCTCATCAAATATTCCTGTCTCACCTGTTGAATATATAACGAATGTATGGCCGTTCCATAGTCTTGCGGCATCGCATGATACATAATCACCCAGCTGCTTTGCAATGGGAGCGTATGCACTGCCGAATTTTGTCAGCAGATATGCGTTTTTTGTAACTGTTGCAATTGACTTGGTTTCTATATCAAAACTGTAGAAGGAAACCTTTACGGAATCATTATTCTGGTTTTCTCTGAGAACAAAAAGAATCCCCGACTGAAAGCCGATAAGGTCAAGAATATCAAGACTTACAACTTTAATCATACGTTTTCTCCCGAATTGTTTTTAATAATGAAGGAAAGTGTCATAAGTGAATCGCTGAGATGAACATTTGCCACATTAAGCTTGGGATACTTTCTGAGAATATCGTAATGTGAGAAGTTCCAGAAGCTTTCTACTCCCAGACTTACCAATGCATCAACCATATCGGGAGCCTTATCGGCAGGAAGGCAAAGAACCGCCATATCGGGATGGTGTTCGTTGCAGAAATCAGCAATGGTATCATCTGCAGAAATCGGAATATCTCTTATTTTTATGCCTTTATATAAGGGATCGCAGTCGAAAATGCCGATAAGCTTAAAGCCCTTGTCTTCAAAGGACATCTGACTTGCAACGGCACGACCCAGATTTCCTGCACCGATAAGAATTGCGGTTTTAAGCTCATTAAGACCTAAAATGCCGGCAAATTCAGCGATTAACTGTTCAATATTATAACCGTAGCCCTGTTGTCCGAAACCTCCGAAGCAGTTAAAATCCTGACGGATCTGAGACGCAGTCAAGCCCATAGTTTCTGCTAATTCCTTCGAAGAAATACGTGTTGTTCCGTTGGCATACAGCTCACATAAAAATCTGTAATACCGGGGAAGTCTTGATATTACGGATGAAGAAATTTCTCTTGAGTTTTTCATTTAATTAATCCTTATCAGTTGTGATTTTTACAAGGGTATCCATAATGAAATTACCGAATTCACTGCAGGTACATCCGTCTGCACGACCCGTAATTTTCATAGAAGAATCTGCCATACAGATGTCTATAGCCTTATCGAGATTTTTGCTTTCTTCAATGTAGCCGATGTGGGATAAAAGCATTGCAGCGGCTCTGAGCATAGAACAGGGATCTGCATACTGTGCTCTGCCTTCATTCACCATTCTGGGTGCAGAACCGTGAATTGCTTCGAACATAGCGTAACGCTTACCTATGTTTGCACTTCCTGCAGTTCCTACGCCGCCCTGGAATTCTGCCGCCTCATCGGTAATGATGTCGCCGTAGAGGTTGGGAAGAACAAATACCTTGAAGTCTGTACGGCGCTTTTTGTCAATAAGCTTTGCCGTGCAGATATCTATGTACCATTCGTCTGTGATGATTTCAGGATAATCCTTGGCGATTTCTCTGCAGATATTAAGGAATTTACCGTCAGTTGTTTTTATGACATTTGCTTTCTGAATGATGGAAACTCTTTCTTTTTTGTTGTTTCTTGCATAGTTGTAGGCAAGCTTTGCTATTCTTTCAGTGCCCTCGGTTGTCGTAACAACGAAGTCCATTGCCAGTTCATCGGTAACGTTTACTCCCTTTGAGCCTACTGCATAAGCGCCCTCAGTATTTTCACGGAAGAAGGTCCAGTCAATGCCCTCTTCGGGAATACGAACGGGTCTGAGGTTTGCAAAAAGGTCAAGAGCCTTTCTCATAGCAACGTTTGCACTTTCAATATTGGGAAGTCCGTCGCCTGCCTGAGGTGTTGTTGTGGGGCCCTTGAGTATTACGTGGCACTTTTTAAGCTCAGCGAGAACATCATCGGGGATGGGTTGCATTTTTGCAATTCTGTTTTCAATTGTAAGACCTTCAATTGTTCTGAATTCAATCTTACCTGCATCAACATCCTTTTTGAGAAGGAATGAAAGCACGCGTGCAGCTTCATTTGTGATAACGGGACCTATTCCGTCGCCGCCGCAGACACCGATGATAATTTTATCAAGGGATTTGAAATCAATAAAATCCTTATTTTCCTTAATTTTTTCGTTTCTTTCAAGCTGTTCTCTCAAAAGCTTCTCATAAGCCGCAAGTGCTGCGGAAATTTTTTCTTCAAACATTTATATCATTCCTATCATTAGTTATTAGCTGTGAAATTAAGCATTCCGCCTGCAAGGAGAATCTGTCTTGCACGCTCCGATAAGTCGAGACAAAGCTCGTATTCCTCGTTCTTTGTATTATTGACAAGAATTGCTTTGTCAGAGGAGGAAACTGCTGTGCTGATGTTTTTAAGGGTAAGAGAATCATTTGCAGAAATTCTGTCATAGTCAGCTTCATTGCTGAATGTAAGGGGAATTATACCCGAGTTTACAAGGTTTGCCTTGTGCATTCTTGCAAATGATTTTGTTATAACAGCGCGGATACCGAGATAAAGGGGAACAAGCGCAGCGTGTTCTCTTGATGAGCCCTGACCGTAGTTTGCACCGCCTACAATAAATCCGCCGCCTTCATTAAGACATCTTTCGGGGAATGTGGTGTCGCAGACGCCGAAGCAGAACTTTGAAAGGTAGGGTACGTTTGAACGGTAGGGGAGTATCTTTGCGCCGGCAGGCATAATATGGTCGGTTGTTATGTTATCTTCAACCTTAAGCATAACTTTTGCGGTTATGTCGTTCTCAAGAGGCTTGCCTGTGGGAACAGATTTGATATTGGGACCGTACTTGATAATTCTGTCGGCTGCCTCGTTTACGGTGTCGGGGAGAAGTACCATATTATCATTGATGAGGAACTTTTCAGGCATAATGATTTCGGGCATCTCACCGAGAGTTCTGGGATCTGTAAGATATCCGTTTATTGCCGATGCTGCGGCAACCTCGGGGCTAACAAGATATACTCCTGCGTCTGCCGTACCGGAGCGGCCCTCGAAGTTTCTGTTGAAGGTACGAAGAGAAATACCCTTTGAATTGGGGGACTGTCCCATACCGATGCAGGGACCGCATGCGCTTTCAAGAATTCTTGCACCTGCTGCTATCATATCTGCAAGAGCGCCGTTTTCTGCGAGCATTGTAAGAACCTGCTTAGAGCCCGGAGCTATTGAAAGGCTGACGTTTGAGGCTACCGTTCTGCCCTTAAGAATTGCGGCTACCTTCATCATATCAAGAAGAGATGAATTAGTGCAGGAGCCGATACAAACCTGATCGATTGCGATCTTTCCGATTTCTTCAACACTTTTAACATTATCAGGCATATGGGGCATTGCTGCCAAAGGAACCAATGTGTCAAGGTCAATCACAATGTGCTCATCATAAACCGCTCCCTCATCAGCAGAGAGCTCTGTGTATGCTTCTTCTCTGCCCTGAGCCTTGAGGAAATTGTATGTAATTTCATCTGAGGGGAATATTGAGGTTGTAGCACCGAGCTCTGCGCCCATATTGGTGATTGTAGCTCTTTCGGGAACGGAAAGCGTCTTTACACCCTCACCGGTGTATTCGATAATTTTACCTACGCCGCCCTTTACCGACATAATTCTCAGAACCTCAAGAATTATATCCTTTGCTGCAACCCAGGGCTGAAGTCTTCCCTTTAATTCAACGTTTACGATTGTGGGCATGGGAATATAGTATGTACCGCCGCCCATTGCAACTGCAACGTCAAGACCGCCGGCACCCATAGCGAGCATACCGATACCGCCGCCCGTAGGGGTATGGCTGTCCGAGCCGAGAAGAGTTTTTCCGGGAATTCCGAATCTTTCAAGGTGAACCTGATGGCAGATTCCGTTGCCGGGTCTTGAAAATCTGATACCGCGCTTCTGTGCAACGGATTGAATAAACTGATGGTCGTCAGCATTTTCGAAGCCGTTCTGCAGCGTATTGTGGTCAATATATGCGACGGATAACTCTGTTTTTACTCGTTCGATGCCCATAGCCTCAAACTGAAGATACGCCATAGTGCCTGTGGCATCCTGAGTAAGTGTCTGATCTATTCTTAAGCCTATTTCTTTTCCGGGAAGCATTTCACCTGTGATAAGATGGCTTTTTATAATTTTCTGTGCAAGAGTAAGTGCCATAGAATAAGTCTCCTTATAATTAATATTATTATTTTAATACTGCTTGTTAAAGTTGTCAATGAAGAAATTGCAAGAATAACATAAATTTAACGAAATCGGCAATAGTAATTGCGAACGGAGGAATTTTATGAAAGAAGGTATTGTTGTTATGAAAGGTATTTTTAATCTTGAACCGAATGAGGAAATATCCGAAAATAACGAGGTTACCGTCAGTACGGAAATCAACGATGACGGAAGCTTTCTTGTGAAATACAAGGAAAAAATTTATTGCTGCATAAGCATAATCGGGCAGATAGAGGGGCACCATATTCTGTCGGCCGAAATAAAGACAACAAAGTATGAGCACATTATACCGAAAATTGTATCCGTGGGGTGTGATTCCGCAATCTCGGGACTGCTTCTTATACTAAATACCGTCGGCGGTGACATAGAAGCCGGAATGGCAATTGCCGAGCTTGTTGCAGGACTTAAAAAGCCTGTTGTATCAATAGTTCTCGGCGGCGGACATTCAATCGGAATCCCTCTTGCCGTCTGCGGGGATAAATCATTTATCTCGGAATCGGCAACAATGACCGTACATCCCGTACGTACCAACGGAATGATAATCGGAGTACCTCAGCAGCTTGCTTATTTTCAGAATATGCAGGACAGAATCATAGATTTTATCTGTAAGCATTCCGATATATCCGAAGAAAGAATGAACAGTCTTATGATGTCATCGGGGACACTTGTAGGAGATTTCGGAACGGTTCTTGACGGCAGCTCAGCTGTCAGAGAAGGCCTTATTGATTCTGTCGGATCAATACATGATGCACTTCAGGAATTAGATAATTTATCACGCGCGCAGTCTTGATTTTTTTTATATAAAGTAGTAAAATACAATGGAATATATCAAAAATCAAGGAGAGAATAAACTTGGCAAAAACCTCCACAAAGAAAAAAACATCATCCAAAAAGAAAACCTCAAAAAAGAAGGCTAAGCAGATAAGCTTTGCTGATATTATACTCAGAAAAGAATTTTCATCCACCGTAACGTTTCTTGCAGGTCTTTTTCTGCTGATTGTTGCACTTTTTCCCGGCGGAGCGGAATCATTCTGGAACACTTTGCATTCATTCTATTTTGCGGTGTTCGGAATCTGCGGATATTATATTCCTCTCGCCGTTCTGTTCTTCGGAATAATGTGTATTCTCAATAAGCAGAAGAAAGCACATTTCGCAAAAGCCGGTGAGCTGTTATTTTTGTTTGCTCTGATTTCGTCGTTCCTTTTTGTAAATACCGCTGCTGACAGTGCTGTCGGATACGGCGGCGCAATGAAGGAGATTTTTTCTTCCGCTTTTGAACAGCCTGTTGTGTCTCTAACAAATGGCGGTGTTATCGGTGCATTCCTCGGCGGCGCAATTTTTCAGATGTGTAAGTCTGTGGTGCTTTCTGATGTTCTTCTTGCCATTCTCCTTATCTGTGATATAATGCTTCTCTTTGGCATCACCCTCGTAAAGCTCATTATGCAGATTGAAAAGCCTGTTAAAAAGGCAGAGGGAGCACTTGAGCGCTCAAAGGATGAGATGATTAAGACCTATAAGGAAAAGCAGCTTGAAAGAGCGGCTGAAAAATCTGCAGAAAAAACCGAGAAGAAAAAGTCATCCTCAAAGGATGTTAATCCTTCAAGGATTATTAAGGATTTCTTTGATACGAATAATATTGACGAGAATGAGATTCCCGCAGGTAATCCTGAGGCTTCCGTAGAGACTCAAAAAGAAATGAAGGAGGAAGCAGTTGAGCCTAATCTCTTCAATATTGCAGACCTTGTGGCAAAATCCGAAAAGACGGAAGAAATCAATATCGCTGTTGATGAAGAAGAGGATATTGTTCCTGTTGACAGTAAGCCTGCCGTGACTCCCGAAAAGCTCGAGCCTCTTTCTGAGAAGGAAGCAAGAGAGCTGAGGGAAAGTCTTGATAATGCAGTAAATCAGATGCCTGAGGTTGAGTATTCTCTTCCGCCTATGGATTGTCTCAATCCCCCTAAAAAAGAGGCTGCCGGTTTTAATGAAAATGAACTCAGAACTAACGGAGAGCGACTTATTGCCGCTCTTGACAGCTTTAACGTAAGTGCTTCAATTGTCGGTGTTGTTCCCGGTCCTACCGTTACACGGTACGAGCTTTCTCCTGCGCCCGGTGTCAAAATCAGTAAATTCACGAATCTTGCAGACGACCTTGCACTGCATATGGCAGCACCTTCAGGTCTTCGTATAGAAGCCCCCATTCCCAATAAGGCCGCCATCGGTATTGAAATTCCCAACAGAAACAAGACCACCGTCACGTTCAGAGAATCTATTGACAATGATAAGTTCAAAAAATCAAAGAGCAGACTTACGGTTGCACTCGGTAAGGATATTGCCGGTAATCCTATGTTCTCTGACCTTGCGAAAATGCCTCATCTTCTCGTTGCAGGTACAACAGGCTCGGGTAAATCCGTCTGCCTTAACTCAATGATTGTAAGCATTCTTTATAATGCCACTCCCGATGAGGTGAAAATTCTTCTGATTGACCCGAAACAGGTTGAATTCGGTGTTTATAACGGGCTTCCTCATCTTCTTGTACCCGTTGTGTCCGATCCCAGAAAGGCTGCAGGTGCTCTTGGTTGGGCGGTTACGGAAATGCTTACACGCTATAAGACTCTTAATGCAAACGGTGTAAGAGATATTGCGGCTTATAACAGTCTTTGCGACGAAAGGGAAGACCTTGTTAAGATGCCGCAGATTGTTATTTTCATCGACGAGCTTGCTGACCTTATGACGGTAGCTCCCTCTGAGGTTGAAGATTCCATTCAGAGACTCGCTCAGATGGCTCGAGCAGCCGGTATGCACCTTGTTGTTGCTACACAGCGTCCGTCAGTTGACGTTATTACCGGTGTTATCAAAGCAAATATACCCAGCCGTATAGCTCTTACGGTTAAATCATATGTTGACTCCAAAATTATCATCGATACTGCAGGTGCAGAAAAGCTTATGGGTAACGGTGATATGCTTTATTATCCCGTAGGTGTTCCCAAGCCCGTGCGAATCCAGGGCTGTTATCTGTCTGACGGCGAAATTGAAAAGGTCGTAGATTACATAAAGGGAAATAATTCCACCAATTACAGCGATGAGGTTCAGCAGGAAATTGAAAGACAGGCTGTTCAGGAAAAGAAAAAGACCGATGAACCGGCTTCTGCCTCCGGCGGTGACGGAAATGACGATTTAATCAATCGTGCAATTGAGCTTTTTGTTTCAGCTCCCGAAAAGGCCTCAATTTCAGCTCTTCAGCGCCATCTTGGTCTCGGCTTTGCCAAGGCAGGCAGGCTTATGGATACCCTTGAACAGAAGGGAATTGTAGGACCTCATATGGGCAGTAAGCCCAGAAACGTCCTTGTTACAAAGGCTCAGTGGTATGAAATGAGTGCTATGTCTTCGGACGTTGCAGCAACTGTCGGTGCAGAGGACGATTTTACAGAAGAAACCTACGGAGATAATGACTAATTATGTTTTTACCCATAAATAAAGATGAAATGCTGGAAAGAGGCTGGCATTATGTTGATTTTGTTTATGTCTCGGGTGACGCTTATGTTGATCACCCGAGTTTTGGTGCGGCTATAATAACAAGAGTCCTTGAAAATGCAGGCTATAAGGTTGGATTTATCAGTCAGCCGGACTGGAAAAATGCCGATTCCGTAAAGGTTTTCGGAAAGCCCCGTTACGGATTTTTCGTTTCTTCAGGTAATATTGATTCTATGGTTGCGCACTATACCGTTGCAAAGCACCGACGCAGTGAGGATTTATATTCTCCCGGAGGAAAATCAGGTAAGCGTCCGGACAGAGCTGTTGAGGTTTACTGTAAGCTTATAAGAGAAGCCTACGGAGAAATTCCTATTGTTATCGGCGGACTTGAGGCATCATTAAGGCGTTTTGCTCATTATGATTATTGGGCAGATGAGGTCCGTCCTTCAATTCTTGTTTCTTCAGGGGCGGATATTCTGTCATTTGGTATGGGCGAAAAGCAGACTGTGGCAATAGCTGATGCTCTTGCGCACGGAAACAAAAAGGATGTTATCAGGGAAATTAAGGGGATTTGTTATCTTTGTCCTGCCTCCGAAACGCCTTATTCAGGCGTTGAATGTCCCTCCTATGAAAACGTTCTGAATAACAAAAGAGAATATGCAATAGCTGCCCGTATTCAGCAGGATGAGCAGGACTTTTTCAGGGGCAGACCCGTTAAGCAGAAGCACGGAAAAATGATGCTTGTTCAGAATGTTCCTATGGAGCCTCTGACAAGTGAAGAGCTTGACAAGGTATATGAATTACCTTATATGCGCACCTGGCATCCGTCGTATAAAAGTGTTGGCGGTGTGCCCGCAATTGAAGAAGTCGAATTTTCAATTACTCATAACAGAGGCTGCTTCGGCGGTTGTAATTTCTGTTCAATAGCTTTTCATCAGGGAAGATTTATTTCTTCAAGAAGCAAGGAATCTATTGTAAAGGAAGCCGAGCTTCTAACCACGCTCCCGAATTTCAAAGGGTATATTCATGATGTCGGCGGTCCTACCGCGAATTTCAGATTCCCTTCCTGTTCAGGGCAGGAAGACAGAGGACTTTGTAAGAACAAGAAATGTCTGGCTCCCGTGCCTTGTAAAAATCTTAAGGCGGACCATACAGAATACCTTGAAATATTAAGAGAACTGCGCGCAATTCCTAAGGTAAAAAAGGTTTTTGTTCGCTCAGGCATACGTTTTGACTATATGCTCTGTGACAAGTCAGATGCTTTCTTTAAGGAGCTTGTTACCCATCACGTGAGCGGACAGCTCAAGCTTGCTCCCGAGCATTGCTCAGCCGCAGTGCTTGACAAAATGGGTAAGCCGCATATCGAAACCTATAAGAAATTTGCTGACAAGTATTTTAACTTTACAAAAAGCATAGGCAAAGAGCAGTATATTGTTCCTTATCTTATGTCATCTCATCCCGGCTCTACTCTTAAAGATGCTGTTGAGCTTGCTCTGTTTATCAAGGAACAGAGGCTTCGTCCCGAGCAGGTGCAGGATTTCTATCCTACTCCGGGCACAATTTCCACTGCTATGTTCTATACTGAGCTTGATCCGTACACGCTTGATAGTGTATATGTTGCCAAAAAGCCTGAGGATAAGGCTATGCAGCGTGCACTGATGCGTTATTTTGCTCCTGAAAGCCGTCAGCTTGTCATTAAGGCGCTTCGTATGGCAGGAAGAGCTGACCTTATAGGAAACGGTAAAAACTGTCTTATTCAGGCAGATAACAGGTCGGTGCAGGACAACAGAAGCAGAAATAATAAACCGACAAGAAACAATAAAGGAAGATATAATGAGAATCCCCGCAAGAATAAAAAATAAATTTATCAGTATCCTTATGAGCATTCTGGGTGTATGTGTAGTTTTGCTTATAGGAATATTTGCTCCCGAAAAGAATGAGGAAAACGAATCATCGAATAATAAATATATGGACAATCCCTTTTGCGTTACGTTTTTTGATGTAGAACAGGGGGACTGTGAAATTATCAGCTGCAACGGAATAAATATCCTCATTGACGGCGGTGAAGCTGAAAATTCAGGCAGAATCGTGAGATATCTCAAGGATAACGGCATAGAAAAGCTTGATTGCTATATTCTTACACATCCTCACTCTGACCATATAGGCGTTGCCCCGTATATACTTCAGGAAATACCTTGCGACAAGGTTTTTACTACATATTTCAGCGAATTCAACGTTCCTACCACTAACCTTTATGAAAACACGCTTGATGCAATTTACGAAAGCGGAGCAGAGCCTGTTCTTGTTGAGGCAGGTGACAGCTTTACCTTTGGTGAACTGATAATTGATATTGTAGCACCCGTATATGAATCTGATGATTATAATGCAATGTCGATTGTATGCAAGGCTTCATATAAGGATGCCTCCGTTGTGTTTACGGGAGATACAACAAAGAGCGTTGAAAAGCAGATTCTTGACAGAGACTATGATGTGGATGCGGATATACTCAAAGCGGCACATCACGGAAGCTCAACGTCAAACAGTGAGGAATTTTTTGATGCAGTTTCTCCCGAAGCTGTAATTATTTCCTGCGGTGCAGATAATTCCTACGGACATCCCCACAGAGAGGTAATGAAGCTTCTTAGTGATAAGGAAGCTGAATATTTCAGAACCGATTATGACGGTACCGTTTACTATTTCGGAGACGGCATCAATATGACCCTGGAGAGCTCAAGATGAGATTTACGGTAGAATCAATTGAAGACGGTATTGCGCGTCTTGAAAACGGTATAAATGAAGCTGTGTTTGTTAATTCTACTCTTCTTCCGGAAGATACAAAAGAAGGGGATGTGCTGTGCTTTGACGGTGAAAAATATACACTTGATGCTGAGGCAACGGCAGAACGCAGAAAAGCAGTATATGAAAAATTCAACAGATTGTTCCGCAATAAATAAAATTTATTTTTTTCAAAAAATCATATTGACAAACGGGATATGTTTTGATATAATTCCACTTGTTCGATATGAACGAGCGAGAGTGGCGGAATCGGCAGACGCGCACGTTTGAGGGGCGTGTGGTAATCCCGTACGGGTTCAAGTCCCGTCTCTCGCACCA
>JAZOWG010000054.1:0-5571 GCA_045659105.1 Acutalibacteraceae bacterium
GACGTTATCGGACAGCCTCAGGTTACAACTACAATTGCATCTCAGGTAAAGGAAAACAGACTTTCCCACGCCTATCTTTTTACGGGCTCGAGAGGTACGGGCAAGACCACCTGTGCAAAAATTTTCTCCAAGGCGGTAAACTGTCTTAATCCCGTAAACGGCGACCCCTGTAACGAGTGTGAAATCTGTAAGGGCATAGATGCAGGCAGTGTTCTTGACATTGTTGAAATAGACGCAGCCAGCAACCGAGGAATTGAGGATATAAGAATTTTAAGGGATGAAGTGAATTTCACTCCCTCTCAGGCTAAGTACAGGGTTTACATCATAGACGAGGTTCATATGCTCACAATTGAGGCCTTCAATGCCCTTCTCAAGACCCTTGAAGAGCCGCCCGAGCACGTAAAGTTCATTCTTGCGACAACCGAGGTGCACAAGCTCCCTGCAACCATACTTTCCCGTTGTCAGAGATTCGATTTCAGAAGAATCGAGCCTCAGTTTATTGCAGAGAGACTGAAGTACGTGGCAGGTGAAGAGGGGGCTGGGCTTTCCCACGATGCGGCAATGCTTATAGCCCGTATTGCGGACGGCGGTATGCGAGATGCACTCTCGCTTCTTGACAGATGCATAAGCGTGTCCGATTCCGTGACGGTTGATACCGTATCAGCTTCTGCCGGTCTTATGGGCAGAGAGCATATCTATTCTCTTGTGCACGCTATAGCGGACGGTGATACGGCAAAATGCCTTATGATACTTGACGAGCTTCACAAGGGCTCCTGCGATACGGAAAGACTTGTAACGGAGCTTATTGACCGTTTCAGAGGCTTTCTTATTGTCAAAACAGTTAAAAATCCCGAAAATCTTCTTGTCTGTACAGACGAGGAGCTGGGTGAAATAAAGAAAATAGCAGCCCTTTTCACAAAGGAAGCGGTGCTTTACGCGCTGAACGTGCTGACAGCCTCCGCTGATGCTATGAGAAAGACACAGAACAGAAGAATTGAAGCAGAAATGGCACTTATACGCCTGACCCGCCCCGAAACGGATGAATCTGCGGCGGCGCTCAGCGTCAGAATTTCTCAGCTTGAAAAGGAAATTGCAGAGCTTAAGAGAAACGGTGTGGCAGTACGTGTAAGCACTCCCGTCAAGGCGGAAGAGGAAAGACCTTCCGTAAATAAGAAAAACGCTGTTGAAGATGTTCCTCCTCCCTTTGAGGAAGATGTACCCTTTGCAGAGAATGTGCCCTTTGATGAAGCACCGCCTTTTGATGAGGCACCTCCCTTTGATGAGGCACCTCCCTTTGAGACGGATGAGCCTGCTCCCTTCGGTAGCGCTCCTAAAACGAATCTCGGTGAGTTCAAGGGCTTCGGAGAGGAAGGGGGCTCGCGTATGTTCGATTTCTCCGATGACGGTGACGATGATGCTGACGATTCCTTTGATTTTGATGCATTTATGAAGCAGCACGAGGGCAATCACAAAAAGTCAGAGCCCCAAACGGCACCTGTGACGGCTTCTTCCGGGGAGCCTGATCTTAATAAATATGACGAGCTTTTTGAGGACACTCTCCCCGAGGATGCGGGCGGAGACAGGATAGATAACCGTAACTGGGGTAAG
The DNA here is from genome assembly GCA_045659105.1 of Acutalibacteraceae bacterium. Classification (GTDB taxonomy): domain Bacteria; phylum Bacillota; class Clostridia; order Oscillospirales; family Acutalibacteraceae; genus RUG806. The sequence continues at coordinate 1,609 of JAZOWG010000054.1, forward strand.
ATTGTGCTTGAAACGGAAAAGCTTTTTCCGCCTCTTATCGGTCAGCTTACGGGCTCCAGTGCAAGAATTGAGGGCGGCACCATTTATATAAAGCTCGGTGAAAAGAACCTCAAGGTGTTTGTAAAGGAAGAAATACTCGGTAATTTTGTTTCCAAGGCGGCTTCTGCCGTACTGGGAAAGACTTATAAAATAAAGTTAGATTAAGGAGATACAGCAATGAAAGCAAGAATTCCCAATCAGAACAATATGTCCAGAAACGCTATGATGGAAAGAATACAGAAGATGCAGGAGGATATGGCAGCAAAGCAGGCTGAGGTTGAGGCTGCAGAGTTTACCGCATCTGCCGGCGGCGGTGCAGTTGAGGTAAAGGTAAGCGGTAAGCACGAAATTCTCGGCATCACCGTAAAGCCCGAGGTTGTTGATCCCGATGACGTTGAAATGCTTGAAGACCTTCTCATTGCTTCTCTTAATGAAGCTATAAGAAAGGCTAACGATACCATGGAAAGAGAAATGAGCGCATTCTCTGCAGGACTTAATATTCCCGGTCTCGGATTCTGAGATGGAAAGTGCAGTTTCTTTTGAAAAATTAATTGAACAGTTCAAGGCTATGCCGGGGATAGGTGCAAAGACTGCGATGCGCCTTGCTTTTCACGTGCTTTCTCTTACCAAGGAGGAGGCGTATGAATTCTCGGACGTCATAAAGGAGGCTGCGGATAAGATTCACCGCTGTCCTAAGTGTGCCAATCTTACGGATGAGGAGCTTTGCCCCGTGTGTAGGAATCCCGCCCGTAAGCAGTCCGTTATCTGCGTTGTGGAAAACGTGGAGGCGCTTATGGCAATTGAGAATACCAACGAGTACAAGGGTGTATATCACGTGCTTCACGGTGTTATATCTCCCCTTGACGACGTAAGTCCCGAGGACCTTACGGTGAAGGAGCTGCTGTCCCGTGTGGGCGAGGGCGGTATTGACGAGGTGATTATGGCGACGGGCTCTTCCGTTGAGGGTGAGCTGACTGCCATGTATATTTCTAAGCTCTTAAAGCCTCTCGGTGTGAGCGTTACAAGGCTTGCATACGGCCTTCCCGTGGGCAGCGATCTGCAGTATGCCGACAGCGTGACATTAATGAGAGCTATTGAAGGACGACGGACTTTGTAAAACGACATAAATCGCCGTCTTGACGCACAGATTATTTCGTCAGACGGGATTTTATAACGGAGATTTTTTGTATTGAATTAATTATAATTTTCTGCAGAGGAGAATTTATATGTACGTTATAACATTTGACATCGGAACCACCGGTGTTAAGACCTGTGTTTTTGAGATCACCGACACAATAAAGCTTCTGGGAAGCGCTTCTGAGGGCTATAAGCTTTACGTTTTCCCCGACGGCGGTGCTGAGCAGGATCCCGATGAATGGTGGACTGCTATGTGCAACACCTCAAGAAAGGCTGTAGCCGAATCGGGAATTGACGCTTCTCTTATTGAGGGTATTTCCTTCTGCTCACAGATGCAGGGTCTTGTGCTTGTTGACAAGGACGGTGTGCCCGTCCGCCGTGCTATGAGCTATATGGATCAGCGTGCAAGAGAGGAGCTTAAAAAGGGTATTGCTCACGGAATTCAGATTGCCGGAGCAAGCATTCCGAAGCTTCTGAAATCTCTTATGATAACGGGTGCCGTTGCGGCTTCAGTAAAGGACCCCGTATGGAAATATAACTGGGTGAAGAATCACGAGCCCGAGAATTTCAAGCGTGTACATAAGTGGCTTGACGTTAAGGAGGCACTTATCTGCCGTATGACGGGCAGATGTGTTATGACGAGAGACTCTGCCTTCGGTGCACTTCTTTACGACCTCAGAAAGGGTCACGAGTGCTGGAGCGAAAGTCTTTGTAAAACTCTCGGTGTTGACGTAAAGCATATGCCCGAAATCATTAATTCCACCGACGTTGTAGGACCTCTTCGTGAAAAGCAGGCCGAAGAGCTCGGTCTGAAGCCCGGTATTGCCGTTTACGGCGGCGGCGGTGACGCTTCTCTTATCGGTGTGGGTGCAGGTGCCGTAGGGCTCGGCGATACTCACGTTTACTGCGGTACCTCCGGCTGGGTATCAACGGTTGTGGACAAGTCCATTGTTGATGCTTCCGCTATGATTGCGGCTGTTATCGGTGCGGTGCCCGGAATGTTCAACTACTTCGGTGAGCTTGAAACCGCAGGCAAGTGCCTTGAGTGGGTAAAGGACCACTTAGCCCTTGATGAAATCAATATTTATCTTAAGAAGGAAGACGTGGCTGACAGCTACGAAACCGAATATACAAACCTTTATGACTATATGTCCGACGTTATAAGTCAGGTTCCTGCAGGTGCGGGCGGTGTTATTTTCACTCCCTGGCTTCACGGTAACCGCTGTCCCTTTGAGGACCCCAATTCAAGAGGAATGTTCTTCAACATAAGCCTTGAAACGGGTAAGAGTGAGCTTATCCGTGCGGTAATTGAGGGTGTATGCTATCATCTTCGTTGGTTTATGGAGGCTGAGGAAAAGAAGGTCAAGGCTTCCGACACAATCCGTTTTGTAGGCGGCGGCGCACTTTCCTATATGACCTGCCAGATTCTCTCTGACGTTCTCGGAAGAAAAATTGAGGTCGTTGACAAGCCTCAGAACGTAGGTGCTGTAGGTGCGGCTGTTACAATTGCTGTAGGCTCGGGTCACATCTCCGATTTCTCAAAGGCAAAGAGCCTTATTCCTGCTGTGAAGACCTATACTCCCAACCCCGAAAACAAGGCGGTTTACGACAAGCAGTACAAGGTATTCAAGAATCTTTACAAAGCAAACAAAGAAAATTTTGCCGCACTCAACGGCTGAAAGGACAAATAAATGGAAAAAATTCAGGTACTGGAGCTGTTATACAATAATATCTCCGAAACAATGACACAGTGCGGCTTTGCTCCCGAATATAAGGAGGGTATGAGAAAGACAGGCTGTCCCGCTTACGAAAGAGGCGAGGCTGTTGTTATGGATTTCTCCGGCACAAAGGGCGTGACCCGTTTCGTTTTCAGCGAGGACAGAATCCATATGCTTTTCGCAGGAAACGATGCTCCCCGTGAGGACGACTCCGCCTTCACAAAGGACAGCACATATCTTTTCGTTCTTGACGAATACACAGACCGTGACGTTAAGAGCATCGCAGGCGAAGTCAACGAATATATGAACGAGACCTTCATCGTAAAGAAGAAGACTGCGGTCAAGACAAAGAATATCTCGACTGTTTCCCGTGCGGCTGCAAAGAGCGGTGCGCTTTCCTACGACCCCATCACCTTTGCCACAAAGCTCGCAGGTGTATATCCCGAGCTTAAGGATGCAATCGCTGAAAACATCGAGACCTACGGTGAGTTCCTCTGTGAGGAGTTCTTTGTAAAGCACGGTACGCCCTGTATTGAAAGAACAATCCGTGAGAACAATCCTCAGAAGATGAAGAGACTTTTCAATATTATCTGCGAAATTTATGAGGACGGCACAAACGAGGTGCAGAGCCTTGTATGTGTCACGGCTCTGGGCTTCATTCAGAATGACCCCGAGCTTATGCAGAGAATTCTCCCCTATCTTGCAGACAGCATGGTTGAGCCCGTATTTGCAGTTTCAAAGAAGCTTAAAGCCAGCAAGGGTGCAAGAATGAGACTTGAAAATCCCCCCAAGTACAAGCCCAAGAAGCAGAAGAAGCCCGGCATCTTAAGTCAGCTTATGGGCGGCGGCAATCCCGGAATGCCCACGATGTAATCACAATTTACCGTTTCGGTAAATTATGATAGTGATGTTTTTTGCTTCGCAAAAAGTGATGTTGCTTCGCAGTGATGTTTGTTTCATTCTGAAACAAGTGATGTTTTTGACTGTGTCAAAAGTTAAGGAAGACACTGACGTGTCTTTTCCGCTGCGCTCTATATATTGAACGGTGGCGTTTTCGCTGCCGTTTTTT
>JAZOWG010000055.1:0-5880 GCA_045659105.1 Acutalibacteraceae bacterium
ACCTGTACCACGGTGCATTTTTTGTTGTCCTTACGAAGACGGCAGGCAACGGAATCCGACAGAAAGGATATGCCCGATTTTATTTCGTCATACCCCGAAAGGTCCCGTCGGAAGGTCATTGCATTTCCGATTGATTTAACCTCCTGCTTGTCATAAAAGGATGCTACGGGAGAATTATCGTTTCCGTTGGCATTATCCCACAAAGAAAGACCCTGCTTTCCGAGTATTTCGCAAAGCCTGATTTTGTCATAAGAGGCAAGGTCACCTATTGTGTAAATACCTAAAGTACGAAGCTTTTCCGTGGTTTTCTTGCCTGCAAGAAAAAGCTCCGATATGTCAGCGGTATGGAAAATATCCTTCATATTTTCACGGGTTATAACCGTTGTGGCATCGGGCTTTTTATAGTCACTGCCGAATTTTGCAATAGTCTTACAAAAGCTTACTCCTACGGAAATTGTGATACCGATTTCCTCTTTTATACGCTCTCTTATACTGTCTGCAAGGGCTTTTGCATCACCGCCGAAAAGGTGAATTGTATTTGTCACATCAAGGTAGGATTCGTCAATGCTTGCCTTCTCAACAAGGTCAGTATACTGAACATATATTTTATTGATTTTTTCACAGATTTCTTCATAAAAACCGTGATGCGAGCGAACACAAACCAATTTCGGACACTTACGAAGAGCATATATTATGGGCTCGGCTGTATTTATTCCGTAAGCCTTAGCCTTCTGATTTTTTGCAAGAATTATCCCGTGACGGCTTTCGGGATCACCCGTTACCGCCATAGGCACGTCTTTAAGGGTAGGGTCAAGGAGTTCCTCGCAGGACGCGAAAAACGAATTACAGTCACAATGAAAAATTATTCTGTCCGTAAGTACCCCTCCCCGTTTTTTTATATAATTTTAGCATAAAACAAAAACACTTACAAGGAAATTTATTTCTCCTGTTTCCGACATTCTTTGCTGCAATTGTATGTAAAAGAACAAATATACAAAAATTGACAGGTGTCTTATAAATTTTTTAAAAATTATGTCTTGAAATAGTTTTATACGGGTGCTATTATATACTGTGTATTATTATATATTAATAAATACCGTAGGAATAATTATCGGAGGAAAGAAAATATGCTTAATATCAACACTTCCTTGTGCAAGGGTTGTTCTTATTGCATCAAGTTCTGCCCCAAGAAAATACTTGAAATGGGCACAGAACGCAATAACCACGGTCATTTTTTCCCTCACATCACAGATGAAGCTTCCTGCATAGCCTGCGCTATGTGTGCTACAATCTGTCCCGAGGGCGCAATTGAAATAACAAAGGAGGAAACGAACAATGGCTAAAGTTCTTATGAAGGGCTGCGAGGCTATTGCAGAGGCTGCTGTAAGAGCAGGCTGCCGTTTCTTCGCAGGCTACCCCATTACTCCCCAGAATGAAATCCCCGAGTACCTTTCATGGAGACTCCCCGAAGTAGGCGGTGTTTTCGTGCAGGGCGAAAGTGAGGTTGCTTCCGTAAATATGGTTTACGGTGCCGCAGCATCAGGCTGCCGTTCAATGACAAGCTCCTCAGGCCCCGGCATCAGCCTTAAGGCAGAGGGTATCTCTTATCTTGCAGGTACGGGCATCCCCGCAGTTATCGTTAACATCAGCCGAGGCGGTCCCGGTCTGGGTTCAATTCAGCCGGCACAGCAGGACTATCTTCAGGCAACAAAGGCTCTCGGTCACGGCGGCTTCAGAGCTATGGTTTTTGCTCCCGCAACCTTACAGGAAGCAGTTGATCTTACATACAGCGCATGGGACTATGCTGAAAGAGACCGTAACCCCGTTATGATTCTTATGGACGGCTGTCTCGGTGCAATTATGGAGCTTGTTGAGTTCCCTGAAATGAAGGAAGCCGACAGACAGGGCACAAAAGCATGGGACCTTAACAGAAAAGAGGGCGACGACAGAAAGGCACGTCTTCTTACTCCCTACTTCCCCGAAGCAATTCTTGAGCTCAAGAATACATCTCAGAAGAAGATGATCGAACGCTGGGCTCAGAACGACGTTAAGGTTGAAGAATTTATGGTTGAGGATGCTGAGTATATTATCGTAGCTTACGGTATTTCCGCACGTGTTTCAAAGGAAGCAATCCTGAGACTCCGTGAAGAGGGCTACAAGGTAGGTATGATAAGACCCATCACTCTCTATCCCTTCCCCAAGGAAAGCTTCAATAAGCTTAACTACGACCAGGTCAAGGGCTTTATTGACGTAGAGCTTGCAATTCCTGCTCAGATGCACGACGACATTGCTCTTGAAGTAAAGGACCGTGCTCCCATATACGAATACTGCCGTTCGGGCGGTCTTCTCTTCGATGATGACGGTGTTTATGCCGCTGTCAGAAAAATTCTTGACGGAGGTGCAAAATAATGGCTGAATACAAAAGACCCGAATCATTAAAGAAAACTCCCAGCGGATTCTGTCCCGGCTGTATGCACTCTCTTGCAACAAAGCTTATTGCAGAGGTAGTAGGCGAAATGGGTCAGGTTGACAACTGTGTTCACATTGTTCCCGTCGGATGCTCCACACTTAACCTTGCTTACTGGCAGGGTGACGTTCTCGGTGCGGCACACGGCAGAGCACCTGCAGTTGCAACAGGCTTCAAGCGTTCAAATCCCGAAAGACTTGTATTTGCTTATCAGGGCGACGGCGACCTTGCCGCTATCGGTCTTGCCGAGATTATGGGTGCTGCCAACAGAGGTGAAAACTTCACCGTAATTTTCTTCAACAACCAGACCTACGGTATGACGGGCGGTCAGATGGCTCCCACTACCCTTATCGGTCAGAAGACTACAACTACAAGAACCGGCAGAGATCCCGAAACAACGGGTTATCCCATGAAGATGTGCGAGCTTATCTCCACACTTGAAGCACCTGCTTTTGTTGCCCGTTACGCTCTTAACACCCCCAAGGGCTGCAGAGACGCAAAGAAGGCAATAAGAAAGGCATTTGATATTCAGATGGCAGGTAAGGGCTTTACATTTATCGAGCTTCTCGGTAACTGTCCCACAAACTGGGGACTTTCTCCCTTACAGACACTTGATTATATGGAAAGCAACACCATTCCTTATTTCGTACCCGGTGTTTACAAAGATAAATATAAGGATGAGGTGAAGTAATATGAAAAAATCATTGGTTGTTTCAGGCTCAGGCGGTCAGGGTGTTATGAGTGCAGGTATTATGATTGCACAGACCGCAGTTTCTGCCGGAAAATATGCTACATTCCTCCCCGAATACGGCCCCGAACAGAGAGGCGGCAGTGCAAAGTGTACTGTTGTTGTTAATGATGAAGAAATCATCTCCCCTCTTATGGCTAAGTGTGACACACTCATTACAATGAACGAGCAGTCCTTCAAGAAGTTCGGTGCTTCCCTTAAGGCAGGCGGAATTCTTATTGCAAACACAAGCAGAGTTCTTTCCGAAATCACAAGAGATGACATCACCGTTGTAAGGGTTCCTGCAGATGATCTCGCAGTAGAGCTCGGCAGTATCAAGTGTGCAAACATCATCCTTATCGGTGCTCTTATCGGTGCAGAAGCAGGCATTATCACGGAGGAAGCAATGCTTAACTCCCTTGAAGCTAAATTCGGCTCCAAGAAAAAGGAAATTCTTGAGCTTAACAAGGTAGCTCTCCAGAAGGGTATTGAATACGGCAAAAAAGCACTGGCATAAACAATAATAATTAAAGAGCGTTGTATTTACCACAACGCTCTTTGTATTAAGGAGTTTTTATGTACACAATAAGACAATATAAGCCCGAAGACAGGGAAAGGCTTCGTTTTATCTGTAAGGAAACCACGTGGGACGACAACAAAACCGACGAAAACAAGCTCGACAGTATTGCCGTGATTTATAACGATTATTTTACGGAATACGAGCCTGAAAACATTTTCGTTGCAGTAAATAATGAGGACATCCCCGTCGGTTACGTTATCTGTTCGAGCAATTTCACTCTTTTTAAGGAAAAGATGCTCCGCGATATAAAGCACAGAGTAAAAAACACCTATGCCCCTTCCCTTCTGATGTTTTATGCCTCGCTTATTTCTGTAATGATTTCTAAAAAGCCCTACAGAACACATCTTCACATTGATATTCTTCCCGAGGCACAGCGAATGGGGCTGGGAACAAAGCTTATTGATGCTCTGTGTGCCCATCTTAAAGAGAAGAATATCAAAAACGTCAGCGTGCTTACAATCAGCACGGACTCGCTGGGATATAAATTCTACACAAAGTACGGCTTCCGTACCGTCTGCAAAATTACCCCTGCAAGAATTTCAATGACATACGACATTAAATGAGGAATTTATGACAATAAAAGCAGTTCTTATTGACATTGACAATACAATACTTGACTTTGATAAATGCTCCGATGAAGCAATAAAACAGAGTGCAGAGCATTTCGGCATTACACTTCCCGAAAATTATTTTGAAGTGTTCTCCGAGTGTAACGACAAGCTGTGGCATCTTCTTGAAGAAGGAATCATAACAAAGCAGGACATTTATGACAGACGCTGGGTTGAAATTTTCAAAAGGCTCGGTGTTGATGCTGACGGTATTGCTTTTGAGGAAATGTTCCGAAAAAAAATCCGCAGCATTACTATTCCCGTTGACGGCGCAGAGGAATTACTGCATTACCTTTCAGGGAAATATCCCGTTTACTGTGCAAGCAATGCTTCAAGAGAGCAACAGGAAATAAGACTCCGCTCAGCAAATTTTCATCAGTGTATGTCAGGCTTTTTTATGTCCGAGGATATAGGCTTTCAGAAGCCTGCGAAGGAATTTTTCTTTGCGTGCACCAATGCCCTTTACCCCGTAAAGCCCTCGGAAATCGTTATGATAGGCGACTCCGTGAACGCAGATGTAATAGGGGCAAAAAACTTCGGGCTGAAAACAATATGGTTCAATTTCAGAAATGAAACTTATGACGATTATAATTTTACGGATTACACCGTAAATAACCTCTCGGAAATAAAAAATATACTTTAATAAAAACCGACAGAGCTGAATCTGTCGGTTTTTTACTTATTATTTAACAGGGGTAAGAGTTACTTCAATTACAGCTTCTGTTACATTCTCAAGATGAACAGTCAGCTTTCTTATATCATCGTAGTCTTCATCGAATTCATATTTACCGCCAAGCTTTTCGGCTTTCATTACGTAGAATTCACCGTCTCCCGAAAGAGTTGCCTTTATCTGCTTGCCGTTCTTTGTAAGAATAGCGGATTTTCCGTCTTCTGCAATCTCAATTTCAGCCTTAGTATGCATAAACCAATATATTTCACTCTTTATTCTGCAGGAAATATTATCGGTAATTTTAAGAGAAGAACGGTTATCAAAAAGCTCGAATTCACGCTCAACGCTCTTTGCCATATTCATTGAATAGGCATCGGTCATATCGAGTGCACATTTTCCGCCGTTTTCATTTTCCTCAAAAGAGGTGAAGGATGCACGTGCCAAAGCATACTGATCCTCAAGAGCAAGGTCGGGATTAATTACAAGAGTATTCTGTCCCTCTGCACGCTTGCAGTAGTTTTTCCATCTGCCTCCTGCAGGAAGCCCTAAGAAATATCCGTCCGCATCATAGTTACCGGGGCCTAATTCCTCTGCCCAACGCTCACCGAGAGCGTCAAAAACAAAGGTTCCTATATCAAGGTCACCGTGATTTATGTAGTTATAACCGCCCTTTATTGCCGCATAGGTCGCATTTTTGTCCTGATATGCACTTCTCATCACTGTAAGCGTCTGTCCCATATCGGAATCAAGCTGAACTGCAAGAGGTACGTCCGAAAAATCAGCGCTGTCAGGAGAAATTTCTCTGTTATACCATAAAAGTGAGAGTGC
>JAZOWG010000056.1:0-2208 GCA_045659105.1 Acutalibacteraceae bacterium
AGGCAGACGTCGCTTGATATTTTGTATCCACCGTAAAGTTTTGTTGAAATTTCTACTATGTTATGATATAATTATACAAAAATAGCAGTATTTGTATCACTTGAGGAGGTATGTTTATGGACGAAAGCAACAGAGAAGAACGTACGGAACGTAAGGAAACAAAAAAGTTATCCAAGATAAAGTACATTTTATTTCTTCTGAAGCCTTATTGGAAATACGGAAAAGGTTATATTCTTACCATCCTTCTTATGTCTGTTGTGCTTCAGCCTGTTGCCTCTTATCTTACTGCACTTTTGCCGCAGAAGGCAATTGATGCTGTTATGAACGAATCTCCCCGCTCAGATGTTATTCTTCTGATAATTCTTTTTACGTTGTTTATTGTTTTTGTTTCTGCTTTGCAGAAGGTTATTCAGATGGCTTACACTCAGATGACGCTCGTTAAAGTCAGCAATAAAATCAAGAATGACGTCAATAAAAAAGCATTACAGACAGATTTTAAGTATTATGACCATCCTGATTTCTTTGTGAAATTCATTTTTGCGCAGGATAATTTCCCCATTCATGCACAGAATGTTGTTATGATTCTTCCGGATATCCTGCGGGGTATTGCGACTGTTATTGCTATGGTTGCGATTATTGCAACAACCGGTCCCGTGCTTCTCGGAATTACTGCATTTTTTGTTATACTGAATGCAGTTGTCGGTATTCCTGCCGTTAAGCCGACGGCAGATTATGAAGTAAATCTTATGGATGCCTGGCGTCCGATGGAATACTCGGGCAGAGTACTGAAAACCAAGGAAAATGCGGCAGAGCTGCGAGCTTCGGGAGCAGGCGCCAAGCTGTTAAATTCAATCAATGCATCAATGAACAGGTTTCAGACAACCTACCGTCAGTTTATCAGAAAGGTGGCTCCCTTCCACCTTCTTCAGGGTGCTGTTTCTCCCATTCAGGCGGCTTGCATCCTTGCATATATAATCTTTTTTGTTGTGGACGGAGATAAATCACAAATCGGCTTATATGCCTCTCTTACCGTTGCATCAACTGTGCTTGCCGAGGGGCTTAATGATGCGGCGAGCAGTATTATGCAGATACTTCAATGTATAGCTAACGGTGAAAAGGTTGCTGAGTTCTTTGAAGCGGAATCCGAAATTGAACCTCCGAGAGATAATACTATACCTGCCCCCGACGGAACTTATGAAATTGAGTTCAAAGATGTTTCTTTCGGTTATGATGAAGAATTTCCCTTGTTCAAGGATTTCAATATTCATATCAAACCCGGACAGAGAATTGCTATTGTGGGCGAAAACGGTGCAGGCAAGACAACGCTTACAAAGCTTCTCCTTCGTTTGTATGATGTAAACTACGGTGAGGTGCTCGTAAACGGTAAGAATATCAAGGATTATGATATACATTCGCTTAGGCTTCGTACAGGCGTTGTGTTTCAGGACATCCGTGTGCTCGCTATGAGTCTGCGTGACAATCTTAATGTATATAATGAAGTGTCTGATGAAAAGCTTATTGAAATTCTCCAAAAGCTCGGATTATCTGAGGTGCTTAAAAGAGCAGACAACAATCTTGATACTATGGTGTCCCGTGAATTTACGGAGGACGGTATAGCACTTTCAGGCGGTGAAGCACAGAAATTAATGTTGGCGCGTCTTTTTACATCTGACTTCGGACTTCTTATTCTTGATGAACCGTCCTCAGCACTTGACCCGCTGGCAGAGGTGAGGCTGATGAAGAATATTCTTGATATTTCTAATACCGCAACGACCGTTATGATTGCCCACCGTCTTTCCACTGTTCGTGATTTTGATTGTATCTATCATATTGAAAACGGCAGAATAATTGAGAGCGGGACTCACGATGAGCTTATGTCCCGTAAAGGCAAATATTATGAAATGTTTGTAAGTCAGGGAGAAAATTATCAGAACTGACATCCGATTCGTTTTACATTAAACAGAAAAATAGCTATCCTGAGAATTGCTCACGGGATAGCTATTTTGATTGTTATACTAATTCTTTGAATAATTCGGGAAGATTTTTAATATCTGAGAAAATCATAACCAGAGCCTTGAAGAACCACATGATTTGGTTCATAAAATTGTTTTCAGAGACGGTTGCTGTTTCAAGCTTCTGAGTGTTTTCTACAAAATCAGCAGTTTTGATGAATGTGAAATCACATTCTGCTGCAGAGTGGTCAGATAC
>JAZOWG010000057.1:0-7136 GCA_045659105.1 Acutalibacteraceae bacterium
TTATGATGGTTGATATCTCCGAATTCCAGAAGGGCAGAACAGACGTTGAATTCTGCGAAGAGCTTGCTTACAAGGTAGGCGTTGCAGCTGTTCCCGGTTCATCCTTCTTCAGAGAGGACGTAAACCACCTCGCACGCTTCCACTTCGCTAAGAAGGACGAAACACTTTACGAAGCACTCGAAAGACTTTCAAAGATGAAGGATCTTATGTAATAAATAAAAAGTTTAAGGAGCCGAATCACTGCGATTCAGCTCCTTTTTTTGATATTCAGTTATGATGTTTGAACCATTTTACAAAGAGAGGCATCCAGGCATCCGCTAAGGGCTGATTTTCCGCCCTTCCGAGACCGTGACCGCCGTAGGGGAAAATATGAAGCTCGCAGGGAATCTTAGCTTTTATAAGGCTTGATGCGAACCTTAAGGAGCATTCCGGATTAACGGCAGTGTCCTCAGCAGTATGCCACAGAAATACGGGAGGAGTATCCTCTCTGACGATATTCTCGGAGGAAAGCATTTTTATCATTTCCTCATCGGGATTCTCACCTAAAAGGTTATGTAGCGTTCCCTCGTGTGTAATTTCGGGATTGAGAGATGCCACCGCATAGCAGGGCGCAAAGGTATCGGGACGGGAAGAAACCTTATCAATTTCATCCCCCTCTGTGAGACCGTAATCAAAGCGAAGACCCGTCATACACGTAAGATGTCCGCCTGCGGAAAAGCCGAGTGTTCCGATTTTTTCGGGATCAATCCCCCACTTCTCGGCATTATATCTTAAAAGTCTTATTGCTCTTCTTGCATCCGTCTCCATAACGGGATGCTTATACGGTGCAATACGGTAATTGAGATATGCCGCTGATATGCCGTTTTCATTGAGATAACGGCATATAGCATCACCCTCGTGGTCAATGCATACAAATCCGTACCCACCGCCGGGAATTACAAGCACACAGCCGTTTTCCTTTCCGTTATCGAGAAAATACTCGGTAATTGAAGGCGGCTCCTGATTATATTCTTCATTGAAATAAGGAACATCATTTTCCCAGAGATATATTTTTTTCATCATAGCATTCACCTGACAGGAATATTATTAAAAGCTGAAAAGATTTCTGAAAAATTCTGCAATAGAATCAAAGAAAGAAATTATAGCCTGAAGAATCCGACCGAAGAAATCTGCATTCTCCCACTGTGCATAAAGAGTTATATTACCCGTAACAGTAATTTCATCACCTGGCTGATAAACACTTCCGCTGCCGTCAGGCTTTGTTGTCCATCCGATAAAATCAGCATTATCATTTTCTGTTTCGGGTGCGCTCAGCACAATTGCCTTATCGCCCGCAGAATATATGTTTGTATCATGCACAAGCTTATCGCCGTATGCACCTATATCATATTTTACGAAATAAGTGTCAGTTCTGTAAGCATTGTCAAGGAAAGCAAATCTTGCTGCAGCATAATCGGCAATCTTTCCAATATGGGAAGCCTGCTTTTCAGCTATCTTACCTACATTAACAGTACCGACAGTGTTCCATCTTACGGCATTCATTATAAAGGATTTCGCAATTCGGTTACCGAATATAGAAATATTGGAATAAAATACCGGATAATAGGCGGAAAATTCATCTGCCCATATTTCCTGCACCTTTTGCTGAAAATCATTATGAGTAAATGCCTGGCCGAGAAGAGATTTCTTATTCTCTGCGTGATTACCGATGAAGCAGGTCTGGGCATACAGAAGCTCGGGATCACCTGTGTCGGGCACGTGATTGATAAGATTGTTTGGCGCGCCCTGACCGAGACAATTATCGAAGTCCCAAGCAGGACCTGCCGTCAGCTTTCCACCAACATCCTTCCAGAGGAAAAAGCTGGAGCTGCAGCCGTCAAAATTTGAGGTAAACTCAAGCATAATATACATTTTTGCAAGAGATTCAATATCTATATACTCAGAATAATGCTTTCCTTCAGAGTTATATCCCGTAGGAGAATAAAGAGCATCCTCAAAAGCCTGATAATATCCGCTGATGTACTCAACCTGTGCCTTGCTTGCATATTCGGGAGTTTTTACAACAACAGCCTGACCGTTATCTGTAATAAATCCCGATGCCTCATCCTTATAGCGGTAGATTTTTTCAAGCTCAAGCAGATATCCGCCCGTAATTTCTGCAGGATTGTTAGGTATTGAGGAATATTTACTTGTTCCCTTTATCAGAGAATCTCGGATTCCCGAAAGAGGATATTCATCAAGATCCTTTGAGTTAAGCTCCTCTGTTTTGCCTTCAAGGTCATATATATCAATGCGATTTTCACCAATATCAACCTTTTCGGTCAAAAGATAGAGGCCGGCATATTCTCCGTTAAGATAAAGATTCACATGACGGGTAGGACTTGTAGTGTCAACACCGATGCCTCGTGCATAATCGTATGCAAGCTGATTTCTTATCATTGAAGGCTCAGATGCATTTGCAAGAAGACACCAGCTTTTATTTTTGCCCATACCGAATAAATCAGCCTTGCTGTCAAGCTTAATATTATAGGGCTTCTTATCGGCATTCCATGTAGAATTTCCTCTGCCCTTGATATAATCAAGCTCACCGTCATACTGAACATTGCCGTGTTCATCAAGTATCTTAATTATTCCGGATTCTTTATGGGATTTATCAGCATGAACAGCTGCCATATTTCCGGATTCGGTATTGATGTATATTGTGCCTTCATTTTCAGCCTGAAGCACACGAAGGACATAGCTTTTGTCAGCGCAGGTAAGAACAAACCTGTCTCCTTCTGCAAAGACATCCGTAGCTTTTCCGTTTTCAAGAGTTACGTTTGAGCAGGATACCTGAGCGCCATCATTAAACCACACAGTTAGCGATGCTCTGTCTGCGTCCGCAGGAAGCAGAATATAATACGCCCCGTCAGTAGCCTGATACCAGTTAACCGAGCCCGGCTCATCCGATGACACGGCAGCTGCATCATTTACGGCAAAAAATGTAAGAGCTGTGCTTTCAGCTGCTGCTGAGATAATGCAGACAGAAGAAATTACAGCGACAATAAGCATCATAAATAAAAATTTTAACGATTTTTTCATAAAAAAACCTCCTTGTTAAAAATATACCAAAAATAATATTTAAAAACAATACATTTTAAATCAAAAAAAACTGCCGGCATATAAAAATACACCGACAGTAATTATAAAAGCAATAAAAAACTTATTTAACCATGCTTGCGATTTCTGCTGCGAAATCGTCAACCTTCTTTTCAATACCTTCGCCCTTTTCGAAACGAGTGAAGCTCTTAACTGCGATTTCTGCACCGAGAGCCTTAGCAACTGATGCAACGTAGCCCTTAACGTCACCGTCGAAGAGATCGGAACGAACGAATGCCTGCTCAAGAAGACAAACTTCCTTGATCTGCTTTGCGAGACGACCCTGAACAAGACCGTTGAAGATCTTATTTTCAACAATTTCAGCCTTCTTTGAAACTGCAAGAGCAGCAAGCTCTGCATAAGCTTCCTTGGAGATGAAGTTGAAGAAGTTCTTTCTCTGCTGCTGATCAAGACCCTGATAGATTGTTGTATCCTCTTCATTCCACTTCTTTGTGTCGATTACTTCAGCGATAAGGCTGTTGAGAATCGGAACGGGAAGAGAATCGGGCTTGTTGAGAGCACTTTCGATAGTGATGTTTTCCATCTTAGCAAGCTCTTCAGCGGAGATGTCACTCTTGCTTAAGAATTCGGGGTTCATAGCTGCAGCCTGCATAGCAATGTTCTTACCCATATCAGCAAATTCTGCCTTAGCAGCAGTTGCATCGTCTGCATCAAAAGCAACGATAACACCGATAGAGCCGCCTGCGTGGATGTAAGTTACTGTGTGACCTTCAACAACAGCAAATCTTCTAACCTTAAGATTTTCACGAAGAGCAAGGAAAACCTCCTGAACTTCCTGTTCAACTGTCATTTCGGAGTCTACAACCTTTGTTGCAAGAAGAGCTTCAAGGTCAGCGGGCTTTGCTGCAAGAACAGTCTTAGCAACCTTGTTGGAAAGCTCTACGAAGGGAGCGCCCTTAGCAACAAAGTCTGTTTCACAGTTAAGCTCAACAAGTACGCCTGCCTTGTCGTCAGAGCAAGTAGCAACGATACCTTCTGCTGCAACACGGCTTGCCTTCTTAGCAGCGGAAGCAAGACCCTTTTCTCTGAGAATATCTATAGCCTTGTCGATATCACCGTCTGTTTCAACAAGAGCCTTCTTACAATCCATCATACCAACGCCTGTCTTTTCACGAAGAGCCTGAACGTCTTTAGCTGTAAATGCCATTTTTATTTCCTCCTGATTATCGTATTTTATCGAAATAAAGCCCGCACTATGTACGGGCTATTAAAATTATACAGCAAACTCTGCTGTTTCTTCTGTTGCTTCTTCAGCAGCTTCAGCAACTACTTCGCCCTGTCTGCCTGCGATAACAGCGTCAGCCATTGCACCTGCAATAAGCTTAACAGCTCTGATAGCGTCATCGTTACCGGGGATAACGTAGTCAACCTCGTCGGGATCGCAGTTTGTATCTACGATAGCAACGATCGGAATACCGAGCTTCTTTGCTTCAAGAACAGCGATTCTTTCTTTTCTGGGGTCAACAATGAACATAGCAGCAGGCTGCTTCTTCATTTCTGTGATACCGCCCATGAACTTTTCGAGCTTTTCTCTTTCGAGCTTAAGCTTGATAACTTCCTTCTTGGGGAGAAGATCGAATGTGCCGTCTTCTTCCATCTTCTTGAGCTGTTCAAGTCTCTTGATTCTTCTCTTGATTGTGCTGAAGTTTGTAAGCATACCGCCGAGCCATCTTGCGTTAACGAAGGGCATATTGCAACGCTCTGCCTCTTCCTTGATGGAATCCATAGCCTGCTTCTTTGTACCTACGAAAAGGATTTCACCGCCGTCAGCTGCAACTTCGTGAATGAAGTTGTAAGCTTCTTCGAGCTTCTTAACTGTCTTCTGAAGGTCGATGATGTAAATTCCGTTTCTTTCTGTGAAGATGTAGGGAGCCATTTTGGGGTTCCATCTTCTGGTCTGGTGACCGAAGTGCACACCTGCTTCAAGCAGCTGCTTCATTGATACTACTGACATAATTTTTTCCTCCTTTTGTTTAACCACCGCAAGCTTTAAGCTCATACGGAACAAGGGCTATGTCGAACCCCTGCACACCCGTTCTGATACACCTGCGTGCGTTTTGCCCGACCATTATATCACAG
Source organism: Acutalibacteraceae bacterium (assembly GCA_045659105.1). Classification (GTDB taxonomy): domain Bacteria; phylum Bacillota; class Clostridia; order Oscillospirales; family Acutalibacteraceae; genus RUG806. The sequence goes on from JAZOWG010000057.1 coordinate 5,239, forward strand.
CACTTTTTAAATTGCAATAGCTTTTTTCACTTTTTATGTACAATTTTTAAATTAATATCGCGTTTTATTGACATTTATATGCGCATAATATAATATATCATCAGGAGGTGATGTATATGGGCGAATATATGGTATGGGTATGGCTTGCACTTTTGGTCCTTTTCATCATCACTGAAATTGCAACCGTACAATTAACCACCGTCTGGTTTGCGGGCGGCGCGCTTATCGCAATGCTTCTTGCGGCATTCGGCGTAAAAAGCATTACCGTACAGGTAATTGTCTTCCTCGCCGTGTCAATAGTGCTTCTTATTGCCACAAGACCCCTTGTGAAAAAGCATATAAATAAAAAATCCCAGCCGACAAATGCAGACCGAAGTATCGGGCAGAATGCCGTTGTTACCGAAGAGATAAACAATCTCGAGGGCAGGGGCGCTGCAAAGGTAAACGGTACAGAATGGACTGCCAGAAGCGAAAACGGCGCAGTAATTCCTGCAGGCACTACCGTTACCGTCGTAAAAATTGACGGCGTCAAATTAATCGTCAGATAAAATATCACATAAAGGAGACATATTATGCTTGAAATTATTATCCCTATTATTGCTGTTGTAGCACTTATTCTTGTTGTTCTTATTCTCAACATCAAAATTGTTCCGCAGTCAAAGGCTTATGTTATCGAGCGTCTCGGTGCATACAGCGAAACCTGGCAGACGGGCTTCCACTTCAAGATTCCCGTAATTGAGCGAGTTGCAAAAATCGTCTCCCTTAAAGAGCAGGTTGCAGACTTCCCTCCCCAGCCCGTTATTACAATGGATAACGTCACAATGCAGATAGATACAGTTGTATTCTATCAGATTACAGATCCGAAACTGTTCTGCTACGGAGTTGCGAATCCGATTATGGCAATTGAAAATTTGACAGCGACAACACTTCGTAACATCATCGGTGATTTGGAATTAGACCAGACACTTACTTCAAGAGAAACAATTAATACAAAGATGAGGGCATCTCTTGATGTAGCTACAGACCCATGGGGTATTAAAGTAAACCGTGTGGAATTGAAGAACATTATTCCACCAGCGGCGATTCAGGATGCAATGGAGAAGCAGATGAAAGCAGAGCGTGAACGTCGTGAAGCAATTCTTCGTGCAGAAGGAGAGAAGAAATCTACCATCCTTGTTGCAGAAGGTAACAAGGAGTCTGTAATCCTAGAAGCAGAAGCTGAGAAACAGTCAGCTATCCTGCGTGCAGAAGCGGAAAAAGAAAGACGCATCAAAGAGGCGGAAGGTGAGGCAGAAGCGATTTTGAAGGTACAGCAGGCAAATGCAGACGGTATTCGTTTCCTTAAGGAAGCCGGAGCAGACCAGGCAGTGCTTACGATTAAGAGCTTAGAAGCTTTCGAGCGTGCAGCAGACGGAAAGGCTACTAAGATTATTATTCCGTCAGAACTCCAGGGGATTGCAGGACTTGCAAAATCTGTTGTGGAAGTTGCAAAAGAAGATTAAGTCTATAAAAACACGGGGGTATGCAAAGGAGCATGCCCCCTTACGCATTTTAAAATCATAGTGCGAGGTGAGTGTATGCATCCAGTGATTGATTTAACAAAAGAATATGGCCTTGTGTTGGATGGCGGCGGTGCAAGAGGTGCATATCAGATTGGTGCATGGAAAGCGTTGTCTGAGGCAGGCGTAAAGGTTAACGCAGTCGCCGGCACTTCTGTGGGAGCATTGAATGGTGCACTTATCTGCATGGGTGATGTAGAGGTGGCAGAACAAATATGGCATGATATGACCTTTTCTGATGTCATGGATGTGGATGATATATGGATGGAACGTCTGTTTAATAAGGAGAACAGTTTAAGAGAGATTGTCAGTGAATTTCGAAAAGTTTTATCAGATGGT
>JAZOWG010000058.1:0-9359 GCA_045659105.1 Acutalibacteraceae bacterium
TATGTAAACGGTGTTGTTAACGTAAGTGAACGTACTGTTTATGTTGACGTAATCCCTGAAAACAGAGAATACAAGGCAGGCGACACAACCGTTCAGGTTAAGTTCTCCGCTCTTGAAAACGTTTACAGCGGCGACGGCGCAGGTGACGTATATCTTGCTTGTCTGGACGGCTATATTACAGGTAAAATTACTGATGAAAATGCCGGTACAAGAATTGTTGAGTACACGATGCCCGAGCTTCTCGGTACAAAGTTTGAAAACTACAAGGTAAGCCCCAAGAAGGCAGTTGTTACCGTTGAAATTCTCAAGGCTACAATCCCCCAGGTAAAGCTTCCCAAATCAGGTAAGATTTACTACGGCAACAAGCTGAGCACTGTTGAGTTTACATCAGGCGCTGAGGGTGCAGAATACGGCACATTCACAATGGAGAATCCCTCCTCAACACCCGAAAAGTTAGGTACCTTCAATAATACCTACAAGGTTGTATTTACTCCCAAGGATACAATGAACTATGCAACAATTTCACAGTATATCACACTTGAGGTTCTTCCCGCATATATCAATGTATCCCTTCACTTCACGGGAACAGTTCAGGTCGGCAAGACTCTCTATGCTATCATTAACGACGTTCCCTCCGAAGCACTTTCCAATCTTGTATACGAATGGTACAGAGTTGAAACTCCCGAATCTGACCCCAGAACAGGTGTCAAGATTGCTACCGGTGTAGCTTCCTACAAGCTTACCGAGGAGGATGCAGGCAAGTACATTATGTGTTCTGTTACAAACGTTGACGGTTCACCCTATGAGTGCAATGCAATCTGCGTAAGCGAAGCCTCCGTTGAAGAGCCTCAGCTTACCTTCTGGCAGAAGTTCGTTAACTGGTTCTACAAGCTTATTTCTAACTTCACTCAGATTTTCGGCGGTCTTTTCGGCTAAAATCAAATCAATAAAGGCGGTAGCTTAACGGCTGCCGCTTTTTTTGTAAATCATAATTTACAGAGTAATTTGCCTTAAGGCACATTGTATAGTAGGGGCGGGGTTGATTCTTCGTGTAGGGGACGGCGTCCCCGACGACCCGTTTAAAAGTTTGGTAACCATTGTAGGGGACGACAACCTTGGCGTCCCGTAAGGAGGGAGTAAATCCACAGAAATTATTTCCCGAGGAGAACGAATTGTAATTGCATTTTGTAGGGGACGACAACCTTGGCGTCCCGCAGGTAGAAAATAAATATACAGAAGTTATGACCTTAAGAGGTACGTTTTTATAAACCACGTGAATTTATACTGATATTGTAATTTTTATCAGGGCGGAACGCCGAGGGCGTCGTCCCCTACAAACCGTAATAACAAATGACTGCTAAATTATGATTTATTTGTTTGCTTAATTGACATACGGCGGGAATAAAGGTAAAATAAAGGTAAAGAATATATAATAAGTATAAAGGAGGCATCGGTATGGCGGTAAGACTTAACCCCGACAAAGAGGTTGTTGCCCGAATAAAAGAGGGACTTAAGAAAAAGGACGGCTACTGTCCCTGCAGAATGGCAAAAACTCCGGAAAACAAGTGTATCTGTGAGGAGTTCCGCAGACAGATGGCTGACCCCGAATTCGAGGGCTTCTGCCACTGTATGCTTTACTATAAATCAAAGGATTAAAGGTTGCAGGACGTAATCCGAAAAAAGGAGAATTTTTATGGCAGTTATAAAGGTAGATCACAGTAATTTTAAGGAAATTGTGGCAGAGAATAAGGGTACGGTTATTCTTGATTTCTGGGCAGAGTGGTGCGGTCCGTGTATGATGATAGCTCCCCTTGTGGCAGAGCTCAGTGAAAAGCATCCCGAAATCACCTTCTGCAAGGTAAATGTTGACGATGAGCCTGCAATTGCAGCGGCTTACGGTATAGTTTCCATTCCCACCCTTATTAAATTCAAGGGCGGAAAAGAGGCTGACAGAAATGTGGGCTACGCAGGTGAGGCTATGCTCGAGGCGTGGGCTGTAAAATAATAAGACAAGGAGAGAATTATGCCTTATTTAAGTGTTCATTTCCGTGAAAAGCTGACCGTTGACGGTGAGCAGGTGCATTTTGCGGTGTCAAAGGACGGCTTTAACTGGGAAATGCTCAACGGCGGACGTCCCGTCCTTTTCAGTGAAAAGGGTACGGGGGGAGTCCGTGATATTGAAATTATTAGACGTGCGGACGGTAAGTTTTCAATTCTTGCCACAGACCTTTGCGTTGTGAAAAGAATGGATGAAAACCACAATATCGACTGGAAGGACATCAATCACAACGGCAGTAAGTGCCTTTCCTATTGGGAAAGTGATGACCTTATAAATTTCACCGAGCAGGAGCTCCTTTATTTCGGCAGAGACGATTTCGGCTGTCTGTGGGCACCTGAAATTACCTATGATGACGAAAACGGGGAATACCTTATTCATTGGGGCTCAACCGTCAGAGAAACTGATTTTGAGCATATGTCAATTTACTGCTGCAGAACAAAGGATTTCAGAAGCTTTACATATCCCGAAATGCTTTTTGATAAGGACACGGAGATTCTTGATTCCCACATTATGAAGCACGGGGATACCTGGCACTTTTTCTATAAAAACAGCAATAATCCCTCGGGTAATATGCACGAGACCTCAAAGGAGCTTATGGGACCTTATACCCACGATGACGGCTTTGATGCACTCGTAAGGTATTACACAAACGGAGGCTCCTATGAGGGCGCCACAACATACACGCTTCCCGACGGAAGATGGTGTCTTATGCTTGATTTCTTCGGCTGTCCCAAGGAGCAGATGGGTTACGTGCCCTTTGTTTCGAAGCATCCCGGAGATACTGCATTCAAGAGAGCCGACAGCGAATTTTCCTTCCCTTACGGCTTCAAGCACGGCAGATTTATTGAGATTACGGACGAGGAGTACGAAAGACTCAAAAATTATTATAAAAATTAAAGCAAACGGGGAATTGATTATTTTTAATAATCGGTTCCTTAGTTTTTTTTCATTGTTCCTTTTATTCAAAATGCTTGACTTACGGACATTCATTTAGTAAAATGCACTTAATAACTTAAATGCAGTGATGATATTAAGACTGTCAAGGAGCGTTTACAGAGAGCCGCCGTTCGGTGCAAGGCGGTAACGGAATTTTCAGTCTGTCTCGTATCGGAGCACGGTTCCTGAAAAATGCAGTAGGGAGCTGCGGTGGGTCCCGTTACCAAGACCGGGAGCTTAAAGGAGCTCGGAAAAGCGGCTGTTTGTCAGCAATCACGGGTGGTACCGCGGTAAAGAATATTTATCGTCCCTGAAATCAGTTTCAGGGGCTATTTTTTTGTGTTAAGGAGTCAGAAATGAGAAACATTAAGATTACGGATAAAACCTTTTCCTGTCTTACGGGGGAACTGAGCTTCCGTGAAAAAACGGAAATAGCAAAGCAGCTTGATAAATTGGGTGCGGACGTGATTGAGCTTCCCCCTATAAAAAGCGAAAAGGCTGATGTGCTTCTTATAAAAAATATTGCGAGCGTGGTTGAAAAGAGTGCGCTTTCCGTTACGGCAGGCTTTACTAAGGAGTCCCTTGAAGCAGCATTTTCCTGCATAAAGGATGCTAAGCACCCCGTTATCAACGTTGCTCTTCCCGTATCTCCCGCACAGATGGAGTATATGTGTGCATTGAAGCCCGACAAAATGCTTCTTCGTATTGAGGAGCTTGTGGCTTGTGCAAAGGCTCTTACGGATGACGTATGCTTTACTGCTCTTGATGCTACGAGAGCGGAAAAGGAATTCTTATATAAGGCAATCGAATGTGCCGTTGCAAGCGGTGCTTCGGCTGTTACAATTTCAGAGGATGCAGGCGTTACCGATGCCGAGGAATTCGGTGAATTAGTAAGCGCCGTATTTGAAAATTGTCCTTCTCTTGAGAACGCAGAGCTTTTTGTTGACGTCTGCGACAGCATAAATATGTCTACTGCCTCTGTTGCCGCCGCTCTTAAAAACGGTGCCGAGGGTATAAAGACTACCGTTGCAGGTGAGCTTTACGCCAATATCTGCGACGTTTCGGCATATCTCTCAGTAAAGGGAGAAAAGTTGGGGGTAAAATGCGGTATTAACACCGTAAAGCTCGGAAACGTATGCGAGAAAATCAGCGAGATTACCGAAACGAGCGCTCAGAAGCACACTCCCTACGGCTTCAGCTCGGAAAGTGACGAAAACGTTGAGCTTCATAAGGATGACGACTATCAGACCGTAGCCGCAGCCGTAAGAAAAACGGGCTATGAGTTAAGTCCCGAGGATATGTCCCGTGTCTTTGAGGAATTCGGAAAATTAGCCGAGGCAAAGGAAATTATCGGTGTAAGAGAGCTTGAGGCTATTATTGCATCCGTTGCAATTCAGGTGCCCTCAACCTACCGCCTTGTAAGCTACGTAATAAATTCGGGTAACGTTATTACCGCAACTGCAAATCTCTGCATCGAAAAGGACGGCAGGGAGTTAAGAGGCGTTTACGTGGGTGACGGTCCCATTGATGCTGCATTTCTTGCAATCGAGCAGGTTGTGGGACATCATTTTGACCTTGATGATTTCCGTCTTCAGTCCGTGACCGAGGGCAGAGAGGCTATGGGTCAGGCTCTTGTAAAGCTTCGCTCCGATTCCGGAAAGCTCTATTCGGGCAGCGGTATTTCCACCGACATTATAGGTGCCAGCATCAAGGCATATCTTAATGCTCTTAACAAAATTGCCTTTGAGGAGAACAGATAATGAAGCTCTCTTTTTCCACAAGATATATGCCCCCTATGAGCCTTTCCGCTTATCTTGCTCTTGCAAGGGAGCAGAAATTCGGGGCAGTTGAAATCTATGATATTTTTGACCCCTGTTTCGGAGGGGAAAAGCCCTCCTTTACGGGAGCCGGTACGCTTTCCACCAAAAGAAAGCTCCTTCATACGGGAATGAATATTTCCCAGCTTTGTATGCCCTTTGATATTTCCGACAGAGAACACTTTGAGGAAAATGTCAGAAAGGCTGAAATTATTATAAAAACAGCTGCAGAGACGGGTGTCGATTACGTTAAGGCTGCGGCATTCCTTGACAGCGATACGGCAGAGGAATTTCTCAGCGTAATAAAGCCTCTTGCCAAGGAAAAGGGCGTTGTGATTCTCGTTGAAACCGACGGTATTTACTCGGATTCCGCAGTACTCTGTGAGTTTCTTGACCGCTTTGCAACGGGCAGTATTGCCGCCTGCTGGAATATGTTCGCTACATATTTCACAGGTAAGGAGGACGGCGAGACCACTATTAAAAACCTCGGCGCTTACGTTAAAAGCGTTAAAATCTGCGACGGTGACGAAAACGGAAATCCCGTGCTTTTAGGTGAAGGAAGGCTTCCCGTGGCAGATATGATAAATGCTCTGAGAAGCGTTAACTTCGGAGGATTTGTAAGCCTTGAGTGGAATACCGAATGGCTTCCCGAAATTGACGATTACGAGGTAATTCTCACCTTCTTCGAGTCGCACATTTCCTCCTACGGAAATCCCCGTAAGAATAAAAAGCATCTTTACAGAAACAAAAAGGGTGACGGCAGATTTATCTGGAAGAAGGAGCAGCTTATTGATATGACCTTCCCCCAGGTGCTTGACGCGCAGTGCGAGGCGTTCCCCGACCAGATTGCCTTCAAATACACCACCCTTGACTATACGAGAACCTACAGACAGTTCCGTGATGACGTTGACACCTTTGCAAGAAGCCTTATTGCTCTCGGTGTGCGCCCCGGAACCCACGTTGCAGTGTGGGCGACAAACATTCCTCAGTGGTATATTGCATTCTGGGCAACAACTAAAATCGGTGCGGTGCTTGTAACCGTAAATACCGCATATAAAATCCACGAGGCAGAGTACCTTTTCAGACAGTCAGATACCCATACCCTTATTATGATTGACTCCTACAGAGACTCGAATTATAAGGAAATAGTAAAGGAATTATGCCCCGAGCTTAAAAATACCGTTCCCGGAAAATCCCTTCATTCAAAGAGACTGCCCTTCTTAAGAAATGTCATTACCTGCGGCTTCTCTATGGAGGGTGCTATGACCTGGGACGAGGCTATAGAAAGAGGTAAGTCCGTGCCCGTAGAGGAGGTTTACCGCTATGCCTCTCAGGTTGATAAGGACGATGTGTGTAATATGCAGTACACCTCGGGTACAACAGGCTTCCCCAAGGGCGTTATGCTTACCCACCACAACGTTGTGAATAACGGTAAGTGCATCGGTGACAGAATGGATTTATCCACGGCTGACCGTATGATGATTCAGGTGCCCATGTTCCATTGCTTCGGAATGGTGCTTGCAATGACGGCATCAATGACCCACGGAGCATCAATTATGCCTCTTCCGTATTTCTCTCCCAAGCCCGCACTTGCTTGTATCAATAACGAGAAAATCACCGCTTTCCACGGTGTTCCAACAATGTTTATAGCACTTCTCGGCCACGACGATTTCGAAAAGACGGATTTTTCCTATATGCGTACGGGCATTATGGCAGGCTCACCCTGTCCCATAAGCGTTATGCAGGACGTTGTAAACAAGATGAATATGAAGGAAATCACCATTGTTTACGGTCAGACAGAGGCTTCTCCCGGCTGTACAATGAGCTCAACGGACGACCCCCTTGAGGTGCGAGTTGCAACCGTCGGCAGAGCTTTGCCCGAAATTGAGTGTAAAATCGTAAATCCCGAAACGGGCGAGGAGTGTCCCGACAACGTTACGGGTGAATTCGTAGCACGAGGCTACAATATAATGAAGGGCTACTACAAGATGCCCAAGGCTACGGCTTCCGCTATAGATAAGGACGGCTGGCTTCATACGGGCGACCTTGCCTGCCGTACTCCCGAGGGTAATTTCAGAATTACCGGCAGACTCAAGGATATGATTATCCGTGGCGGCGAAAACATCTATCCCAAGGAAATCGAGGAATTCATCTATACTCATCCCAAGGTCAGCGACGTTCAGGTTATCGGTGTGCCCGATGAAGCTATGGGTGAGGAAATTATGGCATGCGTTATCCTTAAAGAGGGTGAGGAAATGACCGTAGCGGAAATGAAGCAGTACGTGCTTGACCATATGGCAAAGCATAAGGTTCCCAAATACATTGACTTCGTGACGGAATTCCCCATGAACGCCGCAGGAAAGATATTAAAGTACAAAATGCGTGAGGATGCCGTAAAGAAATTCGGTCTCCAGAAGGCGGCTTCCGTCGTCACTGCGTAATTAATTTAATTAATAGTTTTTATTAAATTTGTTCTGTTGACAAATATATATTCTTGTGATATTATTCATTCAATGGCTGTGACGAAGAGGCCTGAAGGTAATCCGAGTACAGAGAAACGGCGGTTGGTGCAAGCCGTTGGACGATTTCTTCAAGAGGCTATCGCTTCCGAGCCGGAAATGCGAAACAGCAGTAGTGTTTCCCGGGTATGCCCCGTCAGTGCAAAGGAGTTGTCGGACTCTAAAGCGGCAGAAATACAGGTTTCTGCAATTTGAGTGGTACCGCGGAAAAGTTTTTTCCGTCTCAAAGTTTTTTCTTTGGGACGGATTATTTTTATTTAAGGAGGTTTTTTTCTATGCCGACTACAACAAATACGGATAACAAGCTTTTTGAGGTTGCACGCCGAATTAAGGAGATGCGCTCCATATGTGATTTTTCCGTTGAAGAAATGGCAGAAAAGACCGAGGTTACACCCGAGCAGTATCTTTCCTTTGAATCGGGTGCGGAGGATTTACCCTTCTCGTTTATACATAAGTGTGCACTTGCCTTTGATATAGGCATAACAGACCTTCTTGAGGGTCACAGCGCAAAGCTTACCTCATATACCGTAACAAGAAAGGGCGAGGGACAGACCACCGCCAAGGAAAACGGTATTGAAATCCAGAACCTTGCTCCTCTTTTTAAGGACAAGCTCGCAGACCCCTACTGGGTAAGATACGAGTATTCCGCAGAGCTTGAAAACAAGCCCGTGCACACCGTAACTCACGCAGGTCAGGAATTCGATATGGTTATAAGCGGTACTCTTATGGTAAGAGTCGGAGACCACACCGAAATTCTTCACGAGGGCGACAGTATTTATTATAAGAGCTCAACTCCCCACGGTATGATAGCCGTTGACGGAAGAGACTGCACCTTCTTAGCCTTCGTTATGGCATCGGACGAGACTCCCGAGGACATAGTGAAGCACCGTGTTCTTCCCGAACAGGGCACAAAGGAATCTCTTGTATGCCACAAGTTCGTAAAGCCCGTTGAAAACGAAAACGGAGAGCTGCTGGACATCAGCTTTGAAAAGACCGAAGATTTCAACTTCGCATTTGATATAGTAGACAAAATTGCAAAGAAATCTCCCGACAAGACTGCAATGATTCACATAGCAAGGGATATGACGGAGAGAGTGTTCACCTATCAGCAGATAAAGGAATATTCCTGCCAGACGGCTAACTACTTCCGCTCACTCGGTATCAAAAAGGGTGACAGAGTTATGCTTGTGCTCAAGCGCCACTATCAGTTCTGGTTCTCGATTCTTGCACTTCACAGACTCGGTGCAATTGTAATTCCCGCAACACATCAGCTTCAGACACACGACTTCGAATACCGCTTCAATGCGGCAGGGGTCAGCGCAATTATCTGTACCTCGGACGATAACACTCCCGAGCACGTTGATGAATGTGCCCATAAGTGCCCCACACTTGTTACAAAGGTCGTTGTGGGTGAGTCCCGTGATGGCTGGCATAATTTCGATGAAGAGTACAAGCTCTTCTCAAGACGCTTCCGCCGTGAGGAGGATACCGCCTGCGGTGACGAGCCTATGCTTATGTTTTTCACATCAGGTACTACGGGTTATCCCAAAATCGCAACACACAAGTTCTCTTATCCTCTCGGTCATTTTGTTACGGCAAAATACTGGCACTCGGTAAGCAAGGACGGCCTTCACTTTACAATATCCGATACCGGTTGGGGTAAGGCACTCTGGGGTAAGCTTTACGGTCAGTGGCTCTGTGAGGGCAGTGTTTTTGTGTATGACTTTGATCGTTTTGATGCATCGGAAATTCTTCCCATGTTCGCAAAATATAACATCACAACCTTCTGTGCACCTCCCACAATGTACAGAATGCTTATAAAGCAGGATCTGTCAAAATACGATCTTTCCTCAATAAAGCATGCAACAATTGCAGGTGAAGCTCTGAATCCCGAGGTGTTCAAGCAGTTTGAGTCTGCAACGGGACTTCAGCTTATGGAGGGCTTCGGACAGACAGAAACCACACTTACAATTGCCAATCTTATGGGAACAACACCCAAGCCCGGCTCAATGGGTAAGGCAAATCCCA
>JAZOWG010000059.1:0-3274 GCA_045659105.1 Acutalibacteraceae bacterium
TTCCCCTCCCGCAACAGCAACAAAAAACAGAGCTTATTTCTAAGCTCTGCTTTTTTATTGTTCAAATTTATTTCTTTGCCTTTTTCTTTTTGCCGTTCATTACGAACACACCTGCAGCCATAATAACTGCGAATATGATGAGATAGAAAAGAACGGGACAGCTGAAATAGGGCTCTTCTGCATTCTGACCTGCCTGATAGGGAGCAATGCCGTGGGCATAAACTGCCATAAATACCATAGCGGCTGAGCCTAAGAGTGCAAATACGGGAAGGATAAATCTCTTTGCAAAGGGAACGTCCTTTGCCTTTATCATAAAAGAGATAAAGATGGGGATATAAAGCGCGTAGGTGGTAACGATGGGAAGCTCTGAGGAGTCAAAGCTGAAAAGACCGAACCAGGGCTTGCCGGCGCTGAGGTTTGCACCGTAGAAGTAAAGAAGCCAGAAGGCTGAAAGAAGCACTGCGACAACGCAGGAGTTTACGGGCATATTCGTTTCCTTGTCAACCTGCTTGAAGATTTCGGGACGGGGGCCGTATTCTCTTACGGAAACAGAGTAAAGACCTCTTACGCAGCCGAGCATAAGTCCGTTAAGCGTACCAAGGCATGAGATTGCAACAAAGAGATTAAGAATATTGCCGAAGGTAGGTCCGAAAACGTTGAGGAATGCGGCAGGTGCACCCTGACTTTCGTCTCTGAGCACGGAAACCTCTGCACCGCCTGCAACGCCGATAAAGTAGAATACGTAAACCGCTATAATGATAATACCGCCCACAACGAGAGCTATGGGAAGATTTCTCTTTGAATTCTTAAGCTCAGCGTTAATTGAGGTTGCGATAATCCAGCCTTCATAAGCGAAAGCAGTAGCAACTACAGCGGAGAAAAGATAGCTCCAGGATTCAACAGGCTGAGAGAAGTTTGCCTGAAGCATCGTTTCGGCAGCCCCCTCCGTTACGGGATGTGTAAAGCCGTAAATAACACCTACAACTGCCATTAAAAGAAGAGGAATAAGCTTAATAACAGTTGTTGAAACCTGAATTTTACCAGCAATTTTGGGTGAAAGAGCATTGATTGCGAAGCTCAGCACCAAAAGGAAGCAGGCAACGGTCATTGTTTCGGGACCGAGCACAGTACCGCCTGCATTTGCAGGAATATGCATAACGAAATCAGGATTTGCAGAGCAGATAAACGTCATAAGATAACGTGCGCTTACCCATGCAAGAATCGAGGTCATTGTGGGATAGTAAAGAATAGTCATAAACCATCCGATAAGATAGCCGTACTTACTGCCTATAGTCATTTCCGCATAGTCAACAATACCGTTAACCTTCTCATACTTCTGTGCAAGCACGGAGAAAGCGAGAATACAGGAAAGCATTATAACGCCGCCGATAACCCATGCAAGAACACCCTGAAGCATATTACCGGCAGTCTTATCAAGAACAGTCTGAGCCTTGAAGAAAACACCCGAACCGATTACGATACCGACAACCATGCATATAGCCGTAAATAAGCCGTATTTCTTTTTTAATTCGTTCATTTTACCCGTCCCCTTCCGAAGTTTTATATGTACCGGAGTTTATTCCTTGCTGAGGAGCTCCTTGATTTCAAGAAGAACGGAAAGCTCTGTATCGGCAGGAGCAGCCTCTTCCTCAGCGGGAGCCTCCTCTTCCTTCTTCTTCATTTCCTCAAGCTTCTTGTGTGCGTTCATAGCAACACGCATAACCATAAAGATTGAAAGAGCAATAATCAGGAAATCAATAATTGTCTGTAAAAATGCGCCGTAGGTGATTGCAAGCTCGGGAGTTACAACCTCGCCTGCAGCGTCAAGAACGGCGGGAGAAAGAATAACCTTAAGATCGGCAAGGGAAATATTTCCCGTCATAAGACCGATAAGAGGTGTGATGATGTCGTTTACAAGGCTTGTTACGATTTTACCGAAGGCACCGCCGATAACAACACCTATTGCCATATCAACAATATTACCCTTAAGGGCAAAGGCTTTAAAATCCGCTAAAAACTTTTTCATAAAAATTCTCCTTATGTGTATATTTATTAGGCTGACGGGAGTTGAACCCATCACGCCTGACAAACGATAATTTTTCGTTTGACTTTGCCTCATCACTTGAAATACGGCACCTTTCAAAAATGAGTGTGAAGCTATGCGGAATAAGGCGACGAGCAAAACCGTAATGTGTTCGACTCCCGTCAGCCTAAACACAGTATAACACACACATTTTATAAACACAACTGTTTTTTTGAGCATTTTATGTTGAAAATGACATAAAAAAATGCTAAAATAAGCTATAAGCTTCTATGAAAGGAGTATTTTTATGATAAAAAAACTGACGGCTTTATTTGCCGTAATAATAATTATACTGTCGCTTTTTACCTGCTGTAATAAGGAGCCTTCACATAAAACGGGATGGAATAACCCCGAGGAGCCGAAATCGGAAAACACAACTGCCCCCGAGGAAACAACCCTTCCCGAAATAATAACCGAGGCAGCCGCTACAGAGGTAACAATTAAATTCTCTGCCGACAAAGCCGTACGTGTGGGAGATTTTCACTCCGAGGTTTACGGCAAGCTCGTAATTTATTTCCAGGACAATTATTTTCTTATTTTTGACGAGTATCAGGAGAGAAAATTCACAATTTTCGCAGAGGGCTACTCCCCCTCCAAAACCGAAGGAAAGCCCGTTGCCCTCTTTGACGATATGAACTTTGACGGATATACCGATTTCGGTGTCTGCTACTACAGAGATACGCTCAATTCCTATTATTTCTGCTTTATGTGGGATAATGCTGAGCGCACCTTCCGTTATCAGCTGGACCTTTCAAGCCTTGCAAACCCCGATTTTGACCCCGTTGCAAACGAAATAACTGCATACGAAAGATTTACAACCACCACCGCAACGGAAAAGAAATACGTCTATGCAAGCGGCGTGCTGACCTATGTGTCATCCAAAAACGTTGTTGAGGAGCCCGTAACCGACGGAGCCGAAACCGTAGATGCAAATTTACAGATAACAGGCTCAGGCTCTTCCACCACACTTGTACTCAACGCCAATGAAAACGCCCACAGCAAATGGGTCTGCACAATAGAAAACGAAAATGTTGTAATACTCTCCTCCGAATTCTATAACGAGGAGGCCACGGCGTACGAGTTCAGGCTCACAGCCGTCGCCCCCGGTGCTACAACGGTAATTTTCCGTTACCAATCCGTCATTACGGGTGAATACATAGAAGAAATCATAATAAACGCAATCACAAAGGA
>JAZOWG010000060.1:0-28550 GCA_045659105.1 Acutalibacteraceae bacterium
TGGGAGATAAATGTAGAAAAAACAGCACTGAAATAAAGCTGTTTTACGACTGACAGGCATATTATACCATTGACTTTTTACTTAAATTATGACATAATTGTAATGATTTGATTTTCATAAAGAAAATTTCATCCGTTCAGAGAATTCTGAACACAAAAAACCTTTTGGAGGTAGAAAGAATGAATTCTAAGTTTTTAAAGAAATCACTTGCTTTTCTGCTGACTGCAATGATGGTATTATCAGTAGTACCCGTTTACAGCTTTGCGGCAGAAAACACAGGCGATTACGGCGTATCCGTTGCAGCATTAAGCGATACAAAACTCGGAGTATCAAAGAAAAATACTTCGGGTAAATTCAGTGTTTCTGAAAGCGGAACAAGCATAACTGCTAAGGCAGAGTATAACGGTTTAAGAGCCAAGGGTACTCTTGTTATTACAAACAACCACTCAACTACTGTTGTTCTTTCTTTCGGATATTCATTATCCGGTTCCGGTGCATCAGCCTCAGGTCTTAAAGGAAGCTCCGGATTTCATCAGAAGAAGCTCAACAAGAATGAATCTCTGGAAATAGCAATTACCACCGGAGGATTCTTCGACAATGCAACACTTTACCTGACTAACGTAACAGCAAAAGAGGTTCTTTCCGGACCTGCAATCATCAACTTCTTATATAACCCTGCACACGGCAGTGTCAGCGGCTCAGGTACAGCAGGTCAGAACGTTACCGTTACTGCTACTGCAGCTGCAGGAAGCAAGTTCCTCGGCTGGACAGACACAAGCGGTATGGTTCTTTCAAAGGATGCTTCTTTCCCCTTCCTCGCATCCGGTAACGATACCTTAATGGCATTATTCTCCAACCCCAACGGTGAAGCATACTTTGAAGCAGGAAATTACCTTTCTTCCGACCTCAACAAGGCTGCTGTCGGCGGTTCAACAATTATTCTTGTCTCTGACGGTATTCTCGGTGCAGGTAACTATACCGTTCCCGCAGGCTCTACCCTGCTCATTCCCAGAGACGCAGCAAATTCTATTGAAAGAAGCACACCTAAGGGAATAGACAAAGAGGCATATGCTTATATAACTCCTACAGCATTCCGTACACTTAAGATGGCAAACGGTGCTAAAATTACCGTCAACGGTGAGCTGTGCGTTGCAGGCTTACAGTATGCCGGCGGTGCTGCTCTCGGACAGATCATGGGCGGTGTTCACGGCCCCGTAGGCTTCATCAGAATGGATGAAGGCAGTAAGATTATCATAAACGGCAATGCAAAGCTTTATGCCTGGGGCTATATTGTAGGCTCAGGTGAGGTTGAGGTTCTCAAAAACGGTACTGTTTACGAATCCTTCCAGTCTACAGACTGGCGAGGCGGTACAGCAACCAGCGCACTTGCAATGGATAAGGATAACAACGTATTCCCCATGACTCAGTATTACGTTCAGAATATTGAGGTTCCCATGAAGCTCTATGCAGGTGCCTTTGAAAAGGGATATTCCTGCACAACCGTAACAATTGTAGGCGTTAAAGGATCAGAGGTTCCCTTTATCGGCACCGGTGATTCCAACCTCTTCACAATTGATTCAGGCTACCTCATCAAGGACTATGACGAAGCAAGAGACCGTCAGGTTTATAAGGCATACGGCAGTATTTCCATGAAAAAAATCAGAGTTTCCATGGATGCCGGTGTATTAGGTACAACAATTACACTTGACTCAAGCAAATACGTGCTTCCCATTACAAATAACCTTTCTCTTGAGGTACACAGCGGCAGCACAATAAACCTTACTCAGGACGTATGCTTCCTTCCCGGCTCTGAAATTATTGTTCACAACGGTGCTACATGTAACCTTACAAACGGTAAGAGCGTATTCGTTTATGACCTCAGTGAGTGGGGCAATTTTGTAGGTCCCGTAAACCAGACCCATATTCCCCTTCCCTTCGCACCCGGCAGAACAGGTGTCCGTGCTCCTCTTGCTGATGCAAAGATTCAGATTGACGGTCTTATCAACGCTGCCAACGGCTTCCTTTATACAACAAAGAGCGGTGCTGTTGTAACAAGCTCCGGTACCGGCAGAGTTATTATGAAGGCAGGCACAGCTACCAACACATACCAGATTTCACAGGGTGGCGCGGAAGGCACTGATACAAGTAACGTTGCTATTCCCGTTGTTGTTGCAAAGCTTCAGAACGCAGACGGAACAACCACAAACCCCACAAAGGAAATCAACCCCGCAGCAGGTACAATCTATACCTATACTGACGGCAAATGGGTTGCAAAGTGCAGAAACGACAAGTGTGAAACAAACGGTACGGCATCCTGCTCAGTTCCCCTTCCCTGTAAGTACTGCGGACAGACAATTCAGCCCGCACACAAATACACTTCAGCAATAACAACACCTGCTACATGTATCGGCGAGGGTGTAGAAACATTTACCTGCTCAAACTGTAAGGATTCTTACACAAAGCCCGTTCTCCCAACAGGCGTACACACATATACAGAAGAAATAACCACAGAGCCCAAATGTACTGTAGAGGGTGAAAAGAAATTCACCTGCTCCGTTTGCGGCGACTCTTACACCGAGCCCGTTAAGGCTACAGGTCACACAGAGGTAACTGATACAGCCGTTGCTCCCAAGTGTGAGGCAACAGGTCTTACAGAGGGTAAGCATTGCTCAGTTTGTAACGTGGTTCTCGTTCCTCAGGAGCCCGTTAAGGCTACAGGCCACACAGAGGTAACTGATACAGCTGTTGCTCCCAAGTGTGAGGCTACAGGTCTTACAGAGGGTAAGCATTGCTCAGTTTGTAACAAGGTTCTCGTTCCTCAGGAGCCCGTTAAGGCTACCGGTCACACAGAGGTAATTGATGCAGCCGTTGCTCCCAAATGTGAGGCAACAGGTCTTACAGAGGGTAAGCATTGCTCAGTTTGTAACAAGGTTCTCGTTCCTCAGACAGAGGTTAAGGCTGCAGGCCACACAGAGGTAATTGATGCAGCCGTTGCTCCCAAGTGTGAGGCTACAGGTCTTACAGAAGGCAAGCATTGCTCAGTTTGTAACAAGGTTCTCGTTCCCCAGACAGAGGTTAAGGCAACAGGTCACACCTATAAGGATTCCGTAACAACACCTGCCTCCTGTACGGCAGAGGGTGTACGCACCTTCAAGTGCGCTTGCGGTGCTTCCTATACCGAAAAGATTGCTTCTCTCGGCGGACATAAGCTCAGCTGGGCAGAAACAAAGGCACCCACAGCATTCGAGGAAGGTGTAAGCACAGGCAAGTGCTCCGTCTGCGGATACACAGAAACAAAGGCGATTGCAAAACTTCTCAAGATTGACATTAAGTCCGAGGTTAAGGAAAAAATCAAGCTTGCAGAAAACAATGCAGTTATCTCCTTTGACCAGGTAGCAGTAAGCACAATGCTTGCAAATGTTACCGCAAAGTCCGAAATCGTAACAGCTGACGGCAAAAAGGTTGCTGACGACGCTATTATTGCAACCGGAATGAAGATCGTTCTTAAGGACGGCTCAGGCAAGGTTGCCGACGAAAAGGTAATCATTGTTCCCGGTGACGTTGACTGCGACGGCTCAGTTTCAGCATCCGACGCACGTATAGCTCTTCGTAAGGCTGTCGGCCTTGATACTCTCAAGGATTATCAGGAAGGTGCTGCTGACGTTGACCGCGACACCAAGATTACAGCTTCCGACGCAAGAGAAATTCTCCGTGCATCAGTAGGTCTTACAGATAAGAAGGATTTCTTCAACAAGGCAAAATAAACTGCATAATAAGGCTCCGTACCCGAAGGTACGGAGCTTTCTTAATGCAAAAAAAACTCCCGTGCAGATCACACGGGATGATTTTTACCAGGTATGAATAATTGCGGGGTTTTCTGAGATTTCGTCGAGCTTTTTTATAAAGGGGATAATGTCGTTTGCTCCGCCGATTTTGTGGTCGAATATGAGGGTCACGGGAAGCACCTTTTTTGTTTTAAGAGTAAGGCTTCCGTTTTCGTCCTTTGTGACATATTCTCTGTCAACAACTCTTCCCGTGGCAAAGAGAAACACCTGAGGATACATAGGCGGAATGTAAGTTATATTCACGTCGAGCTTGTCATACAGGGTTCCCCAGTTGGTGTAACATACCGTGCCCTCTGTAAAATCGTCAACCGTCAGTCCGTCATAGGGCTTGCCGGAGGTATTTACGGAGTGGGATTTCTTTTTGAAGAGCTTACTGAATTTCGCAATTTTACCCTTGCCGAAATAAGCAGAGCGAAACTGTGAGAAGGTGGAGATAATTTTACCCTTTGAAGCAAGCCCCAGCATACGCTGACCGCCGACCTTGAACATAACTCTTCTGAGGTTGGTATTCTGAAGCTTTCTTTTAGTCTCCTCTATCTGCACAGCCGTTTCCCCAAGGGACTTGTCTTCAAGCTGAGGCAGCTTTACAAGAAAGGTTTCTCCGTTCTGAAGAAGAACTGCCATTGAAACATCAATATGCTTTTTTATTATGATTCTTCCGCTGGTTGAACGGTGATTATATTCAATATGGGCATTAAGACGGGGTGCGGCCTTTAAGCCCTCAACAAGGATTTTAATCATAAGGGTATTGAACGTAAGCTTATAACCGCATTCGTTTTTCAGCTTCAGAAATTCATCATAAAGCTTTGTTATATCCAATTCATAGTTACAGGAGGTTCCGGCAATCTCCCTCTGGGAATTCACAAGCACATTTGAAGTGAGCCTGTCTCTTATAGTCATATACTCAACAATATCCCCGTCTTCGGGAGCAAGGGCCGCCTTTTTTATATAATCTTTAAATGACATAATACACCTGCTTTCTTTTTTTACATTATAACAGCATATTTTTCTGCCGTAAATACTTTTGTTTACAAATGAGAATTTTTATGATACCTTTATATATGGTGATGCAGGTGACAAAGAAGGAATTAAGAGAAGAAATCAAAAACAGAATAAGCGGCTTGTCCGAAGAATACAAAAGGGAAAGCAGTACGGCAATTGCAGAAAGCATTCTGCACTCCCCTTCTTTTATAAATGCCGACAGCGTATTCATATACGTATCAACAAAAAATGAGCCCGACACTTCGGTTCTCATAAGCGAAGCACTGAAAACGGGCAAGCGTGTTTTTGTGCCGAAATGTCTGAAAAAAGGCGTTATGCTTCCCGTCAGAGTTACAGCCGACACAGTTTTCGAAAGCGGTTATATGGGCATTTTGGAGCCTGAGGAATATAACGCAGACATAAGCGTAAAGGAAATTGATTTATCTCTTATCCCCTGCCTTTCTGCCAATGAAAATGGGGAAAGACTCGGTCACGGTGCCGGCTTTTACGACAGATTTCTCCAAAACGTAAAAACCGAAAAAATGTGTCTTTGCTTCGGAAAACTCATCTCCCCCGTTATCCCACGGGACAGTCACGACATAAAAATGGATTATATTGCAACGGAAAAAGGAATTGTAAAAACAGAAAAACAGGCATAGGGCTCAAACTTTAAGCTCTATGCCTGATGTATTTATTTCCGAAAAAAGCTTATTTGCTCTTTCTTGCTGCTATTTCTGCAACCATTTCTCTCTGTCTCTTCTCTGTGATTGTGTAGAAGAACATAGGAACTGCGCAAGCAAACATACTTACAACACCTGAGATGATAAGCACTGTCCAGAGAGCATCGGGATTTTCAACCTCGTAGGTTCTTGCATTGATACCTGCAATAGCCATTGACATAACGCCGATGAAAGCACCGACTGCCATACCGATCTTGTTGATAAGAGTCTGCATTGCGAAGCAGATACCCTCGCCTCTCTCACCTGTCTTCCATTCGAGATAGTCAACGGTGTCACCGATCATAGCATATGTAATGATGTTGTTGACACCCTGAGGAATACCGAGAAGAACAAGACCGATAGCACAGATAACCATCTTCCAGGGAGCATCGTAGCCTACGAAATACATAATAAGCATTACAATACCGCCGAAGAGGTGAACTGCAATATAGGACCACTTCTTTGTAAACTTCTTACTCATCCAGGGAACAAGGATGGATGCAACAAGTCCGCCGGGAACAACGAGAAGTGTAATGATACCGTAAAGGCCTTCGTTCTGAAGTGTGTACTTTGCAAAGTAGAGACCGCCGGTGTAGGAGTAAACCATTCTTGCACCGCCAAGCACACCTGAAAGAACGATAAGAAGGAGCTCTTTGTTCTTGAAGAGGAGCTTGAGGTTGTGACCGAAGGAGGGTGCCTCTTCCTCTGATGTGAAGCGCTCCTGTGTATTCTTGAAGCCGTAGAAGAACATGGGAATAGCGGCAACAACGAGAACTACCGCAGCAACGAAATAAGTCCACTTGAGGGTTTCAGCGTTTGCGGTTTCCATACCAACCTTAACGGTACCGAGGAAGGTTCTTGCTGCAGCGTCTGCTGTGATACCCTGATTTGCAATCATATTTGCAATTGCCTCTGCCTTATCAGCAGCGATAAGTGCAAGGTCCTCTGCGGTATCGGCATACTTGTACTGCTTTGTAAGCTCACCCGTAATCATAGGAAGGAAAACAGTAACGATACCGGCACCTACTGTACAGAACATACGGGCAACCGTCAGAATCTGTCCTCTTGTTTCGGTGTTGTTTGTAAGGCAGGTGGAAAGTCCCCAGTAAGGAACGTCTGCAATTGTGTAAGCAACACTCCAGAGAACGTAAATTGCACCGATTGTTGTGAAAGCAATTGTTGTCTGTGTGCCGTTATAGATGTTTTCTGCGCTGAAAACGGGAAGGAAACAGAGAATTGTCATAATACCGATGGGAATAGCCATCCATTTAAGGTAGGGACGGCATTTACCCCACTTTGTACGGGTCTTATCAACAACAGAGCCCATAATGGGGTCGTTGAATGCGTCAAATACACGGGCAGCAAGCATAAGAATTGCAACGGCAACGGCACCGCTGAGACCGCCGACCATAACACCGTCAGCACCGAAAAGAAGTGCGTCCGTCATAAACACGGTGATGTAGGAACCGATGATGGTACAAATAAAGTTCTGTCCGAAGCCTGCTACGGAATAAGCAAGTGCTTCCTTGGGCTGAACACCCACACCGGGAGTTGTACCGAAAAGCTTGTGAAGGAAGTTATTCATAAACTTTGTCTCCTTTTTATATTATCTTTTATATAATAGCACACTATTTACAGAAATAAAAGACCGAAAATGTGAAAATTCCGCAAAAATCTCAGACCTTTTTTCTTACTGCTTTGACGACTGCGGGAACGGGTTCTTCGGGAGCAGTTTCTTCGGGGAAGAGCTCGTCTGCTACAGCCTTTTCGATAATTTCTTTAAGCTCCTGCATACCTTCTCCGTTCTGTGCGGAGGCTTCGATTATTTTAATGGCAGGGGAAAGAAATTCATTTGCGGCAAAGGCTTCTCTTCGTGCAAGGCGCTCTGACTTATTGAGCTTATCGCACTTTGTAAGCACGCAGATAAAGGGGAAGCCTGCCTCAGCGAGGAAGCCGAGCATTGTTTTGTCGTCCTCCGTGGGCTCGTGGCGCATATCGAGAAGCTGAACAACAAGCTTTATGTTACGCTCGGTGGCAAAGTAAGCCTCCATAAGCTCGCCCCAACGTCTTCTTTCGTTGTCGGCACGCTTTGCATAGCCGTAGCCGGGAAGGTCAGCCATACGGACTGAGTCAACGGTAAAGAAGTTGATTGTTGTGGTTTTTCCGGGAACACCGGACACACGTGCAAGATTCTTTCTGTTGAAGAACTTATTTATGAGCGAGGACTTACCTACGTTTGACTTGCCTGCAAAAACAATTTCAGGCAAATCGGAAGCACGAAGCTGAGAAGCGGTACCGAAGGATGCTTCAAATTTTACGTTATTTATGTTCATTCTCAGCCCTCCTTACAGGAAATTTCCATACGGTTTTTTGTGGGTATATGTATTTCGGCGGAGGCTTTATTTTCCTTCTTTTCCGCCTTGGTGCCTTTTTGTGCCTGACGGGCTTCGGGCATAAGTGCGATGCCCAGCACCTCGTCAACGGTTTTTACGGGGATGAACTGAAGCTTCTTCTTAACAACCTCGTCAATCTCCTGCAAATCGGGGGCATTGCCGAAGGGGATGATGACTGTTGAGATACCCTCTCTGTAAGCCGCCATAGATTTTTCGCGAAGACCGCCTATGGGGAGCACTCTGCCTGTAAGGGTAACTTCACCTGTCATAGCAACACTTCCCTTGACCTTTCTGCCCGTAAGAGCGGAAACAAGAGCTGTCGTGACGGTAACACCTGCGCTGGGGCCGTCCTTGGGCACTGCACCCTCGGGGAAATGCACGTGGATGTCGTTTTCCTTGTAGAAAGAGGGGTTGATACCGAGCTTTTCCGCACGGCTTCTGACTAAGCTTACGGCAGTACGCACGGATTCCTTCATAACGTCACCGAGTGAGCCCGTATATTCCACCTTGCCCGTGCCGTCAAGAACTACGGACTCTGCCTTAAGCAGCTCTCCGCCGACGCTCGTCCACGCAAGGCCGTTTACAACACCCACTGAGTTTTCGAGAACCTCAGTTTCGGGACGGTATTTTCTGATACCGAGATATTCCTCAAGGTTTTTATCGGTAATTTCAAGCTTTTCGGAATTTCCGTCTGCAAGGCGCACGGCTTCCTTTCGCATAAGAGCGGCAATTTTTCTTTCGAGAATACGTACACCCGCTTCTCTCGTGTAGCCGTCAATTATATTTCTTAAAGCGGTATCTGTAATTTTTATATTGTCCTTTGTAAGACCGTGCTCCTTCATCTGCTTGGGGATAAGATGCTTCTTTGCGATGGAGAATTTTTCCTCATAGGTATAGCTTGCAAGGTCAATGATTTCCATTCTGTCACGAAGGGCATCCGGAATCTGATGCTTGTCGTTTGCCGTTGTGATAAAAAGCACCTTGCTTAAATCAACGGGCAATTCAAGATAGTGGTCGCGGAAGGCAGCATTCTGCTCACCGTCCAATACCTCGAGAAGTGCGCTGGCAGGGTCGCCCTTGAAATCTCCGCCTAATTTATCAATTTCATCAAGAAGCACAAGACAGTTCATTGAACCGGCTTCTATAAGAGCGTTTATGATACGGCCCGGCATTGCACCGATGTAGGTCTTTCTGTGACCTCTGATTTCTGCTTCATCCTTTACACCGCCCAGAGAAATACGCACGTAATTTCTGCCCGTTGCCTTTGCAATGCTTCTTGCAACGCTTGTTTTACCCACACCGGGAGGGCCTGCAAGACAGATAATCTGTCCCTTTATGTCGGGGGAAACAATAAGGGCCGCCAGCATTTCGGTGATTCTTTCCTTGACGTCCCGAAGACCGTAGTGATCCTTTTCAAGGATTTTCTTTGCCTTGGAAAGAGAGGTGTTTTCCTTTGTGAAGCTCCCCCAGGGGAGCTCAAGACATTTTTCTATGTATGAACGAAGCACGTTGCCGTCTGCAGAGGACGGTGACATTCTTTTAAGGCGCTGAACCTCGGAAAGAAGCTTTTCCTTGTGAGAATCGGGCATAAGCGAGGAATTGATTTTTTCACTGAGTCCCGAAGAATCGTCACCCTCAAGGTCACCTAATTCCTCCGTGATTGCCTTCATTTCCTCACGGAGATAATATTCACGCTGATTCTTGTCCATCTGCTCCTGAACCTTGTCCTGAATCTGCGAATCAACTCTTAAAATCTCAGTTTCCCTTGCAAGAATACCTGCGAGGATTTCGCTTCTCTGATATACGTTTACTGCACAAAGCACCGCCTGCTTGTCCTCTATAGGAAGCATAATGTTTCCTGCAATATAGTCGCAAAGCTCACTTAAATCCTTGCTTTCGTAGATTTTCTGGAACATTTCGGGAGTCATATGGCGGATAAATTCCGCATAATCGTCGAAATAATTTTTAAGGCTGAAAAGTGATGCTGCCTCAATAAGCTGCTCCTTACCCTTAAATTCCTCGGGAGCGGCAGTATCGTCCGTAAGAGGCTTTACCTTTACTCTGTAGTAAAGCCTTTTTGTGACAAATTCTTCAATTGTCGCTCTGTACTTACCCTCAACCACAACACGCATTGCAGCGTTATTGTCGGGAAGCTTTATAATCTGACGGACGGTGCCTACCACACCTACGGGATAAAGGTCAGCTTCATCGGGCTTTTCAACCGTAATATCCTTTTGTGTTACAAAGAAAAGATCCTGTCCGTTTGCATTTCTCAGTGCCTGAAGTGAGGAGCGCCTGCCCACGTCGAAATGGAGGGTCATTCCCGGGAAAAGGGCTACCCCTCTCAGAGGGACCATATTAAAAGTGTTGTTACTCATAAATTAAAAACTCCGGATAAATTAATTTGCACCTGATACGGTAATTCCGTCAAATGCGGCATAGGGCATAATGCAGGTTCCGTAATTGACGCTTTCACGGGAAATACCGTTTATATTTTTAAGCATTTCTGCTAAGTTTCCGCTTATCATAGTTTCTGAAATCGCACCTGCAATTTTACCGTCTGAGATAAGGAAGCTGTTTTTTGCAACACCCGAGAAATCACCGTTACCTGCAGGCTCACCGCCCGAGAAGCGGCAGACTAAAATACCGTTTTCAATACCGCCGATAATTTCTTGGAGTGATTTTTCTCCCTCTTTTACACGGACACAGCCGCTTGTAGAGGGTGAACGGGTAAGCCCCGTTTTTCTTGCGGCATACTCTGAAAGGCAGAAGCTTTCAAGGATACCGTCCTTTATAATGTCATAGTTTTCGGACTTGTAGCCGTCGGATGTGATTCTTTCGCCACAGACGATGTCTTCGTCAAGGGGAATTACGGAAAGGGTGAAGTCCTTTCCCGCAACCTCCTTACCGAGGCTGTCCTTCCAGGGAGAGGTGCCCTCAATGAGAGCAAGGTCCCCTGCAAAGGAATCCGTTATATTTGAAACAAAGTCGCAAAGACAGGCAGGGGAAAATACCGCAGTACCCGTGAATTTTCCCGAGAAGGGCTTACTTTCAAGCTCCTTTACGGCACGCTCGAACATAGTTCTGATGTCAGCACTTTCAAGTATATCCTGATTGGGGTCAAGGTAGTCCACAGCCGCACAGTTGAAGGAGGTAACGTTCTCCTCATTGTGGGCGGAATACATAATGCTTACGGAATAGGAGCCGTCCTCCTCGGTGAAAAGCACGCCGTTTGTGTTTGCGAAAACGTGCTTGCCGTAGGAATAGGAGGCAATTACCTGCTCAAGCATAATTTCGGGAAACTGCTCCTTTACGTCGTTATTGAACTTTATAAGAGACTTAAAGAAGGCTTCCTTGTCGGGAATAAGTGCACCCGATACAAAGTCAAGATTCTCTTCCTTTTCTGCTATGGAAAGAGCTTCGTCCCTGACACCCGTATCTGCCGCCGCAAGACATTCCGCTATGGCATTGTCGACCGCTTCCCTGTCAAGCTGATTGACTGCTGCCGTGCCCTTTCGCATATCCTTTATAACCTTCATTGATGCGCCCGAATTGAAAACACTCCTTATAAGTGAAAATTCACCTGCATCAACATTGAATTCCTCAACTCTGCCCTCGGAAACGCTTACCTGAGCATCATCGGCACCGCCGTTTTTAAGTGAGGAAAGTATATATTCAGCTGCTTTTTTGAGATTTTCCATATTATCTGCCTCCGATATTCACTTTACATCTGATAGCAGGGCCGCCCATAGAAACCGCCATAGGCTGCTTCTTTCCGCAGTAGCCTGCAAAATCCCAGCCCACGTTATCGGACAGCATATCAACGGATTTGAGCATATTGAAGGCAACACCCGAGATTGTGGTGTCACGAAGCGCACGGCCCAGCTTTCCGTTTACGATTTCATAGCCCATGGTGATACCGAACATAAATTCACCCGTGGTATCTGCCTGACCGTTCTGCGTTCTTGTGAGATAATAGCCCTTATCAATGGAGGCTATCATATCGGAAAGCTTATCCGTTCCGGGATGGATTGCTGTGTTTCTCATTCTTATGAGAGGCTCGTCGGAGAAGGCGTAGGCACGGGCATTACCCAGAGGCTTCACACCGAAGTGCTTTGCGCTTTCAAGGTTATTGAGGTACCCCGTAAGAATACCGTCCTTTATAATAACGGCATCCTCTGAGAGTGTTCCCTCGTCGTCAACGTACACGGGAAGAGGTGCTCTTTCACCGAAGGCGGTGTGTGCAAAGTCCGTAAGGCTCACAAGAGGAGATGCAACCTCCTTACCTATACTGCCGTTTGCAACGCTTCCTGCAAGCACAAGGTCTGCTTCAACGGTGTGGCCTACCGCCTCGTGTGCTACCATACCCGCAATCCCTGAGTCGATGATACAGAGCGTTTCGCCCGCCTCGGGAAAGATACCCTCTTTTTTAGCCATAAGCTCGTGATAAAGTGAATCTATCTGAGGGAAAAGAAGCACGGGGTCAGAGTAATGGTCGGTGAAATAACCCTCACCGCCGCCCAGCACATCAAAAAGCTCGATATTGGAGCCGTCCGAGGCCTCTGCGGACATTGACACTATCATATAGGTTCTGGGGAAAAGCTGATATGCAAAGGAGCCCTCGGATGTACAGAGGGTCTTCTCGATTGTACCCGTTGAAAGCCCCACGTGACGGGAGGTAAGGTCGGGATACTTCTTTTCTATATAGCTGTCAACCTCTCTTGCGAAATCCACAAGAGTTTTCTGTGACACATCTGTAAAGGCTCTGGGCTCTGAGTAGTATACACTCTGTGCGTTGTCTAAAGGTCCCTTATTCTTGGGACAGCCCGAATTCAGAAGAGCGGCATTCTCCCTTGCACTCATAAGCACCTGACGGGCACTTTCCTCGTCACACTTACTCTGTGAGGCAAAGCCCCACACGCCGTCCTTATATACACGGGCACCGATGCCCTTTGATACAGATGACATATTGCCTACAAGTGAGCCCCCTACAACGGATACTCTTCTTGTACGCGAGGTCTGTGAGCGGATTTCCGCATGGGAGTCCGCCTCGGATATAAGCTTTTTCATATAATCGTTCATTTTCTATCAGCCTCCGTAATAATATATAATAACATACACGGAAAAATAATGCAAGTTTTATATTATATATTTAAATAATGCTTTACAACGGAAAAAATATTTGATAAAATAGTATGCAAAAAAATTACCTCACGGAGGTTATGTTATGAATTACACGTCAACCAGAAACGATACACTTTCCGTTTCATCAAGCTTTGCAATTGCAAACGGCATCTCAGAGGAGGGCGGTCTTTTCATCCCCACGGAGATTCCGAAGGTATCTCCTGACTTTATCGCATCCCTCGTTCCCCTTTCATATATTGAAAGAGCAAGAAGGGTGCTGTCCCTTTATCTCACCGATTTCGAAAAGGCTGAAATCGATGCAGATACCGAGGGCGCATACGCTACGGGCTTTACCAACGAAAAGGTAGCTCCCCTCGTAAATCTTCACGACAACGTAAACGTGCTCGAATTATGGCACGGCCCCACCTGTGCATTCAAGGATATGGCATTACAGCTTCTCCCCTACCTTCTTACGGGCTCCGCAAAGAGAATCTCAGAGGGCAGAGAAACGGTTATCCTCGTTGCAACCTCGGGTGACACGGGCAAGGCTGCTCTTGAGGGCTTCAAGGATGTAGAGGGAACAAGAATCCTCGTATTCTATCCCAGCGACGGTGTAAGTGCCGTGCAGAAGCTTCAGATGACAACCCAGGCAGGCAAGAATGTCGGCGTATGTGCAATAAAGGGTAACTTTGACGATGCACAGACAGGCGTAAAAACTATCTTTACCGACGACGAGGTCAAGAAGCAGCTTCACGATAACAATATGACCTTTTCTTCCGCAAACTCCATAAACTGGGGCAGGCTTGTTCCTCAGATTGTGTACTATTTTTCAGCTTATGCGGATATGATAGCATCAGGTCAGATCAAGAACGGAGAAAAGATTAATTTCACCGTTCCCACAGGTAACTTCGGCAACATTCTTGCCGCTTACTATGCTATGGAAATGGGACTTCCCGTAAACAAGCTTATCTGCGCCTCAAATGCAAACAATGTACTTACAGAGTTCATCGAAACAGGAAGATACAACCGCTTAAGAACATTCCACACCACCGTTTCACCCTCAATGGATATCCTTGTTTCAAGCAATCTTGAAAGACTTCTTTACCATTTAAGCGAAAACGGCAGTGCGGAAATCAACGGACTTTTCACCGCTCTCAAGGAAAACGGCGAATACACCGTGCCCGAAAAAATGCTCTCAAAAATTCAGACTGTTTTCGCAGGCGGCTGCTGTGATGACACCGATACAAAAGCAACAATCGGCGAAACCTTTAAGGAATACAATTATCTCTCCGACCCCCACACCGCCGTTGCAATAAACGTTTACAACAGCTACCGTGAGAAGACGGGCGATGAAACTCCCACGGTTATCGTATCAACCGCATCTCCCTATAAGTTCTCTCCCGCTGTTCTTGAGGGTCTCGGTGAGGCACTCTCTGCAGACGAATTCGATATGATGGAAAGCCTTGAAAAAATCTCGGGCGTAAAGGCACCCGCTCAGCTTGCAGGCTTAAAGGGCACCGCTCCCAGATTTACCGAAATCTGCGAAAAGACAGATATGAGAGGCGTAGTTTACGGAATGCTCGGTCTGTAAAAGGACCCGGTCTTAATCAGATAACGGTATTATCCGTCTTTTTCATCTGGAAGGTTGCACAGCAGGTATCGGTGCACTTGCAGGCTTCCTTATTGCTTACCTTGATAGCTTCAGCTGTGCAGCCACAGTCTGTGGTATGATAAACACAGTTCTTCGCATCACAGGTGATATTTTTGTTTTCTTTACCGCATTTGTTCATTTTTTTCATCTCCACATTTATCTCCCCGGGGAAAACCACGGAGGAAGAAGGCGCCTTCGGAAAAAGTGTTTTTCGTTTAAGGCTTTTTATCAGAGGAAATTTTTGCCGTCAGGATAATTTTATGTCAGTTTTTGTTATTGCAGACCCCCATCTGTCGCTGGGCAGCGAGAAGCCTATGGATATATTCAGAGGATGGCAGGATTACACCTCCCGTCTTAAATCCAACTGGGAAAAGCTTGTTTCTCCCGGTGATACCGTTGTTATCCCCGGAGACATCTCGTGGGCTATGTCCCTCGAGGAAGCAAAAACAGACCTCGGCTTTATAAACGCCCTTCCCGGAAGAAAAATCATCGGCAAGGGAAATCACGATTACTGGTGGGCAACTATGAGAAAGATGAACGCCTTTCTTGAGGAAAACTCCTTTGACACTATAAGCTTTCTTTTCAACAACGCCTATGAGGCTGAAAATATTGCGGTATGCGGAACAAGAGGCTGGTTTTACGACGACAAGGCGGAGAATGCGGAAAAGGTAATCGCGAGAGAAGCAGGACGTCTTACGGCTTCAATAGAGGCGGCACTCACAACGGGCAAGGAGCCCGTCGCCTTTATGCACTACCCCGTGGTATACGAATCGGGTGTGTGCGGGGAGCTTCTGGCGGTGCTGAAAAAATACGGAATACGGCGCTGCTACTTCGGTCACATTCACGGTGACAGAACGGGAAGATATGAGAAATATGAGCACGAGGGAATCACGTTTTCGCTGATTTCTGCGGATTTTCTCACATTCTGCCCAAAAAAGATTATGCTTTAGTTATATTATTCTCTGTTTTTTTCTTAAAAACAGTAGCATTTTAAAAATAAATCTGTTATAATAACGTGGTTATTAATGACTGCCGACAGGCAAATTACGTTCAGGAGGACTAAAAAATGTTAATTTCAGCAGAAAAGACAGGCAAAAATGAATTTTCAGTTGCACTTTCCATTGATGCAGAAACCTTTGAAAAGGCAATCCAGAAGGCATACAACAAGGAAAAGGGCAACATTGCACTTCCCGGCTTCAGAAAGGGCAAGGCTCCCCGTAACATGATTGAAAAGGTTTACGGCGCAGGCGTATTCTATGATGATGCACTTGACATCGCATTCCCCGAGGTTTACGAAGCAGCTCTTAACGAGGCAGGCATCACTCCCATTGACAATCCCTTCGATTTCGACATCAAGAAGATCGGCAAGGAAGGCGTAGAGCTTACCTGCAAGGTAACCGTAAAGCCCGAAATCACAATTGAAGGCTACAAGGGCATCAGCGCTGTTAAGCCCGCTACAGAAGTAACAGATGAAGAGGTTGAAGCAGAAATCACTCTCAAGCTTCAGCAGAACGCAAGAATCATCTCCGTAGAGGACAAGGCTGTTGAAAACGGCAACATCGCAGTTATCGACTTTGAGGGCTTTGTTGACGGCGAAGCATTCGAAGGCGGCAAGGCAGAGGAATATGAGCTCGAAATCGGCTCAGGCTCCTTCATCCCCGGCTTTGAAGAGCAGATTATCGGCCACAATATCGGTGAGGAATTCGACGTAAACGTTACCTTCCCCGAGGAATACTCAGAGCCTCTTGCAGGCAAGCCCGCAGTATTCAAGATCAAGCTTCACGCTATCAAGGCTAAGGAGCTTCCCGTTGCAGACGACGATTTTGTTAAGGACGTTTCCGAATTCGATACACTTGACGAGTACAAGGCTGACATCAGAAAGACTCTTGAAGAGCAGAAGGCAAAGTCCTCCGAAAACAGCTTCAAGAACGAAATCTACAATAAGCTTGCAGAGCTTGTAACAGACGAAATTCCCGAGGTTATGATCAACCGCTCAGTTGAAGGTATGATCAATGAATTCAAGTACAGAGTAGAAAGCCAGGGCATCCCCTTCGAGCAGTATCTCGGCTACCTCGGTATGAGCGTTGACTCTCTCAAGGATTCCTACAAGGAAAGAGCAGAGCTTGACGTTAAGGTAGAGCTTGCTCTCGAAAAGATTGCTGAGCTTGAAGGCGTTGAGGTTTCCGACGAGGACGTTGAAGCAGAGCTTTCCGCTATGGCTGAAAAGTACGGCGTTGACCTTGACACAGTTAAGAAGGCAGTTCTTCCCGAGACAGTCAAGAAGGAGCTCAAGGCAAGAAAGGCTGACGAAATCGTTATTGCAAACGCAGTAGAGGAAGGCGCTCCCAAGAAGAAGGCTGCTAAGAAGCCCGCTGCAAAGAAGACAACAAAGAAGAAGGCTGAAGAAGCTCCTGCAGAAGCAACAGAAGCAAAAGAAGAAGCAGCTGAATAATAATCCGTAACCCCGTCAATAATCAGGCGGTAAGGATAATTTTTCCTGATTACGGCTAATTTCGGCACATATACTGAACGGTCGGGGATATATAAATATTTCCGGCCGTTTCGAACCTAAAGGAGGATTCACTATGTTACCTAATCCCTATATGTCACTTGTTCCCACCGTTATTGAGCAGACAAACCGCGGTGAAAGAGCTTACGACATTTACTCCAGACTTCTCAACGACAGAATCATAGTTCTCTCCGAAGAAGTGAACGACGTTACGGCAAGCCTTGTTGTGGCTCAGCTTCTTTTCCTTGAGGGTCAGGACCCCGAAAAGGATATCTCTCTTTATATCAACTCCCCCGGCGGCTCAGTTTCCGCAGGCTTTGCAATTTTCGACACAATGAATTACATCAAGTGCGACGTTTCAACAATCTGTATGGGTATGGCAGCCTCCATGGGGGCCTTCCTTCTTGCAGCAGGCGCACCCGGAAAGAGATATGCTCTTCCCAATGCCGAGATTATGATTCATCAGCCCCTGGGCGGTGCAAGAGGTCAGGCTTCCGACATCAAGATTGCGGCAGACCACATTCTTAAGACACGTCAGAAGCTCAACGAAATCCTTGCAAAGGAAACAGGCAAGCCCATTGAGGTGATTGAGCGCGACACAGACCGTGATAACTTTATGAGTGCCGAAGAGGCTCTCGAATACGGTCTTATCGACAAGGTTCTTTACAACAGATAATTCGGGAGGAAATTCCATTGGCTAAATATGACGATCCCAAGGATAAGCTTCGCTGTTCCTTCTGCGGCAGAACGCAGGACCAGGTTTCAATGCTCATTCAGGGCCCCGATGCATTTATCTGCGACGAGTGTATTGAAAACTGCGTAAGCATCATTTCTCAGGGTGACGAAAATCCGAAAAAGAATACCAAGAAAAAAGCCTCCTCTCCCAGGCTTCTTCCAAAGCCGGAGGAGCTGAAGCTCAAGCTTGACGAATATGTTATCGGTCAGGACCAGGCAAAAATCGCTCTCTCCGTAGCCGTATACAACCACTACAAGAGAATCTACAGAAAAGCAAAGACGGACGTTGAAATCAACAAGTCAAACGTGCTTCTCTTAGGTCCTACCGGTGTCGGAAAAACCTTCCTTGCACAGACTCTTGCAAAGACACTTGACGTTCCCTTTGCAATTGCGGACGCAACCACTCTTACAGAGGCAGGCTACGTAGGCGAGGACGTTGAAAATATTCTCTTAAGACTCATTCAGGCGGCTGACTTTGATATTGAAAAGGCAGAAAGAGGCATTATCTACGTTGACGAAATAGATAAGATTGCAAGAAAAAGCGAAAACACCTCCATTACCCGTGACGTCAGCGGTGAGGGTGTTCAGCAGGCTCTTCTGAAAATTCTTGAAGGAACCCTTGCAAATGTTCCCCCTCAGGGCGGCAGAAAGCACCCTCAGCAGGAGTTTTTGCAGATAGACACCACGAATATTCTCTTTATCTGCGGCGGTGCCTTTGACGGCATTGAAAAAATTGTTGAAAAGAGAATGGGCAATTCGGTGCTCGGCTTCGGCTCGGAAATTCTTCTGAAATCAGAGCTTGACGAGGACTCAATTATGTCCAGGGTAATTCCACAGGACCTTGTAAAATTCGGTCTCATCCCCGAGCTTGTGGGCAGACTTCCCGTGCTGACTGCCCTTAAGAATCTTGACGAGGAGGCTCTTATAAAGATTCTCAGAGAGCCTAAAAACTCTCTTTTCAAGCAGTATCAGGGGCTTTTCGGAATTGATGATGTTGAGCTTGAATTTACGGATGAGGCATTCTCGGAAATTGCAAAATCCGCCCTCGAAAAGAAAACGGGCGCAAGAGGTCTTCGTGCAATAATGGAAAAGGTTCTTCTGCCCATTATGTATACCGCTCCCTCAGACCCCTCAATTGAGAAAATCACCGTTACAAAGGAATGTGTTGTAAACGGCGAGCTTCCCGTGATTCAGAGAAATCCCGCAAGACTAACCGCTACAAAGGATGCGCTCAAACCCACAATAGCATAAAAAAGGGAATGTAAAAAAAGCGCAGACCGCATAAAACAAAACAACAAAATGAGCTGTAAAAAACTTTCGTTTTTTTACAGCTCCTTATTTTTATTCAATATTCATATAGTAATTGTGGATTTTTTCGAGCTTGTAGTATTCTTCCTTAGCGACTCTGAAGCCGAGCCTTTTGTAAAATCCTACGTTATCGGGATTCTGAGTTTCGAGACCTACCTTATATCCCTTTGACAGCATATCCTCAATGCCCATTTTAAGAAGCCGTGTGGCAACACCCTTGCCCTGATGCTCCTTTCCCACAAACACGGGAGATACGATATAAGTTTTGTCATCAAAAATATCCTTGTTATCAAGATGTGAATACGCCATAAGGCATTTTATAGTAAGAGGCCAGTATAAAACGAGGAAGGGCCAGTTGATGCACTGCAGAAACTGCCACATTGTGTAGTCGTAATGTGCTTCACGGAGAATAAGCAGTCCCCTTTTCTCCTCATCAAAATAGAAAATATCCTTCTTTTTTGATGAATTAAGGCGGATTAGAAGCCAATGGTAAATAAATCTCTTTCTGATTTTTTCATTTTTGCAGGCAAAAACATAAACGGGGTCGTTGACATAGGCCTCCGATGCCATTTTTGCATAATATTTCAGCGTTTTTCTGTCAATTTTATTATCTGCCATAATCTCACTCCCGAAAAGTATATATTAATAATACCATATATTATAAAAATAATCAACCGCACAAGAGGTCGGACCGTTGAATCAGAACACAAGAAAAATATTTCCGTTAAAAAAGGAAAACGCTCGGAAACCGAGCGCTTTTCTTTACAGATCTGTTAAAATTACAATTTGCTGATTACTTAACCTCACCGTTTTCAGGTGTTGTGTTTGAGCTTCCGCCGAAACCGCTGAGAAGGTTAGCAAACATCTGGAAAATTCTTTCAAGAATTGCAATGAATTCATAGATAAAAGCGTAATCGCTATCCCAAGTACCGTTGCTTCCTGTAGGCATTGTTTTCACCTCTTTGTATAGATTCGCGTTATAAATTCGCATCTTTATATTATCACAATGAAAATAATATTTCAACACTTTAACAAAAAAATTTAAAAATATTCAAAATTTTGGTAATTTTTCGTTATAAAAGAAGAAAAAACCGGCGGAGCTCCGCCGGCTTTTAGCTTATGCTATTTTCTTACCTTCACTGAAGGTTCATTGAAGCCTTACTTATGCTTCGGGAGTTGTTTCTGCACCGCCTGAAAGCTTTGCAAAGAAATCCTTTACCATGTTGATGAAATTAACAAGAGCCTCTGCGAACTTTGCGATGGTTTCTGTGATAGCTGTTGCTTCGTTCATTGTAGCACCTCTTTTCCTAAAATATTATGTCAATAAAAAATTAACCGAGAGCAGCCGTAATTTCATTGAAGAAATTCTTGATGATGTTGATAAACTCGGAGATATAATTTGCCCACTCGTTAAGGAAATTAACAGCGTTGTCAGCAGGATTCTCAACAGGACCGTTAGCACCGCCGAGGATTTCGTTCATAATTTCGTCTGAATAATCTTTAAACATTGTCCGTGCTCCTTTCATAAAATGACAGAATAAACACACATTTGGTTATACTATCTTGCATACTAATAATAACATCACATATGTATTATTGCAAGAGTTTTTACGGCAAAAAAGGAAGATTCACATAAATGTCACAATTTTATCATATTTTGCAGGAATCTCGGGAGTACAATGTTAAAAACACAAAATTTATCAGACTTTTCAAGGAGAAATGATGGAAATAATCTGCAATAATGACGAATTTGTGACGGTGATAAAGCCCTTCGGAGTTTCCTCGCAGGAGAACGGAAGGGACGGTCTGCCTGACATACTGAAAAAAGAACTCGGACTCTCTGAAATATACACGGTGCACCGCCTTGATACCGTGACCTCGGGTGTTATGGTATACGCAAAAACAAAGAAGGCGGCAGCTGTGCTTTCAAAGGGAATAACCGACGGCACCTTCGAAAAGGAATATCTTGCCGTGGTTCACGGAGAAGTTTCCCCCGAAAAGGGCATAATGGAGGATTTTCTCTTTAAGGACAGCAGAAAAAACAAGTCATTTGTTGTAAAAAGTGAGAGAAAGGGAGTAAAAAAAGCCTCACTTGAGTATGAAGTCAAGGAAATTAAAAACAGTCTTTCTCTCGTAAAAATAAAGCTTCACACGGGCAGAACCCATCAGATAAGAGTGCAGTTTTCATCCCGACGGCATCCCGTGTACGGTGACGGAAAATACGGTGCCTCCGACAACATCCCCTTTATTGCTCTGTTTTCACACAGAATTTCCTTTATAAGCCCCGAAAACGGAGAACGGGTAAGCTTTGAAGCTCCCCGTCCCCATTACGATTTTTTTGATTTATAATAATTCTCTTTCAAAAAGTCCTGCGGTTTTTCTGCCGTCAAGGGCTTTTTTGCTTTTATAGGCATCAAGCACCTTCCTGACACCGTATTTATTTTCCGTGGTAAAGGACATCAGCACGAAATCCGTACGGGGAAGCTTCTTATCACCGAGATATAAGGGCACCGTGTTATAAAGCACGCTGTACTGTCTGCCTTCGCAGAGAACGGTGAAGCGCTCTCCCATTCTGTCCGTAATTTCGCCTCTTCCCTTACATTCGCCGCAGCCCTTTTCCTTCTGCAAGGGACAGCAGCGGAAGTGCATCAGGGGCATATAGCCGTAAATACATATACCCGTTCTTACCTTGGTTTTCAGGGTCTTAAGAGCGGCTGACGAAAGCTCGGCAGAGAGGGTAACGGAACCTGCTCCGAGGCTGTAATAAGCGTCCGCACTTACTGAATTCGTGATATTGAGGAGTGTTCCTCCGATTACGGAAAGACCTGCCTTTTTTGCAATTTCAACAGCACCTATATTGTCGCAGTAAGCGTATTTTATGCCGTTTTCCGCTAATTTTTCAAGGTCAAAAAGAAGCTTTTCCTCCCGTGCAGGATAGACGAGCGCCGGGATTTTTGCACACATTTTCCCCGTCATATCCCCGAGCGCACCGATATTGTCAATAAGCTCCTTTACGGGGAGAATTATAAGCCTTGCACCCGTGTCCTCGGGAAGCTGAGACAGGGAGCGAAGGGATATATAAAGGTCGGGTTCACCCGAGACTTCACGGGTAAAAAAGGCTTTTTTACGGGGAGTAAAGATATGCCCGTCAGCTTTTCCCCTTATTTCCGTCAATGCCTCGCAGGCGTCTCTTCTTACGGCATTTATGTCAGATGCACGAAGCATCAGGCCGTTCTCAATATCGCACTCGATATTATTGCAGTAATAGAATGTCGAGCCTAATTTTCCGAGAGATTTTTCCGCACTCTCTGCAGTTAAGGGTACCTTCTGCGCCTTTTCGGGAACAGCACCCGAAGCTGAAACGGTATTTACACCGTCGGAAATTTCGAGTGTGCAGGGCTCATTTTCGTGTACCCTGAATTTCATTGAAATTTCAACCAAGGGATTTTCATTTCTGTAGGTATTTGAAAGGGTATTAAGGACGCCCGTTGAAGCTGAGAGCACATCCTCCTTTGTACGGTAGCCGAACATTGAAAGGTCACGTTTTCCCTCAAAATATCCCTTTGTAAAGCCGCTTCGTGAAAATACGCTCTGCAAAAGAGACATATCCGGAGTAATGCCCTTTACCGCATTTTTATAGGCAGACACAGCCGCCGCAACGTATTCGGGGCGCTTCATTCTGCCCTCAATCTTAAAGGACGTGACACCCGTTCCCATTAATTTTTCGGCTTCATCCGCAAGGCACATATCCTTGAGAGACAAGGCGTATTCACGCTCACCTGCCTTGAAATTAAGACGGCAGGGCTGAGCACAGAGCCCTCTGTTTCCGCTTCTTGCTCCGAAAAATGAGCTCATATAGCACATACCCGATGCGCTCATACAATGTGCACCGTGAACGAAAACCTCAATCTCAATATTTACGGCTTCGGTGATTTCCTTTATTTCACTGAAGCTTAATTCTCTTGCCAAAACAATACGGGAGAAGCCGAGGCTTTCAAGAAGCCTTGCACCCGACACGTTATGCACCGCCATCTGGGTTGAAGCGTGTACGGGAAGAGTGGGAACACATTCCCTTACACGGGAAAATACGCCCATATCCTGAACAATTACCGCATCGGCACCGCTTCGTGCTATGAGCTTTAAGGTATTTTCAAATTCCTCCTCTTCACTGTCCTTTATAAGGGTGTTTAGGGTGATATAAGCCTTTACTCCTCTTTCGTGGCAGTAGCGCACCGCACCGATAAAGTCCTCATCGGTGAAATTCACGGCATTTCTTCTTGCATTGAAGGAGGCGGCACCGAAATATACCGCATCCGCACCGCTTCTGACTGCGGCAATTAACTGTTCCTCACCGCCGACGGGGGCGAGAATTTCAATTTTTCCCATTATTTCTCCTGATAGCAAAAAATTATTTTATTTATAATAACATAAATGCTTATTTTTTTCAATGCTATTGACAGATAAATAAATATGTGTATAATAATTTGAGAGTAATTCTCAATTTGGAGTTGATTTATTGGCTACATATAACACTCATCAGAAGGATATACTGCTTTCCTTCCTGAAAGAGAATAAGGACACCCCTATGGGGATAGATGAATTATCGGAAAGGCTGTCTGCCGTATGTCCCGATGCACCCGGCAAAAGCACAATCTACCGTCTTATCGGTCAGCTTGTGGAAAGGGGCACGGTAAAGAGATTCGTAAAGGGAAATTCGAGACAGTTTCTCTATCAGCTGGCAGGCAGTGAGGAATGTCACAGCCACCTGCACTTAAAATGCACGGAGTGCGGAAAGCTTCTGCACATGGGACACAGTTTAAGCGAACAGCTGCTGTCCGACATTTTAGGTGAAAGTGATTTTTCCGTAAAGGTT
This sequence comes from Acutalibacteraceae bacterium, assembly GCA_045659105.1. Classification (GTDB taxonomy): domain Bacteria; phylum Bacillota; class Clostridia; order Oscillospirales; family Acutalibacteraceae; genus RUG806. Next base: position 24,139 of record JAZOWG010000060.1, read on the forward strand.
GACAGCACCACGCTTTTCGGCTGCTGTAAGGACTGCAGAATAAAGGAAGGGTAAAGTAATGATTAAGAAATTAACGGCCTTAGCGCTTGTACTTATAATTGCCGTGACGGGGCTTTGTGCCTGCGGCGGTACGGAAGAGAAAAGCGATGATATTCAGATTGTGTGCACGGTTTTCCCCTATTATGACTGGGTAAGAAATCTTACGAAGGGCATAGATAACGTTAATGTCACCCTGCTTTTAAATTCCGGAACTGACCTTCATTCGTATCAGCCTGCGGCAAAGGACATTGTTACAATTTCCTCGGCTGACATCTTTATTTACACGGACGGAACAAGTGACAAGTGGGTATCGGACGTGCTTAAAACCTCGCAGAATGACAGCACGGTAATTCTTCCCATGATGACGAATCTTCCCGAGGAGAGCCTTTTCTGTGTTGAGGCTATAGGCGAGGAGGAGCATCACCACGGTGAGGATGAAGAGCACAATCACGCAAGCGACGAGCATATATGGCTTTCCGTTAAGAATGCCATGAAGCTTACGGAAATTATAAAAAACGTCCTTTGCGACCTTGACCCCGAAAACAAGGATACTTATACAGCTAACTTTACCGGATATTATACCGAGCTTGAAAATCTCCATAAGGCTTACGGCACAACTCTCGGCGAATGCAAAAAGGACACCCTTGTTTTTGCCGACCGATTCCCCTTTATATATCTTGTAAACGATTACGGTCTTTCATATCACGCGGCATTTTCGGGCTGCTCGGCAGAGAGCGAAGCAAGCTTTGAAACGGTAAAGAGGCTTGCAGACGAAATTGATGCACTCGGACTTTCTCACATTCTTATAACGGAAACCTCGGACGGCTCCGTTGCAAATACAGTAAAGGACAGCACTAAGGACAAAAATCAGGAGATTCTCGTTCTCAATGCTCTGCAGTCCGTAACAAAGGAGAATCTTGCAGACTCCTATATCGAAGTAATGACTGAAAATCTTGCAATTCTCAAGCAGGCACTTTCATAAAAAAACAAAAAAAAGGAAATACAAATGGCACAGCTTATATGTAATGACGTGACACTCGGCTACGAGGGAAAAACCGTAACAGAGCACCTCACCTTCGAGGTGAACGAGGGTGATTACCTTTGCATTGTCGGTGAAAACGGCGCAGGTAAAAGCACCCTCATAAAAGCTCTTTTAGGGCTCAAAAGCCCTATGTCGGGCGAAATTTCAACGGGAGAGGGCTTAAAGTCCACGGAAATCGGCTATCTTCCTCAGCAGACACTTATACAGAAGGACTTCCCTGCTTCTGTTAAAGAAATCGTCCTTTCGGGGCTTCTCAACAAATGCGGTATGCGTCCCTTTTACTCAAAGGCACAGAAGGAATACGCAGAAAAGCAGATGGAGAGAATGAACATCTCGCACCTTGCAAAAAGATGCTACAGGGAGCTTTCGGGCGGTCAGCAGCAGAGAGTGCTTCTTGCACGTGCTTTATGCGCTGCGGGAAAAATGCTTCTTCTTGACGAGCCCGTGGCAGGGCTTGACCCCAAGGTTACAGCCGAAATGTATGAGCTTATCGAAAAGCTCAACCGTGAGGACGGAATTACCGTGATTATGGTATCCCACGACATAAATGCGGCGGTAAATTACGCTTCGCACATTCTTCACATAAGCCACACTCCCCTTTTCTTCGGCACAAAAGAGGACTATATAAAAACAGACATCGGCAAGACCTTTACCCGTCAGACAGGGGGTGCTGTGTAATGGAAATGATTACGAAGCTCAGTGAATATATGCAGTTTCCCTTCGTCCAGAGAGCGCTGATTGTCGGCGTGCTCATAGCCCTTTGCTCGTCCCTTTTAGGCGTAACTCTTGTTCTTAAAAGATTTTCATTTATCGGCGACGGACTTTCACACGTTGCCTTCGGTGCTATGGCGGTGGCAGGAATTGCAGGTCTTACAAACGAAATGATTCTTGTGCTTCCCGTTACGGTAATTGCGGCAATTGTGCTGCTCGCCACAGGCGGCAAGGCAAAAATCAAGGGCGATGCCTCTCTTGCGATGCTGTCGGTTGCGTCTCTCGGAATAGGCTATCTGCTCCTGAACGTATTCTCCTCCTCTGGAAACGTCAGCGGAGACGTATGCACCACCCTTTTCGGCTCCACCTCAATTCTTACTCTTTCAGAGGCTGACGTGTGGCTTTGCATTGCAATGTCCGTTATCGTGATAATGGTTTTCGTATTCTTCTATAACAGAATCTTTGCGGTAACCTTTGACGAGACCTTCACTACCGCCACGGGAACAAGGGCAAATCTCTACAATCTTCTTATTGCGGTTATTACGGCGGTCATTATCGTGCTTGCTATGAACCTGGTAGGCTCACTTCTTATTTCCGCTCTCGTCATCTTCCCGGCGCTCTCGGCTATGAGGGTGTTCAAGAGCTTCAGAAGCGTGGTTATCTGCTCGGCAGTTGTATCCGTCATCTGCTCACTTACTGGAATTCTTGTTTCAATTATGGCATCAACACCCGTCGGCTCCACAATTGTTGCAATTGATATTGTTGTATTTGCCGTATTTTACATTATCGGCAAGAAAGGATAATAGCTATGAAAAAGATATTTGCACTCTTACTCGCACTCACACTTGTACTTTCCCTTGCTGCCTGCGGCGGCACTGCTCAAGAGGAAACAACGGCAGAAAACGGGGAGACCGTTACAAATCCCACGGCAGATGCTCTTCTTTCCGACGGAGAGCTCGACACGGGAATGAAGGAAAAGTTTGACCAGATGGAATATTCCGCTTACGTTGATCTTTTCTATAACGACAACGGAGCCTCCTACGAGGGCAAGACCTTTAATAAGGACGGTACCTTTGCCGTACTTCAGGATGCTTATTCGGACGTTACACGCTACTATGTATGGGGCTATGCAGACAATACCAAGTGCTGTGACTATCAGTGGGAAATCGTAATGCCCGACGGTGCAGAAATTCCCGAGCCCGGCTCTTATGTAAAGGTTACGGGCACTATGGAAAAGAACGCAGCCGCTCTTGACGGATATTGGCTGAAGGATGTAACACTCGAAGTAACGGAAGAGTTCAAAAATGCCGGCTTCGGTATGGATATGACCACCATGAGCCCCACCCTCGTAAGAGTTCAGGTTATAAATATTTTACAGTTCCCCGACAATTTCAAGGATATGACCGTAAGGGTATTCGGCAGAGCACTCGGAGCAAACTCAATCCAGCACCCCTACTACAACGAAAGCTGGTCAATGCACTTTACGGAGACGGATACAGTACCTGCAATCGGCAAGTACATCCTTCTTGAGGGCACATATAACGACAAGCAGATTACAACGGACAAGCTCACCGTTATCGGCTGATACATAATTTCTCCCCTTAGGACATATTCTGTCCTGAGGGGATTTTTATGGAGTTTTTCACAGATATAATTCTTCCCGTAACGCTTCTTGTTACGGGGATTTTTCTTACGGTAAAATTAAAATTCGTGCAGGTGAGGTATCTTTTTCAGGGGCTTCGGAATATGCTTTCGGGGAAAAACGGGGAAAACGGGGGCATCAGCCCCTTTGCTTCTCTTATGTCGTCCCTTGCGGCACAGCTTGGCACGGGAAATATCGTGGGAGCAGGCTCTGCCATAATAACGGGAGGCCCGGGGGCTGTCTTCTGGATGTGGGTCTCCGCTTTTTTCGGAATGGCAACAGCCTATTCCGAGGCTTCCCTTTCAATAATCACCCGTACCCGTGACAAAAACGGAAATATTTCAGGCGGCACACCCTATTACATACAATATGCCTTTGAAGGACGGACGGGAAAAATTCTTTCCTCCCTCTTTTCGCTTTTTGCAACAATAGCCCTCGGCTTTACGGGTGTTGCTGTACAGTCAAATTCAATTTCTTCCGCTATGCACGAGGCATTCGGTCTGCCGTTTTTCGTTACGGGCTTTGTGGTTACACTTGCCGCCGCCTTCTTTATTTTAAGAGGAACAAAGGCGGTCACGGGCTTTGCCGAAAAAACAATTCCCGTTTTCGGTGTACTTTATACTCTTTGCAGCATCGGTGTACTTGTTTTCAATATAAGGCATCTGCCCGAGGCGCTGAGGCTTATTTTCCTCTGTGCATTTTCTCCTAAGGCGCTTTTCGGAGGAATTACGGGCATCGGCATAAAGGAAGCGGTGACACAGGGCATAAAAAGAGGGCTTTTTACCAATGAGGCAGGTATGGGCTCATCCCCTGCGGCGCACGCTTTAAGCAGCTCCGACGACCCGCATTTTCAGGGAACATTGGGACTTGCAGGAGTGTTTATTGACACATTTTTAATGCTCGGCATTACCGCTCTCGGTATTATCACGGTGCTTTACACGGGAGACACACCTCCCTCGGGTACACTTACGGGCTCCG
>JAZOWG010000061.1:0-2356 GCA_045659105.1 Acutalibacteraceae bacterium
GAATCCTTTGAAATCAACGGTGTAAAATTTGTTTATTCCGATTATGCTACCGTCAGCGGATACCATAAAGCAAAATCACACGGCGGAGTGATTAAGGGCGACGGACAGCATCTCAGAATAAGATATATTTATCTTGATGAGCAATACGGAAACGTAATTATGTATATAGAACAATTGCAGGAATAGAACCTCAGATTTTTCTGCAGACAGTCAGGCGGTGATTTTGTGAACGGTGTGAATAAGACTATGTATATTCCTCTGTACGGAAAGGCATATGTAAGTGAAAAAGGCTTGTTTCTTAAAGATGAAACGGCTCAGAAAATATGGGCAAAAGAGGGCTTCTCTCTTCGGGGCAAGGCAAAATCCAAATGGCTTGCGTACTTTATGGGAATCCGCAGTGCCGTTTTTGATGAATGGCTGAGGGAGCGCCTTTGTGAAATGCCCGATGCCGCAGTCATTCACATCGGATGCGGTCTTGACAGCCGTGTCATAAGGGTCGGCACAAGCAAGCACAGCTGGTACGATGTGGATTTTCCTGAGGTTATTACGGAGAGACGGCGTTATTTTACTGAAAATGAAGAGTATAAAATGATTTCAGCCGATGTTAGAAGCGGTGATTGGTTAGATAAAATCGCGGATACAAGCAGTGCTATAGTGGTTATGGAGGGTGTGAGCATGTACCTGACCGCTGAGGAGACGGAAACGCTTGCGGAAAACCTCTGTGCGCGCTTTGAAAATATTTCGCTTCTTGCTGACTTCTATACCGTCCTTGCCGCTAAAATGTCAAAGTACAGAAATCCCGTAAATGAGGTTGGTGTGTCTGCAGTTTACGGCACGGATACTCCGACAATTTTCGAAAATGACGGGCTTCGCTTTGTAAAAGAGCTCGAAATGACACCGCAGAAATATGTTGATGAGCTTTACGGTACCGACAAAAAGATTTTTGAAAAATTGTATACCGGCAGCTTCTCCAAAAGGTTATATAAGCTGTATGAATACCGAAAATAAACAGATAAAAGCAGAGCTTTTGTCGGGTTGTGCTTTGCACGATTATTTAAGAATCTCTTTTTAATGCCATCCGAAAAATAGGGTGGCTTGATTTTTTAATTTTTTCAAATTATGTATTGATTCTCAACCTAACTTTTTTGTGAGCAGTAAAGCTCCCGTTTTTACTCTTCTTCTTCTTTTTCTGATATAATATTGATTTTCACGGTCCGAGTGTTATAATTGAGTAAAAAGGCAGGTGAGCATAGGATGAAAACAGGGACGGTATTCAACATACAGAAATTTTGTATACACGACGGTGACGGTATACGTACCTGTGTCTTTCTGAAGGGCTGTCCCCTCAGATGCATATGGTGCCATAACCCTGAAAGCCTTGAGAAAGCACCGAGTCTTTCCTTTGACAGACAGAAATGCTCATTATGCGGCAGATGTCTTGAGGTGTGCTCCGGACGCTTGATTGAGAACGGCTCTCTGAGGCTTGACCGTGAAAGCTGCATCGCCTGCGGAAGCTGTGAGGAGGCTTGCCTTAACGGTGCAAATGAAATTATCGGTAAAGAAATGACAGCATCGGAGGTTTTAGAGGAGGTTCTTAAGGACAAGATGTTCTACGACACCTCGGGGGGAGGAATAACCGTTACGGGCGGTGAACCGTCATATCAGGCTGATTTTACGTCGGAGCTTCTCACTCTTTCAAAGGAGGCAGGGATTTCACTTGCCGTAGAAACCTGCGGTGTCGGTTCTCGTGATTTCTATAAAAGGGCGGCAGAGCTGGGCACGACCTTTCTTTTTGATATTAAATGCATTGACCCTGCGCTTCACCGCAGGCTGACAGGAACGGATAATGCTCATATTTTGTCAAATCTGCGTTATCTTATGGACCTGGGTGCAGATATCATCATAAGACTGCCTTTAGTTCCCGATTGTAACGACAGCGACGAGGACATTGCTCTGCTGTCGGCTTTTCTCAAAGAGAACGAGGGGCGGTACAGATATGCAGAGATTATGCCTTATCATGCCCTCGGCACGGGAAAATCCGAAAAAATAGGGCTAAGTGCCGCCTATGTACGGGAGAATGCAGGCGAAAGGGAAATTTCCCGTTGGTGCTCACTTTTTTCTTCTCACGGAACAGACGTGAGAGTATCAAAATAATATTTCTCTGAAAAAGAGGTTTGTTTATGACAGATTTAGTACATATTGACCCCTTCCTTTACGGATATTTTCTCGACGAGAGCCTTGAGCACGGTGAAAGAGTGGGGCTCGCTCTCTTATATGCCGCAAGGAATATTGAAATAAGATTTTCCCGACAGTTGCTTCCCGAAACGGCATTTGAAACAAAATACGGCACTTCAGC
>JAZOWG010000062.1:0-5895 GCA_045659105.1 Acutalibacteraceae bacterium
GTTCTTGAGTATCACAATGAAACACACTTCCACAATCTTTGCTTCAACACTCCTTATCTTGATGCACTTTGCGCTCAGGTTGAAGAGGTTATGGAAAAATATAACCCCTGCGGAATTTTCCTTGATATAATTTCACCTAAAATCTGTTACTGCGAAAAATGTCTGGCAGATATGAAAAAGCTGGGGCTTGATTCCGACTGCTATGACGATTGCAAAGAATTTTCAATAATCACGTTCAATAAATATGCCGATGCAATAAATGCGTCCGTAAGAAAATACAGCGATACAGCAACTATTTTCCATAACAGCGGACACATTCCGAAGGGTGACCACTCTTTCATAAACAAAAATACACATTTAGAGCTTGAAAGCCTTCCCACGGGCGGATGGGGCTACGACCATTTCCCTCTGTCGGCAGCTTACGTCAGAACGCTCGGAGACAAGGAATACCTCGGAATGACGGGCAAATTCCATCAGAGCTGGGGAGAATTCGGCGGCTTCAAGCATCCGAATGCTCTTATTTATGAAACAGCACTCAGCGTAGCTAACGGAGCAGGCTGTTCAATCGGCGATCAGCTTCATTCCTCAGGTGAAATGAACCCTGCAACATATTCTCTTATCGGCAAGGCATACGCCCGCATAGAAGAAAGAGAGCCCTGGTTAAACGGAGCGGTAAACGTGGCAGATATCGCAGTGCTCAGCGTTGAGTCAACCTCCAAAGACAGAGAAGCAAGAGCCGACGTAGGAGCAAACCGTATGCTTCTTGAGAACAAGCTTTTATATAACTTCATAGATGAAGCAGCGGACATTTCCGGCTATAAGCTTCTTATTCTTCCCGACAACTGCAGTATCTCCGACGGTATGCTTGAAAAAATAAACACATTTATAGCAAATGGCGGAAAGGTTCTGGCTTCGGGAGAAAGTATCATAAGAGACGGAAAATTCATCCTTGATACGGGAGCCGTATTTACCGGCAGAAACGAATTCTCCCCCACGTACTTTGTACCCCTTTTCCCGACAGTAAACGGAGACACCGCATACATTATGCGCTGTGACTCCTATAAAATTGAAGCCGTTGACTGCGAGGTTACGGCATTAAGAGAAAACCCCTATTTCAACAGAGAAAGAGAGCGCTTCTGCTCTCATATGCACGCTCCCAACAATGAGGCAGAGCGCTTCCCTGCAGTTGTAATCAAGGGCAGCGTAGCCTACGTTTCCTGGAATATTTTCACAGCATACGGAGAGCTTGGCCACCTTTGCTTCAAGGAAATTTTCACAGACACCGTAAAGAGACTTACAGGTGATAATTTATCGGTCAAGGTAAGCCTTCCCGACAGAGCCGTTATGACCCTTACCCGTCAGGAGAAGGAAAAAAGAAGTATTCTTCACCTTCTTTTTGCACATACAACAGTAAGAGGCAGAAGCACCGAGGTAATTGAAGATACGGTGCCCCTTTACAATGTAAAGTGCGAGGTTAAATGTGAAGCTGAGCCCTCACGTGTTTACCTTGCACCCGAAAAGGAAGAAATTCCCTTCACATACGAAAACGGCAGAGTGAATTTTACGGTACCCGTTGTTGACATTCACTCTATGGCTGTAATTGAAGACTGAAAGGAGTAAAAGCAGTGGCAGAAATCTTTCCCGTAGCACACATATATACGGATTTCTCCTCTAAATTCGGGATACCCCGTCAGAGCGGTCTTGCGAAAACCCGGGGAAAAATAGTTTTCTGCCCTGAATTCCGTTTCAAGGAAGCCGTAAGAGGGCTTGAGGGTTATTCCCACCTGTGGCTTATATGGGAGTTTTCCGAAAACAAGGAAAAATCAGTATCGCTCACAGTAAGACCGCCCCGCCTCGGCGGTAACGTAAGAATGGGAGTCTTCGCAACCCGCTCCCCCTTCCGTCCCAATAATTTAGGGCTTTCCTCCGTAGAAATAGAAAAAATTGATTATGAGTGCAAGGATGCCCCCGTAATATACGTAAAGGGTGCAGATATTCTTGACGGTACGCCCCTTTTTGATATCAAGCCCTATCTTCCCTTTACGGATTCGCACCCCGAAGCAAAAAGCGGCTTCTCGGGTGAGGTTATGGATAACAATCTCTCGGTTGTTTTCGAAAACGGCTCTGAGAAAAATGTTAAAGAAGAAGAGCTTGACGCGCTTCGGGAAATTCTCTCGGAAGACCCGAGACCTCATTACCACGACGACCCCGAAAGGGTTTATGCATTTGAATTTTCTCAATATAAAATAAAATTCAGGGTAGAAAGCTCTACCCTGAAGGTGATTGAAATTTCAGATTTTTAACAGACTGAGGCTGTCTCTCTTTCCGCAGAGGCAATATCCTTCTTTTCCCTTTTACTGAGCAAGAAGAACAGAAGAGCGGCACATACTGCACAGCCTATAACAGCATAGAACAAATCAACATTGGTATCCATTACCGCAGCATTGTCGGGAAGATTTTTTGAAAGTCCGAAGATTTTCACAAAAATCATAGTTTCATCCGGATATTTATAATAGCCCTGATTGTTTGAACCGGCAATAAAATAATCAGCAAAAAACTCAACAAGCTCCCATACCACCATTACGATAGCAGAAAAACCTACTCCGACAAAGGTCTTTATTCCGGGACTTATATTTTCGTGACGGCTGAAGGCTTTCAACAGCTCAGCTCCGATAAAAACAACAACACCGCCTGAAAGAATATGCATAAGCTTATCAAACTCGGCAATCTCAATAAGAAGATTAAAGCCGTGTCCCAGGAATGAGCCCATAAAAATAAAAACATTTATAAATGTCTGTATGCGATACGGCACCCTTGAGGTAAAAAGCCGTGACGGGGAGATAAAACGAAGCAGGGGAACGGAAAGTGTAAGTGCTGCATTCAGAAGCACAAGATTCCTCTGATAAAGCTGCTCCTGCTTCACCGTAAAGTAAATATACACTGCCGCCATAGCGAGTCTGAGAAGCCACCACGAGATATACTCTGCAAGCGGCAGCTCCTTGCGCATTTCACGGAATTCGTAAAGAAATCTGTTTTTCAGTTTTTTCATATTGTCCTCTTTCAGTAAAAATATTTCCCTCTTAATCCAGGGAAATTATATACCCGTAAGCAATAAAAAGAAACAAATATTTCCTTTTTGTAATATTTTATTAATCTGTGTAACCAAAAATTAAAAATATCCGAAAGCGAGGTTTTTTGTATGATAAAGACAGCAAGGGATGCAGGAGCGGATAATTTTACCCCCTCTGTCCCTCAGTATTTTTCGTGGATAAACAACACAAACGAGGGCTCCACCGAGGAGCACACTCTTATAAATCTTGACTTTTTCAGATACCTTAAGGACACCTACGGAATGGAAATAAAAATCTATGCCTGGGATGCCGGAAACTTTGACGGAGCAAGCGAGGGCTACGGTAACATAAATGGCGAAAAGTTCCGCAGTCAGTATCCCGATGAGTACAATAAGGTTGTCGAAAAGGCAAAGGAAGCAGGTATACGTATGGGACTCTGGGGCAGTCCCGACGGCTACGGCGACGATGAGAAAACAGAACAAGAAAGATTCGAATTTTTTGTGCATCTGTGCCGAGACCACGGCTTCGCTCTTTTCAAATTAGACGGCGTATGCGGACATCTTCGCCCCGAAAAGGCAGAGCTTTTTGCCGATATGCTTAAAGAGTGCCGTAAATATTCCCCCGATCTTATTGTGCTTAACCACAGACTGAATTTATTTGAGGCAGAAAAGCACGTCACTACATATTTATGGAACGGTGACGAAACTTATGTCGATGTAAGCCAGGGAAACAAAAATACCTGTATGCATCACAGAGGCTTTATGTTCGGAAGAGGACATACGGATAACCTCGAAAGACTTGCCGAGGACCACGGAGTGTGCATTTCCTCAGGTATTGATTATTTTGAGGATGAGCTTATATATCAGGCTTTCAACCGCTCTCTTATTCTGGCACCCGAAACCTACGGCAATCCCTGGTTTATGAGGGATGACGAGCTTCCCGAGCTTGCCCGCGTATATAATCTTCACAAAAGAAACGCTTCAATTCTCGTAAACGGCTTGCTCTTGCCCGAGTGCTACGGTGCAAATGCCTGCTCAAGAGGTACAGACACAAAGCGCTTCATTTCAACAGGCAATAACTCCTGGGAGGAAAAAACCGTTACAATTAAATTAGATTCCGAAATCGGCATAAATACCGACAAAAAGTTAGCCGTAAACATTCACCATCCTTACGAAAAGCACCTCGGTATTTTCAGCTTCGGCGATAAGGTTACAATCCCCCTTATGCCCTTCCGTGCAACACTCATTGAGGTAGCAACGGAGGATGAGGCTGAGCCTATGCTCAAGAACTGCGAATACAGAATAGTAAAGGAATCATCAGACGGCACCCCCGAAGAGGTAAAAATACTCAAGGCAGAAAAGGACGACATCCTTCTTTATAAAAACGGAGAAGAATTCTTCTTTATGGCAGGAGAAGAAACTGACATAAAGGAAAAGGCTCCCGTAAAAATAGGCACTCTCGGAAACCTTCAGAGGAATCCCGCAAACGGCGAATTCCTTTATGAAAACGCAATGTTTGCAATAAATAATGACTGCCTTGAAAGAAGAAGCATTATCCGTTCGGGAGAAACAAAAATCCCCGAGGTAAAAAGAGCAAGAGATGCTTTCTTCAATCAGAAGCTTTATAAATTAAGGGGTCTTGAAGCAAAGAATATGTTTGACGGAAGGAATGACACATTCTATGATTCTCAGTCAAAGACCTATTGCGACAGTAATCTTCGTATTGAAAACGGTTGCTTAAGAGTTGATTTCGGAGAAGAAGTTTTCTGCGACAGCGTTGAAATCGAATTTTTCGCAGCTGATTACCCCACAAGAGAGGTTGAAATTCAGTCCGTTCCCGTAAAGGCAGAATATTCCGTAAATCTTGAACAATGGCAGACTTCCGAGGATGTTGTTCTCACGGAAAAGGAAAAATACACCGAAGAGGTTATCCGTTTTACGGTTCATACCACGTATATGCTCCCCGGAAAGAAGATGATATCCTCTTACAAAATAAACGATGCGTTAAGATATCTCCGCATTGCTCATCCCGTTGACAGAATTTTCGCAGTAAGGCTTATAAAGGACGGCAAGGAAATCACTCCCGACAAGCCCTTTGCAAACAATATGCAGGCGCACTACCGCTACAAGCAGACAAGAGCAGTTGTCTCCGCAGAAATTACTCTGCCCGATTATAAGGCTCTCCCCCGTCTTGCAATAGCTGTTGAGGGTACACACGGAGCAGAAAGCGCTTACTGTATTGCGGAAATCGAAGGTAAATTCTTCGGCTTCCCCGAAAGAGCCCCCGAATACAAGGCAAATCAGTGGGAGCACAGCGTTGTAAACTACGATAAAAACAATACGTTTTTCCTGAAGATTCCCGAAGGTCTCGAGGGAAAAACAATAAAGCTGTATACGGTTTTCTCTGACTACAACAAAGCAAAAAACTGCACCTGCGACGTATATCTTACTCCCATACACTGATTTTCCGTACTGAAGCCGTTACGAAAATACTTAAAGGACATCTGTCACCCCCCCTTGGCGGCAGATGTCCCTTTTTACGGTAAATGAATTAATTCAAAAATTTTTTCATATTAAGTGCAACATTTACCTTGGTTTTTGCGTCTAATATAATGAAGACATAAAACAAAGGAGGTCCTCCTATGAAAAAGAAAATAATTATATCTGTTGCGATAATATGCGCCGTTTTTATTCTCGGCATATCCGCAGGAGCAATTATGATAAACAGCAGTATCGGTATCAGCATGGGGCACGTGCTTATAAGCGAAAACGGAGCCTGCTTTCTTATAAAGGGCAACTCACCCGTCAGACTTTCGGATTACAGC
>JAZOWG010000063.1:0-3306 GCA_045659105.1 Acutalibacteraceae bacterium
TAAATAAATGCGCTGTAATCAGAAAAAGGCGGCGTAAAGTTAAACACTTCTTTTTCGGAGAGATACGCAAGAATATACTCCCAGCCCGAATAAACAAAATGGTCATCCGCATAACACCATATTTCTCCGATTTCGGCGTCACTCATTTTTTCGTTTACCGAAAACTCCTCCCTGAGCCTCGGCACAAGGCTTTTAAGGGTTTCGTGGCGGTCAAATAGCGTGTGGTCAAGATCAAAAATAACTGCTTTTATCATCTTTTGAACATATCCTTAAAATCTATTCCTGCCGCATCCGTCAGGGGAAGCTCTACGGGAGCACCCGTGTAAGCAGATTTATAAATTGCAAGCACAGCTTCGAGAGCTCTTTTGCCTGCTTCGGCATCAACGTAAGGTGCTCTGTCCTCTTTTATCGCAAGAGCCACATCCTCAAAAAGACTGGTGTGACCGTTACCGTATACATTAAGCGTTTTTTCGTGGAAGCCGTCCTTGCTGTCCTCGGGATTATCAAGGAATTTCCATATTTCAATTGTGTTTGCACTTGTTCCGCCGAGCTTTACTGCACCCGTTTCCCCTAAAAGTGTCAGGTGCTCCTCCATATCAAAACCCGCAACGTTTACAGTACCCTCAACCGTAGCAATTACACCGTTTTCGAATTCAAATACGGCAGTTCCCACGTCTTCAGCTTCAATATAAGGATGATACTGACGTCTTGTTGCTCCGTAAACACGCCTGAGCTTATCACCGCACATCCACCTTAATAGATCAATACCGTGAATGCACTGATTCATAAGCGTACCGCCGTCACTCTCGAATTTACCTCTCCAGTCAGCCTGAGAATAGTACCCCTCATCCCTTGACCAGCGGACGGTAATTGCGGCATTGGAAAGCTTTCCGAATCTGCCGCTTTCAAGGGCGGCACGCATTTCCTGCACAGCAATATTAAAGCGGTTCTGATGGCAGGCAGATACCTTTACGTTATATTCCTTCGAAAGGCGGATAATTTCATCGGCATCCTTAATGCTCATAGCCATAGGCTTTTCAATGATGACGTTTATGCCTCTTTTTATAGCTTCAATTGCCGCTTCAGCGTGAAGCCCGCTTGGAAGCGCAATACTCACAAGCTCGGGAGACTCCTTATCGTACATCTCACAAAAATCGGAATATCTTTTAATATGCTCACTGTCAACCGGCATAGCACGGCTGAACATATCATCAATATGTCCGTTATCGATATCGCATACAGCTAAAATCTCGAATCCGTTTTTTGCCGCAGCATTAATATGGCTGGGTGCGACTCTGCCGCAGCCCACAAGTGCATATTTCATAATAGTTCTCCAAAAAAAGAAATATATAATTATTTTAATATAGAGGAGAATCTATGTCAAGCAATGCGCAAAAAAATATCCTTCCCGATTGCTCGGGAAGGAATTTTTATTATAGGCTTATGCTACGCCAAAAAGATCCTTGAAGAACTGGATAATCTTTCTGAAGAGGTTAATGAGCCACTCCCAGAAGTTGAACTTACCTGTTCCGCCGGAGCCCTCTCCGTCCTTATCGTAAACTGCACCGGAGACTGTTACCTTAACCTCGCCTGCGTTTGCAGGTACTGTGTAGTAACCGTCTTCATCGGGTACTGCCTCAACACCGTTGATGTAAACGATGTATGTCTCGAATGCGAATGAGGAGTAAGTATATACTCTGAAACGGATTTCGTAGTCATCAGACCAGTTCATATTTGCACCGTTGAATACTGCGAAGTAGTCTTCAACAATAAAGTGCATATTTGCCATAGGTGTGAAGTTAACTCTTCTGATATTGCCGCCTTCAACTATGGTAATAGTCTTTGTAGCTGTAAGAAGACCGCTTGTTGCAGTAAGAGTAACTGTACCTGTACCGATAGCAATAAGCTTGCCGTTAGAGAAGAATACTACGGAATCATCGGAAGATGTCCACTGTACGTTTGTAGCAGGAATTCTCATATCACCGTTAACCTTAACAGCCTCAAGACCGAGGATTGTGCCGGAATAGTGCTTTGTGGGACCTGCGATTTCAAGAATGAAGCCGGAGTCGGGATTTACTTCCGTGATTGTGTTCATAATGTCTTCTACTACTGCATCAAGAACTGCCTGCTCGTCAGCTGTAAGTCTGTCGCTTACGGGATTATCAAGAATTTCCTGAAGCTTTGCCTTATCCTCTGCAGGGATGTCTTCCTGCATAAGCTTATTGACTGCGTCAATTACCTTGTTGTAGCTTGAGTAGTCAGCGCCGGGAACTTCTTCTGTTTCTGTTGCATCACAGCCCTCATTCTTACAGGGATAGGTATAATAACCGGGCTGACCTGCCTGAGGTCTTGTAAGGTTGGATTCATACTTTGTTCTGTCAAATACGTGGCCACCCTTTGAAGGAATTACTTCCTGAGCAACGATAACAGTGCCACATACTGAGCAGTGTGAACCTTCTGTAAGACCTGTGCCTTCGCAAGTTGCTGCGACAGCCTTATCAACAACTTCTGTATGAGGAGCAAGACCGACTACTTCCTGAGCGAGAGTGATTGTTCCGCAATACTCACACTTCTTACCTGCGGTAAGACCGGTTGCAGTACATGTAGCAGCTGCTGCAGGAATTTCAATCTCCTTGTGGTTAACCTTGGAATCGGGAATATCTCTTGTATTCTCTGTTTCGCAACCATAGTCACAAAGTGCAGTTTCCGTGCAATTCTTCTGACAGGTTGCATTGTTGTCGGATACATAGTTTGTATACTTGTGAGCTACTGTAGAATTCTCAATATCTCTTGTATGAGATTCACCGCAATTGTATACACAGTTTGCTGTTTCTGTCTGATTATTCTGACAGGTTGCATCATCGTTAGCTACATAAGTTTCATACTTATGGTCAACTGTAGAATCAGGAATATCTCTTGTATTCTCTGCTCCGCAACCGTATGCACAGCTTGCTGTTTCTGTCTGATTATTCTGACAGGTTGCATCATCGTTAGCTACATAAGTTTCATACTTATGACCAACTGTTGAGTTTTCAACTGTTACTGTATCCTTTGTTCCGCAGCCATATTCGCATTCTGCTGTTTCTGTGCGGTTCTTCTGACAGGTTGCATCGTTGTTGCTTACATAAGTCTCGTACTTATGACCTACCTTAGAGTTTGCAATTTCTCTTGTATGAGTTTCACCACAATCGTATTCGCATTCTGCTGTTTCTGTCTGATTCTTCTGACAGGTTGCATCATCGTTAGCTACATAAGTTTCATACTTATGGTCAACTGTAGAATCAGGAATATCTCTTGTATTCTCTG
>JAZOWG010000064.1:0-7073 GCA_045659105.1 Acutalibacteraceae bacterium
GTTGATGACCCCTGGTACACAGGTAAGTTCAAGGAAGCTTATGAATGTATCTATAAAGGCTGTCAAGCTTTGTTTGATGAATTAAACTAACGTTCCGTCAAAAAATGCCGTACGGAACCACACATCCTCTACCTCAAAGAATTTATCCTTGAGATAATTGAGGAGACCTGCATCGGTTTTGAAGGTAAAGCCCGTTTTGTAGGAGCACAGGCACTGCTTTTTATAACCGCCGTACTTTTTATTAATGGCGTTGGTGCCGTATTTTCCGTCTCCTAAAAGAGGACATCCCATTGAAGCAAGATGAGCTCTTATCTGATGAGTTCTGCCCGTAAAAAGCTCTACCTCAACGAGGGACAAATCTCCCTTTGTTTCAATTACGGTGTAGCCCGTTTTAATAAATTTTCCGCCCTTTACCATGTCCTTGTGGACGGTTACGGTGTTTTTCTTTTCGTCCTTTATGAGATAACCCTCGGCAATGCCCTTCTTTTTCGGGAATCTGCCGATTGCAATACAGAGATATCTCTTTTCTATCTCACGAAGCTTAATCTTTTCGTTAAGAATTCGGAGTGCTTCGGCATTTTTTGCCGCCATAACAATACCCGAGGTATTGCGGTCTATACGGTTAGCAAGCGCCGGAGCAAATGACGCCTCATTCTTCGGGTCATACTCGCCTTTTTCGTAAAGGTAGCGCTGCACTCTCGTAATAAGGGTATCGGTATACTCTCCCTCCTCGGGATGAGAAAGAAGCCCTACCTTCTTATTGAGAAGCAGGATATTTTCATCCTCATATACAATGCTGAGCTCCTTGCCTGCACCTAAGAAGGAATATTTTTCTTCCTTCGGAGCAAAAAACTCGTCATTTATATACATCTGAACAATATCGCCTTCTTTAAGCCTTGTTGAGATTTCCGCTTTTTTACCGTTGAGCTTGATTCTTTTAAGTCTCAGGTACTTGTATAAAAGGGATTGAGGCAGAAGGGGGACGGTTTTGGTGATAAACTTGTCAAAACGCTGATTTGCATCATTTTTTGTTATAATAAATTCTTTCATAGCCTGAATTTTACTACATAAACAAAATTTTTTCAAGGGTGATAATATGAAAATAATGACCTTCAACATTCTTCACTGTATGAATTACCGAACCAAGAAAATCTGCTTCCCGGATTTCGCAGAGGAGATTCTGTCTTACGGTGCTGATTTTGTCGGTCTTAACGAGGTAAGAGGCAAGGGATTTATCAAGGATTACACCGACCAGGCAAAGAAACTGGGCACGCTTACAAATATGAATTATTATTTCGGGAAGGCTATAAATGTACTGGGTGTTGCACCCTACGGAAATGCAATGCTGAGTAAATACCCCGTGATTTCCGCTGAAACAATAAAAATCCCCGACCCTTCACCGAAAAAGGGAAAGGAAATGTACGAATCCCGTGCGGTAATAAAGGCTGTAATTGATGCAGGTGAAAAATATACTTTTATTGTCACACATATGGGTCTGAATAAGGACGAAAGAGAAAATGCAGTAAAGACAATTCTTTCAATAGTCCCCGAAGAAAGATGCATCATTATGGGAGATTTCAACTGCACACCCGAAAGTGCGGAATTAAAGCCGCTTTTTGAAAAATATAACTGCGCTGACACCGAAACGCTTACATTCCCTTCTGATAAGCCCCGTATAAAAATCGACTACATTTTCACCTCAAGGGATATTGAGATTATTAACAAAGGCACAACAACCGACGTGGTATCCGACCACTTGGGACAGTGGATTGAAATTAAGGAGAATTAAAATGACAAGAGAAGAAGCAAGGCTGAAAATTGACGAGCTGTGTGATAAGCTGAATTTCTTTTCATATAAATATTATGTTGAAAACGAAAGTCCTGTCAGCGACTACGAATACGATATGCTCCAAAGGGAACTGAAGACCCTTGAGGAGCAGTACCCCGAATTTGTCCGTGCGGATTCCCCCAATTTAAGAGTAGGCGGTGAGGCGGAAAACACCTTTGAGCCCGTCCCTCACGAGGTAAAGCTCGAAAGTCTGCAGGATGCCTTCAGTTATGATGAAATTGACGATTTCAACCGCAGAGTGACGGACACGGTAAGTAAGTGCACATATGTTGTTGAACCGAAAATTGACGGACTTTCAGTTTCTCTTCAGTATAAAAACGGAATATTCATAAAAGGCGCAACAAGAGGTGACGGCAATATCGGTGAAGACATCACCGAAAACCTTAAAACGGTAAAAACAATTCCTCTGAAGCTGCGAAAAGATGTTGACATCACCGTAAGAGGTGAGGTTTATATGTCAAAGGAAGTATTTACGGACATAGCAAAAAAACAGGAGGAAGCAGGAGAAGCGCCCTTTAAGAACCCCCGTAATGCGGCGGCAGGCTCACTTCGTCAGAAGAATCCTAAAATCACAGCCGAAAGAAATTTAAGCATTTTTGTTTTCAACGTACAGAAATATGAGGGTGCGGAATTTTCCGACCACAAAAGCTCACTTGATTTCTTAAAGGAGCTGGGCTTTGTGACGGTGCCCTTCTATACTTTCTGCGAAAGCATTGAAGAAGCAAAAGCGGAGCTTACGAGAATCGGAGAAATAAGAAGCTCACTTCCCTTTGACATTGACGGTGCCGTTATAAAGGTAAATGAATTTACCAACAGAAGAACACTCGGAAGCACGGCAAAATTCCCCCGTTGGGCAGTAGCCTACAAATATCCTCCCGAGGAAAAGGAAACGGTACTGCGTGATATTGAAATAAGCGTGGGAAGAACGGGCGTGCTCACCCCGACTGCCGTATTTGACAGCGTGCTTCTTGCAGGCTCCACGGTTACCCGTGCAACTCTTCACAACGAGGACAGAATAAAGGAATTCTCTCTGGCACTCGGAGATACAATTATAGTACGCAAGGCAGGTGACGTCATCCCCGAGGTTGTGGGAGTAAAGGCTCATTCGGGAAATGAGGTTTTCCGCTTCCCTGAAAGATGCCCCTCCTGCGGTGCTCCTGTTTTCCGGGATGCGGGAGAAGCAGCTCACCGATGCGGCAATCCCGAATGTCCCGCACAGGTGTTGCGCCTTATAATTCATTTCTGCTCAAGGGATGCTATGGATATTGAAGGCCTCGGTGAAGCAATCCTCGAGGTATTCTCAGCAAAGAAAATGATACGTGACGTTGCGGACATATATTCTCTAAAGGCAGAAGATATTGCAGAGCTTGATGGGCTCGGTGAAAAATCCGCAAAAAATATACTTGATGCTATTGAAAAATCCAAGGGAAACGACCTTTCGAAGCTCCTTTTTGCTCTCGGAATCAACCACATCGGAGAAAAGGCGGCAAAGCTTCTTGCAGTACACTTCGGCACCCTGGAAAAAATAACGGAGGCTTCGAAGGAAGATATTCTTGAAATTGAAGGCTTCGGAAATATTATGGCAGATGCCGTAACGGAATATTTTTCACTTCCTCAGACAAAAAACCTTGTTGAAAGGCTTAAAGCTGCAGGACTTAACACAAAAAATCTCTCAGAAGTAAAGGACGAAAGATTTAAAGGTATGACATTCGTTCTTACGGGTGCGCTTTCCCTTTATACAAGAGACGAGGCATCGGCAATTATAGAGCAGTTCGGAGGAAAAACCTCCTCCTCTGTTTCAAAAAAGACGAGCGTTGTTTTAGCAGGTGAGGATGCAGGCAGCAAGCTCAGGAAAGCAACGGAGCTCGGCATTAAAATTATAAATGAAGAAGAATTCAGAGAACTTATTGAAAACTGAAAAGGCGGTTGCTATGAAAAACAAAATATCTGCATATATTGATTCTCAGAGAGAGGATTTTCTTAGAGACCTTAAAGGTCTTGTCGATATAAAAAGCGTACGTGAGGCGCCCCTTCCCGGCATGCCCTTCGGTGAGGGACCTGCAAGGGCACTCCGGGAAGCAATAAAAATTTCCGCTTCCCACGGCTTCAATACGGTAAATTTCGAAAATTACGCAGGTGAAATCACCTACGGCAAGGATCCCGTGCTTATGCTTCTTGCACACCTTGACGTTGTTGACGAGGGTGACTTCTGGACATACGAGCCCTATAATATGAAAATTGTTGACGGCAGGGCCTACGGCAGAGGCACAACCGATGACAAGGGGGCAATGCTCTGCTGTCTTTACGCAATGAAGGCTGCCCGTGAGCTTTTCGGTGAGCCCAAGTGCGGTGTACGTCTCGTTATGGGCTGCGGTGAAGAAACGGGAAGCGAGGATATGGATTATTATTTCTCAAAAAGAGAAATGCTCCCCTATACTCTTTCCCCCGATGCAGACTATCCTCTTATAAATCTTGAAAAGGGCAGATTTGCCCCTAAATTCACAAAAACCGCAGAAAACGGCGGTGAAAAAACCGTAGCTTCCTTCTCAGGCGGTACAACAGGCAACATAGTCCCCTGTAAATCAAAGGTTCTTCTTTCGGGTATAACCGCAGAAGAAGCAAAGTCAGCAATTGATACGGTAAGCGAGAAAACAGGTGTTGATTTTTCCATAGAGGAAGAAAACGGACTGCTCGGCATATCGGCTCTCGGTGTTTCTGCCCACGCTGCCCACCCGGAATCGGGCAACAATGCCCAGACGGCGCTTATTTCCCTTATTAATGCGCTGGAGCTTACGGAAAATGAAGTAACCGCCTCCTTTAAGGCATTGGAAAGACTCTTCCCCCACAAGGAAACGGACGGCTTCTCAGTCGGTGTTAAGATGAGTGACGAAACCTCAGGTGCACTTACACTTAACTTCGGTGTGCTTCATTTCGAAAACGGCGTATTTACGGGAAGCCTTGACCTTCGCTGTCCGATTTGTGCAAATGAAGAAAACGTAAAGGCTGTAATAGCAAAGGCCTTTTCCGAAAACGGCTTTACCTTTGAGGGTGAGCCTTCTATGATTCCCGTCCATTACGTGCCCGAGGATGCACCCGTTATAAAGACCGCACTTAAGGTTTATGAGGAATACACGGGACTTAAGGGAGAGTGCCTTTCAATCGGCGGCGGTACCTACGTCCACGATATACCGGGCGGTGTTGCCTTCGGAATCGAATTTTCAGGCACCGACTACAGAATACACGGTGCGGATGAATTTGCGGTAATTGATGAATTGCTTCTCACCGCAAAAATGTATGCCGCAATTATTTATGAACTTTGTTACTGAGGATGTAAATTATGAACGTTGAACTTTTAGCCCCTGCAGGCTCCTTTGAAAGCCTGAAAACCGCTTTATATTTCGGTGCGGATGCCGTTTACTGCGGCGGTCCCCTTTTACAGCTGAGAGCCTCCGGCGCAGGCTTTTCCTTTGATAACCTTAAAAATGCGGTGCAGTACACCCACGAAAGAGGTAAAAAGCTGTACGTAACGGTAAACTGCTTTGCCGAGAATGAAGAAATTGAGGCTCTGGGAGATTACGCAAACACCCTTTATAACATAGGAGTTGATGCGGTAATTGTTTCCGACCTCGGTGCAGTAGCGGAAATCAGAGAAAAATGTCCCGCACTTCCCGTACATATTTCCACTCAGGCAAACACCCAGAACTTCAAGACAATTGAAGTTTATCACAAGATGGGTGTGGAAAGAGTGGTACTCGGCAGAGAAATGACCATGGAGCAGATTGAAGCTCTTCAGGGCAAAATCCCCGACGATATGGAAATTGAGGTTTTCGTCCACGGCGCTATGTGTATGGCATATTCGGGACGCTGTCTTTTAAGCTCCTTCCTTTCCAACCGCTCGGGAAACCGTGGTGAATGCTCTCAGCCCTGCAGATGGAACTATTACCTTATGGAAGAAAAAAGGCAGAATATGTTCCTTCCCGTAATTGAAGAGGACGGTGCTACGGCAGTGCTCAGCTCCACCGACCTCAAGGCGATAGAATTCCTTGAAAGACTCGAAAAGGCAGGCGTAAAATCCTTCAAGATTGAGGGCAGAATGAAATCCCCCTATTATGTGGCTACGGTTGTCAATGCATACCGCCATTATATGGACGGCACGGCAACTCTGGAGGAATGTGAGTCCGAGCTTGACTGTGCCTCCCACCGCCCCTTTGCCTCAGGCTTTTATTTCGGCGAAGCAAAGGCTGACCCCAATAACGACGGACTTTACCACCAGACCTGCTCCTTTATCGGTATAGTGCTTGAAGATCTCGGAGACGGCAGATACTTAGTTGAACAGCGAAACCGCTTTGACGTGGGCGATACCCTTGAAATTCTCTCTCCCTCTGCTATCGGATTGTCCTTTGAGGTTACGTCTATAAAGGACAAAAACGGAGAAGACAGAGAAAGTGCTCATTTAGTTCAGGAAAAGGTAAGCGTTTTCTGCCCTCATAAGCTTCACGAGGGAGATATTCTCAGAAAACGTATCGGCTAATTTGTACCATATCTTATTGACAAAGCAAATTATTTTATATATAATAACAGAGGCTACCGACATAAACTGATTTTTTGTGTCATTAAAACTCACTAAAGGAGATATTTTTATGCTTTTCTTAAACGATATTATATTGATTTGTGTGCTTTCTGCTCTCGCAGGTGCGGGCATTGCAGTTGCTGCATTCTTCCTTTTCAGAGGTAAGGGCAAGAAGAGTGCTGACGATATGAAGCCCTCAGACAAGAAGAACATCATCATCGGTCTCCGCGATAACGCAGAAGCTTTCGCAGACCTCCTTGAGCCTCTCTTCCTTCTTGCTTCCGGCAGAACAGAAAGAAAGGACGAGGTTCTTGATGCCTGGTATGAAAGAGTAAATGCACTCGAAGGCAACAAGGAATTCAAGGAATCCTTCGTAAAGAAGTTCAAGGAAATCGGCTCCTTCAAGGGCAAGAAGGGCAAGTATGTTAAGTGCGCAAACAAAATTCTCAAGCACTGCTACAAGGCAGGTATTGAGCGTGAGGATGAAAACGTTGTTACAGCTGATGAAACAACAGCTGAAAAGTATGACATCATCGGCGCAGGTTCAATTGAAGCAGGTAAGGTTTACGACGTATTCGTACCCTACTGGGAGCTTGAGGTTGAAACAAAGGATGAAAACGGTGAGGAAATCGAAACCGAAACAGTTCTTTGCAA
>JAZOWG010000065.1:0-2346 GCA_045659105.1 Acutalibacteraceae bacterium
CTTATGTATTTCGTATTCCGTAAGGACTATTCACGTCATAAGAACAACCCCAACGAGCTTCTGGATAGCGATAAGAGATATATGGTAGGCGCAGGTATCAACACCCGTGACTTTGCTCAGCGTGTTCCCGCACTTGTTGAAGCAGGTGCAGACGTGCTTTGCATTGACTCCTCCGAGGGTTATTCCTGCTGGCAGGCTAATACAATCAAGTGGATCCGTGAAAATTACGGCGACACCGTAAAGGTCGGTGCAGGTAACGTTGTTGACAGAGAAGGCTTCCTTTTCCTTGCAGAAGCAGGCGCAGACTTCATCAAGGTAGGTATCGGCGGCGGTTCAATCTGTATCACCCGTGAAACAAAGGGTATCGGCAGAGGCCAGGCTACTGCTATTATTGACGTTGCTAAGGCAAGAGATGAATACTACGAAAAGACAGGTGTTTATATTCCCATCTGCTCCGACGGCGGTATTGTTCACGACTATCATATTACACTTGCTCTTGCTATGGGTTCAGACTTCGTAATGCTCGGCAGATACTTCGCACGTTTTGACGAAAGCCCCACAAACAAGCTTATGGTTAACGGCGCTTACGTTAAGGAATACTGGGGTGAAGGCTCCAACAGAGCACGTAACTGGCAGAGATACGACCTCGGCGGCAGCTCAAAGCTTTCCTTCGAGGAGGGTGTTGACTCTTATGTAACTTATGCAGGTCCTCTTCATGATAACGTTGAAAAGAGCCTTTATAAGGTTAAGTCTACAATGTGCAACTGCGGTGCTCTCTCAATCCCCGAGCTTCAGGATAAGGCAAAGCTTACACTTGTTTCATCCGTAAGTATCGTAGAGGGCGGCTACCACGACGTAACTCTTCGCACAACCTCAAATTCAAGAAACTGATTTACAGCAATATAAAAGGGTATCAGCCACATCGGTTGATACCCTTAAATTTTTGCTTATTTCAATTCAAGTGTTCTTTTGTAAGCAGAAGTTACCGCATTCATTGCGGCGCTTCTGAAGCCGCCGTCCTCAAGTGCGTGGACACCTACAATTGTTGTGCCTCCGGGGGAGCAGACCGCATCCTTTAATGCACCCGGATGATTTCCCGTTTTCAGCACCATATCGGCAGAGCCCGAAAGCATTTTTGCTGCATACATCATTGCCTTGTCACGGGGTACTCCGCATTCAACGGCACCGTCTGCAAGAGCCTCAATGAACATATAAGCAAAGGCAGGACCGCAGCCCGAAACCGCACTTGCGGCATCAATTTTGTTTTCATCTATTCTGTCAAGAAGTCCTGCACCTGACATTGCTTTCACGAAATAATCAACCTGTGCTTCCGACACTGCCGCATTATTGCAGTAAAGAATCACACCTTCACCGATGAGAGCAGGGGTATTGGGCATTATTCTTATAACGGGCATTTCTTTACTTGAGAGAGTGCAGAGCTTTTCGATTGAAGTGCCTGCCGCCATTGAAACCATAACGGGGTTACATTCAGCGAAAAGGGGAGCGATGTCAGCGAAAAGCTCAGAGAGCATCTGAGGCTTTACGCCTATGAAAATATACTCACTTTCTTTAACGAGGGTATCGAGATCGCATACCGTTACATTTTCGTATTTTTCGGCAAAATCCCAAGCCTTGTCCGAACACACGTCATAAACCGCGAATTTTTCCGAGGGGTTGCCGTTTGCCGCCGCAACAAGCAAAGCACCGCCCATATTACCGGCACCTATAAAGCCGAATCTGTAAGTCATATAAGTCACTCCTTATCGTATCTGTCCGTCACCGGAAATGATGTATTTGTAGGTAGTAAGCTCTTTAAGTCCCATAGGACCTCTTGCGTGTAATTTCTGTGTGGAAATACCGATTTCACAGCCCAGACCGAATTCTCCGCCATCTGTGAATCTTGTTGAAGCATTGTGATAAACGGAGGAGGAATCAACAAGAGCCGTGAAGAGCTTTGCATTTTCTTCGTTTTCCGTCACAATGCAGTCGGAATGCTTTGTGGAATGTGCTGTTATATGGTCAATTGCCTCGCTGACGCTGTTTACAGCCTTTACGGCTAAAATGTAATCGAGGAATTCCGTATCAAAATCCTTGTCGCCCGCCATATTGCCGTCAATAATTTCACTGCAGAAGCCGTCCAGACGAAGCTCCACGGGAGTAAGTCCTGCGGCTGTTCTCTCATTTATCAGTTTTTCTCTTAATTTTGGCAGAAATTCCTTTGCAACTGCCTTATTGACTAAAACTACCTCGCAGGCATTGCAGACGGAAGGACGGCTTGTTTTTGCATTGTTTACAATATTAAGAGCCTTGCTGAGGTCTGCGTATTCGTCAACGTAAATATGACAT
>JAZOWG010000066.1:0-6000 GCA_045659105.1 Acutalibacteraceae bacterium
TAGCAAGACACACGGCGCCAACCAAAAGCGCCTCCCAATGGAAGGTGGAAATGGCTTCGATGTTTGCCATGATTTTTTCGATGGTTTCGATGGGTATAACGCCTTCTGCATAGGATAGTCCCAGAAAATCCTCGATCTGACCCACCAGAATGGTTACGGCAATACCGGAAGTGAAGCCGGTGGTGATGGTGTAGGGAATAAACTTAATCAAAGAACCGAGGCGGAACACGCCCATTAAAATCAGCATGATCCCTGCCATGATGGTAGCTAAAAATAAGCCGTCCATCCCCTGGGTTGCCACAATGCCGGCAACGATGGTGGCAAATGCCGCCGTAGGACCTGCAATCTGCACACGGCTTCCGCCGAAGGCTGAAATTACAAAGCCTGCAACAATTGCAGTATAAAGTCCCTGCTCGGGAGTAACACCGGAAGCAAGGGCAAGGGCAATTGACAGAGGAAGGGCAATAATTGCAACAATTACACCTGCGGTTAAATCCTTTACAAACTGAGCGCCCGAATATCCTTTAAGGCAGGAAATGAGCTTAGGCTGAAAAACGTTCTGCTTTAATATGTTCATAATAATCCCCCTGAACCGAAAATTTCTGCCTTGATTATATTCTTAAATTTATTCTCTTTCAAGAAAAAAACGGGTAATTTTATTATTTCTGTGTTTTATTAAAAACTTATAAAATAAGTGATAATTTTTTATACAAAATAACAACAAGGACACCCGCTATTCTGTCGGATGCCCTCATAATGTATTCAATTAAAAGCTGTCCTTGATGCGCTTGAACATCTTTCTGATCTCGATGTTCTGAGGACACATTTTTTCGCAGGCCCCGCAGTCGGCACACTTTTCCACTCTGTACTCGATATCGGGCATTGCTTCCTTGACCTTTCTTCTGTCCTCGCTGGCACCGAGATTAAATGCTGAGAAAATTTCGGGTATTGCAATTTTCTCGGGACATACGCTGCAGTAATTACAGCCTGTGCAAGGGATGAGTCCGAGCTTACCGTGAGCCTTTTTTGCTTCAATAAAGCAGTTTTTCTGCTCCTTGGTAAGAGAGCAAGCCTCGTACTTATCTGCAAGCGCCATATTTTCCGTAAGCTGCTCATCAGTTCCCATACCGCTTAAAAGAAGCGATACCTCGGGATAGTTCCAGATGTATGCAAGTGCTGCCTCAACGGTATTCATTCCCTCGGGAAGACAGGCTCTTACGGTTTCGTGAGGTTTCACAAGACCGCCGCCGAGAAGAGGCTCCATAATAACAAGACCTATTCCCTTTTCAGCCGCAAGACGAAGACCTTCAATGCCTGCCTGATAGTCAGTATCGAGGTAATTAAACTGAACCTGACAGAATTCACAGCCGTCATATTCCTTCATAATAGTTTCAAAAACCTCAAGGTCATCGTGGAATGAGAAGCCCATATGGCGGATTTTACCCTCTGCCTTTGCCTTTTTCATTTTTTCAATAAGACCGAAATCAATTACCTTTTTCCAGGAATCCCTGTTAAGAGCGTGGAAAAGATAGAAATCTACATAATCGACATCAAGCTTTCCGAGCTGCTCATTAAGAAGTCTGTCAAAGTCCTCTGCACATTTTACGTGTCCCATAGGCAGCTTTGTTGCAAGATAAGTCCTTTCTCTGTAGCCGTCCTTCAGAGCCTTTCCCACAAGACGTTCACTTTCGCCGTCGTGATAGAAGTAAGCCGTATCAACGTAGTTCACTCCGCTGTCAATCGCACGGCGGATAAGGGCAATTGCCCTATCCTCGTCAATTATCTTCTTACCGTAAACCTCAATTGTAGGCATACGCATTGCACCGAAGCCGAGGCTTGACACCTTACAGCCGGTTTTTCCGAATTCTCTGTATTTCATATTTTCTCTCCCTTTTTCTGTTTATATTATTATTTTTGGTAACTGAACAATATCCTCTTTTTATTTGCTGAAATCGTGATTTTTAAGTGCAAAATATTCATCCTCGGAAATAGCTACAACGGAGCCGTGGCGGGGCTTTAAGTGGTCTATTTTCATATCGCCCCTGCGGATTCTTGTGAAATTCTGAAAATCCTCGGTAATCTGAGGGAAGAAGGACTGCTGTGAATATTCGTCCATTATCATTATCCACTTATCCGTGCCGGTGATGTTATACATTGAGCTTCCCTCAACGCCGTGCCAGTTAAGTGAACAGATTGTATAGTCCGTGTTGTAGGGTCCTGTGAGATTTTCGGAACGGACATAAGCAATTTTCTGAGTAATATCCTCTTTGAAATAGAGGTAGTAATAACCGTCCTTTTCATTATAGACAATGTCGCCGTCTATACACTGAACGTTTCTCTTTTCTCCCGTCTCGGGGTCGATTTCTTCCCATCTGCCGAAAAGCACCTCGGGAGCGGTTTCAAAGGTCTTGAAATCCTTTGTATATGCGTAGTAGTGACCTGCTGTGTCGTTTTCGAGGGTGGAATTTGCCCAGTAAACCATATACATTTCTTTTTCGCTGTCCCATATTGCCTGAGGCGCCCAAGCACGGTTTGTGGTTTCAAAGCCTTCGAACTGCCTCATATCAATAACGGTTTCATCCGTCCAGTTGACAAGGTCATAGCTTCTCCAGGTAATAAGCGAATGGTTGGAGGTCCAGCCCTCAAGGGCATTCATATCCGTAGCAATTATAAAATAACAGTCCTCGCCGTTTTCATCGGGACCTTTAAGGATATAAGGGTCGCGTACGCAGAGCTTACCCTTTGTCTGCTCTATAACAGCCTCATTTCCGTTCAGGGCTTCAAATTTATATCCGTCCGTGCTTACGGCAAAATGAAGGGTCTGCTCGCTTTCCTCATTTCCCGTAAAATAGCAGAAAAGATAAGCACCCTCTTTACTTATGGGCGGAATTGCATAGTCATTGAAAATATAATTAAAAAGGAACATGGGCATCATAAGAATTGCAAGAAGATATCTTTTAATAATAAGCCAACTCATAATAAATCTCCGTTTTATATATTTTTATTATTCACAACAATAGTACCACACATAAAGGCTGCTTGTAAAGACAAAAAAATAAAGAGCTGAGTATAAAACTCAGCTCAATATTCAAATAATTCTTCAATTATTTAACGGCATCTTTGAGAGCCTGGCCAGCCTTGAAAGCGGGAACCTTAGCAGCAGCAACCTTGATGGTTTCGCCTGTTCTGGGGTTACGAGCTTCCTTTTCAGCTCTTTCACGAACTTCGAATGTGCCGAAGCCGATAAGCTGAACCTTTTCGCCCTTCTTGAGAGCTTCTGTGATGCTGTCGATAACTGCCTTAACAGCAACGTCAGCGTCCTTCTTGGAAAGACCCTTAGCAGCAACTGCATTGATAAGTTCTGTCTTATTCATTATAGTATCCTCCTTATATATTCAAAAGCCTGTTACGGCGTTTGTTCCTGTTTTTTTGCATTGTCCCAATATTCGTCTAACTTCTCGAGCGTCGCCGTTTTCATATCGACACCCTCTTCGGCTGCCATTTTTTCCGATTTTTCAAAACGGCGGGAAAATTTATCCGTAGCACGGGTCAGTGCTTCTTCGGGGTCAACACCCGTTTTTCTTGCAACGTTTACAACCGCAAAGAGAAGGTCTCCTATCTCGTCAAGGATTTCCGTCTCACTTCCGTTTGCAATTGCGGTGTCAACTTCCTTTGCTTCTTCCGTGATTTTTTCAAAAGCACCCGTAACATCGGGCCAGTCAAAGCCTGCCTTAGCGGCCTTTTTCTGTACCTTGTTGGCACGCATCAATGCGGGAAGCTCACGGGGAATGGAGTAAATTGCTTCTGCCACGGTAGACTGCTTCTTGGTACCCATTTTTATTGCGTCCCAATTAGTCAGCACCTCCTCCGTAGAAGAAACGTTTACGTCACCGAAAACGTGAGGATGGCGGATAATGAGCTTTTTGCAGATTTCATCAGTTACGTCGGAAAACGTGAAATTACCCTTTTCCGTTTCAATAAGAGTATGAAAAACAACCTGCAGAAGCACGTCACCCAGCTCCTCACGGAGCATCTCGGGTGAATTTTTGTTGATAGCCTCAATTACCTCGTAGGTTTCTTCTATAAAATCCTTTCTGATGCTTTCGTGAGTCTGCTCGGCATCCCAGGGACATCCGCCGGGTGCACGGAGAATTTCAACGATTCTCAGAAGGTCCTGAACATTATAGAAGTCTTTGAACTGAAAATTATCAACCATAGCATTTACCGCCTAAAAAATCACATACATTGGTATTTTACCCTAAAAGTCTATATTTTTCAAGTACTTTTGCGATTTTTTCTCCCTTAGGAAGCATAATAACATCGCTTTTTAAGAGAGTTTTTGTAGCAAAAAGGGCAATAAGGTAAATTATTACAGCCATACCCACGGCAATTATAGCGGAAATATTATTTACGGTGAGAGCTGAGCCAATGCCGAGAGAGATAAGAATTTTTGTGCAAAGTGCGTGCACACCGAACGCACCGCCACCCGTAAGCACCGAACAGAAAAGAGGCTTAATAACACTTGTTTTCCAGTCGTATTTTATATCCGCCGCCTTTTTAAGCACGATAAAGCCCCAGACAACCATAATAATATTTGAAAGGAAGGAGCCTACAACCGCACCCTGAATATTGATTGACGGGATGCTTACGAGAATCATATTAGCAAGCACCTTTGCAACTGCACCTGCCGCCATACTCTTAAGAGGCACATTGGGCTTATCTATAGCCTGAAGCATATTTGTAACGGGCTGTGCAAGGGCTAAGAAGCATACGGAAATTCCGTAAAGCATAAGAATGGGGGCAATGTATTCAATTGCAGGTAAGGTGTGCTCCTTTCTGCCGTATATGAGAAGAAGAATAGGCTCAGCGAGAGCGCACATACCGATACCTGCAGGAAGCGCCATAAGAAGGATAAGGCGGAACACTCTGTTGATGGTATCTCCTACCTCACGCTTCTTTCCGGACACCCACAGCTCACTGAGAATAGGAAGAGCAGATGAGCCGAGAGCAATTGTCAGCGTGGGAATAATGTTCTTTATTTCAAGAACCGTATCGTAAGCACCGAAAAGGTAGGTCTTGAATTCTGCTGCCTGTGCTGCGGTATAGCCTGTGTATTCTATAATTTTCGGATACATTGCCGCTACCGTATCAAAGTTTGTGCTCAAAACATACGCAAGACGGTTCTGTATTGTCCAGCTGTCGATAAAGGTGGTAAGGTTAAAAACAAGGGAGCTGACTGCGAAGGGAAGCGCCATAATAAGCAGCTCTTTTCTGAGAATGCCCTTTTCCTGAGCCTCCGGCGAAGCGTCTATAAGACTCTGCGGAATACTGTTTTTATCAAGACGGTGTTTGATTATTATGTAAACAAGTCCCATAGCGGAGCCGATGGTAACACCGGAGATTGCTGCAGCAGCCGCATAAGCGGATGAAGCATCCGTCACGAACCTGTTAAGCACGGGAAGCTTATCTGCGAATTCAACTCCAGAAAGAAGAATCACATTCATAAACACGTATCCGAAAATCAGCTTACCGGCAGATTCTATAACCTGCGAAACAGAGGTAGGTGTCATATTCCGAAGCCCCTGATAATAGCCTCTGTAGCCGCTCATAATACAGCAGAACAGAAGTGAGGGAGCAACAGTCAGCACAGCGGGAAGTGCATTTATGTCACCTGTGGATATCGAATAAGGATAAGCCATAAGCACGATGATAAGAGTGCCTATAACACCAAAGACTGTAAACAAACCGAGAGAAACGCTGAAAAGCTTCTTTACATCCTTGTATTTACCCTGAATTGCCTTTTCAGCCACCATTTTGGAAACGGCAACGGGAAGACCTGCGAGAGCAATTGAATATATGGGGGTATAGATATTGTATGCCGTTGCAAAATATCCCTTTGCTTCAAAACCGATTTTATTGGTAATATAAAGCTTAAAAAGAATTCCCGTAATTTTAACAAGACCGATAGCAACCGTAAGTATCAGCGCGCCGTTTACGAGA